>MERZ01000001.1:0-2479 GCA_001770785.1 Burkholderiales bacterium RIFCSPHIGHO2_12_FULL_61_11
GTAAGTGCATGGGGCAATTTTAGAATCTATGATGAAGCGATGACCGCGAACCCCGTCAATGCCCGTTTTTTCGCCCTGATTCCTTGCGCCGGGCAGGGCAGACGCGCGGCAGCGCCTGCCTCCTCCCCGCTGGCCAAGCAATACCGGGTGATCGCCGGGCAAGCCATGGTGCTGCACACACTCGCGGCTTTTTCGGCGGTGGCGCGGTTGTCCCGCACGCTGGTGGTGGTGGCGCCGGGCGACCGATTCTTTGACCCATTGCTGGAAAAATCGTTTGACGTGGCCGCGCGCGGCGGTGCCAGCCGGGCGGACACGGTGCTCAATGGCCTCGAAGTGTTGCTGCATTTTGGCGCTGAAACCCACGATTGGGTGCTGGTGCATGATGCCGCCCGCTGCTTGACCACTGCCGAGCAAATCAACGCATTGATGGATGCCTGCGCGCATGACGAAGTCGGCGGGCTGCTCGCGCACAAGCTGCCGGACACGCTGAAAATCGCGGCTGGCGGGCGCGTGGCTGGCACGGTGGACCGCGGCGACAAATGGCTGGCGCAGACGCCGCAGATGTTTCGAATCGGCACCTTGAAGCAAGCCCTTGAAGCGGCTGGCGGAGCCGTCACCGACGAATCCAGCGCCATCGAGGCCTTGGGCCTGGCACCAAAACTGGTGTTGGGCAGCGCGCAAAATTTCAAGGTCACTTATCCCGAAGACTTCGCGCTGGCCGAAGCGATCCTGATCGGTCGCAGCCGCGCGGCTTGATGCCAGCGCGCGCCGCGTCAATACGAACCCTTAAATCCACCTGAAAGCCGCCGCCATGACTTCCGCCCAAGCCTCCCCCCCTGGACAGCTCCCGCCATTCAGGATCGGTGAAGGCTGGGACACGCACGCGCTGGTGCCCGGGCGCAAGCTCCTCATTGGCGGCGTCGAGATTGCGCACACGCAGGGCTTGCTCGGGCATTCGGATGCCGATGTGCTGCTGCATGCCATTACCGACGCGCTGCTGGGCGCGGCCGGGCTGGGCGACATTGGCAGCCATTTCCCCGACACGAACGCGGGTTTCAAGGGGGCCGATTCCATGGCGCTGCTGGCCAAAACGGGGCAGCTGCTGGCCGCACGAGGTCACAAAATTTGCAATATCGATAGCACCGTGATCGCGCAGACACCCCGGCTTGCCGCGCATATTCCCGCGATGCGCGCACGGATTGCCGAGGCGCTGGGTCTGCAAGAAACCCAGGTCAATGTCAAAGCCAAGACCGCCGAAAAACTGGGTCCGGTAGGGCAGGGCTTGAGCATGGAAGCCCGGGCCGTGGCCCTGCTGTTTTAATGCGACTGTTCTAAGAACTGCAGACCCGTCCTGATGGGGCTAACGCGCTATTTCTCTAATAGAACCGGGTTGGAAAAGCGGTCGTTTCCAGGGTCAGCATCGGCGCAGCCTGATATGCGCGGCCAGCCCGCCCGAGCCCGAGTTGACCAGACGGAACATGCCGCCCATGCGTTGAATGGTTTTCTCGACAATCGCCAGACCCAGCCCGGCACCGGTAGCGGCCGTGCGGGCCGCGTCACCCCGGAAAAACGGGCTGGTAAGTTTGGAGAGGGTTTCCGGTGCCACCCCTGTGCCGTGATCGCGGACCTTGATCAGCACCCATTGGTCGCGGGTCTTGGCGGCTATTTCGACCAACGCAATGCCTGTTTCTGGCGATTTGCCGTAGCGCCTCGCATTTTCAAGCAGATTGGAAAGGACGCGGGAGAGTTCGACCTGATCGGCCAGGATATCGATGTTCTCGGGGAGGTTCACCATCACGCACATGTCGTCGTAGTCGGCCACGGCGTACACCGCGGCTTCCACCACGGCATTGAGCGACACTGGCTCAAGGCGTGGTGGCTCGGGCCGGGCATAGTCCAGGAATTTGTCGATGATGGCATCGAGCTGGGTGATGTCGGCTGCCATGTGTTGGCGGGCATCGGGGTCTGACACGCTCATTTCGGTTTCCAGGCGAAGGCGCGCCAGCGGCGTGCGCAAGTCGTGGGAAATACCGGCCAGCATGATGACGCGGTCTTGCTCGATCTTGGACAGCTGCTCGGCCATGCGGTTAAAGCCGATATTGACCTCCCGAATCTCGCTGGTCGCCGCCCTCTCGTCGAGCCGGCTGGCGTCGAAATCACCGTCGCGCATGCGGCTGGCCGCAAATGAAAGATCCTTCAGGGGCCGGTTGATCAGGCGTGCGATGAAAGCTGCTCCGGTGAGTGACAGGGCGCCGGCTGTGAGGAGCCAGATCAGCCAGGTGCTGCCGCGGGAGGGGCCCAATCTGGACGAGTCGGTGAGTAGCCAATAGGAATCATCCTCAATGGCAAAGCCGACCCACAAGCCCTTCTGGCCATTGACGACGCTGGCGACAACGGTGTCGGCGCCCAGCCGGGCCTTGAGTTCCTCGGCGATGCGCTCGCCCAGCACGTCGCTCTCAAATCCCTCGAACTTGTCCTT
>MERZ01000001.1:2488-2658 GCA_001770785.1 Burkholderiales bacterium RIFCSPHIGHO2_12_FULL_61_11
CGGCGTGATGCGTACCCGCTCTTCCTCGGCCAGCGTCTTGATCAGCGAGACACGGGCGATGGAGTCGGAGTAGCGAAGCGCGGCACGGCTCAGGCTGACCAGCGATGCGAGTTGCTGCGCACTCTGAATGGCGCGTGGTTCGGATTCAAGCGCGCGGAAGGTTTGCAGCC
>MERZ01000002.1 GCA_001770785.1 Burkholderiales bacterium RIFCSPHIGHO2_12_FULL_61_11
TCTTCGCTATCAACGCATACGCCTTCAATATGCCACGGCTAGACGCTTACTACAAAGTGCCATTCTTCCGGCTTGCCATGAGGTACACCCAGTAGTTCATGCCGATGATTGTGAGGCAATCGATGGATCCAGGGCATTGATGTCATCCCGGGCTTGCCGGGCTTGCCATGCTTGCCATCCCTTGCGCCCCGGCTGTCATCCCGGGCTTGACCCGGGATCCATGGTGCGCCTGCATGGATTGCGGGTCGAGCCCGCAATGACAACTTTGGGGCCGCAGTGACAACTTTGGGGCCACAATGACAATTGGGGACCGCAGTGGGAGCCCGCAATGACAATTCGCTTGTCATCCCGGGCGCCTCGGCTGTCATCCCGGACCTGCTCCGGGATCCACTGCCACCTACCCCATTCTGAATCCCGGTGCCTTGGCGGCGAGCCACTGCTCCAGCATCATCAAAATCCACACCATCTCGCCAAAGTAGCCCGGGTGCTCCGGCAGGCGCTGCGTCAGCAGAGTCTGGATGAAATCGGCGCGCACCACGCCGCGTTTGGCCAGGCTGTGCAGTGAATCGGTAGCCAGCGCTTTGAGGGCGGGGTGGGTGTTGGCCCACACGCCAAATGGCAGGCCAAAGCCCTGTTTCTTCTTGGTGATGATCGCGTCCGGCAAAAAACCGCGCAGTGCCTCCTTGAAGAACCAGCGTAGCTTTAATCCCTTGAGTTTATAGTCGGCTGGCAGCTTTTGTGAGAAAGCCAGCAGCCGGTCGTCCAGCATCGGGAAGCCCACCCCCACGCCCGCCAGCGCGGTGGTGCCCACCACCTTGGGCAGGTCACAATCAGCCAGCGTGTAGCGCCAGTCGAACGCCAGCATGCGATTGACCAGGCGGTCAGTGCGGGCCTGGGTCCATATGTGACGTTGTTGCTGGGCCGGGTCTTGCTGGTCCACCTGAGCGAGCAACTCCGGTGTCAGCACATCCTGAACACCCAGGCGAAACAGCAGGTTGTAGGTCATCAGGCGGTCCGGCATCGGCACCCTGGCCTGGTTCACATAGCTGGCGGCCTTTCGTATCAGCGGAATCTGGTTCATCACCCCAAGCCGGGACACCGGCTCCAGCAGCCCAGTACGCAGTCCAGCCGGAATGCCATCATACCAGCCAAACACCTTTTGTTTGGCATAGCGAGTGTTGCCGCCAAACAGTTCGTCCCCACCGTCGCCCGCCAGCAGCTTGGTCACACCGTCTTCACGCGCCATCTTGGCGCAGTAGTAGGCGGGCAGGGCGGATGAATTGCCAAAAGGCTGGTCGTAATGTGATGCCACGGCCGGGATGCTGCGCACCAGGTCGTCGGGCGTGACGTAATACTCGTGGTGCTCGGTCTTGAAATGTTTCGACGCCAGGCGTGCGTATTCCATCTCGTCATAACCCTGCGCATCAAAGCCAATGGAATAGGTGGCCGCCGCCCTGCCACTGGCCAGCGCGATCATGCCGGCCACGGTGGAGCTGTCGGTGCCGCCGCTCAAAAAGCAGGCCGGTTTGCTGCCATCAAGCTGGGCCGCTACCGAGTCCTGCAGTAGTTGCCTGAATTCACCCTTGAGGGCGTCAAACGACGGGTTGCGCTGTTCGTCAAACTTTGGCACCCAATACGGCGCCACCGTGAGCTGGCCGTTTTGAAACGAGGCGTAGTGCGCTGGCGGCAACCGGTAAATGCCCTTGTAGATGGTGCGCGGCGAGGGGATGATGTGAAAGTAAAGGTAGTCAAAAATCGCCTGCGGATCGATCTCGGTGCTGGCATCCGCCAACTCATCGGCGCGCGCCGAAGAGCGCAGTTGGCCGTTGTCCACCCGATAGCACAGGGAGTGAATGGCAAAGCGGTCTACGCTCAGATCACCTTTTGAGGTGGAGAAATCCTGGTCAGACATGAAACGGCTGAATCAAAAAAAGTTTCACTTGAGGCTTTGCAGCGCACCGGGGTGACGTGCTGGGCCTTTGAGTCGCATCGTTTTTCGTGGATGCACGTACTCGCTGTCAGGCATCAGGCTTTGCCCATCGGCCAATCCCGCGTCCATGGCTTTTCCCAGCACCCTTGACTTGCGCTTGAGCCGGTAATCTTCACGCGCAGCCAGCTCAAACTCGTCCCAGTCCACCGTAAAATTGTTGCGGTATTCGCCCGGCCCGGCCGAGTCAAGCGTTCCCTTGCCCACCAGCAGGTTGTTGACCGCCTTTACAGCCACGGTGCCGGGCTTGACGCGCAGGAACACGCCACCCCGGGGCCGGTTGTCCACCAGCGTGTTGTTAACCAGATAGAGCTCGTTCTTGGGCCACTTGTAGCCCTCGGCCCCGTAAGAAATCAGGTGCGGGTTTTCAGTTTGTGAGCCCTGCTGGATGATGTTGCCCACCACGTAGGCCACGCCGCCACTGGCAAACTCCAGCTCATAACTCGCGCTGCCACCCATCTCATCGGTCAGCCGGTTGTAATAGATATGATTCGCGGCCGCCCGGCTTTTCAGTAGGTGCCCCACCTTGGCATGATGAAAATAGCTGCCGGTTACCGACAGGCGGGCGATCTCACCCACGTAAAGGTTGTGGCTCAGCCCGTCACCGTGACCGTTGTAGCCGAATTCGCTGTTGACTATTTCCAGCTCGGTCTGCACGTTGTTACCGGTCAATATGCCGTTTTGATTGTCGGTAAAAGTGCAGTCCAGTACCGTAAGCCGACCCGTCTCAAAGCGGATGCCAGCGCCGTTTTGGTCTGCCACCCGGGCACCAGAAAAATCGAAGCCTTCCACTGTCATGTGCCCACCTCGTACCACCCAGATACCCTTGCCTTCGGCCGCCATGCCGCTGGCTATCAGCCGAACCCGCCCGCCGACGGCGCGCAAAGCAATGTTGTCCTTGGTCCACACTGCAATGTCACCCGGGTAGTCGCCAGCTTCTACCTCAAATACGTCACCATCCCTTGCCATTGCCGCGGCGGCAGCTATTGATTTAATGGCGTAACCGGGGCCTACACGCGTGATGTTTTGGGCTTGGGCCGTGCCGCAAAGAGGCGCCAGTACCCACGCCGCCGCGCCGAGTACTACTTGCCGGCGGCGTGGCAAACACAATGACGGTTGCGGGGTTTGGGCAATAAACATCATGTGAGGTTGGGGCCAAGTCAATAGGCATTTGATTGTATGGGGCTCATTGGTTTGTGAATACTGTGCCATAGAATCTTCTTATCCAACTGCCAAAGCCTACACTGATCGGGCAAAATCGGCCATGGCCTGCGGCGTTCCGGTGGTGGCCTCGGCCATTGCAGGTAACTTGTGCTGGTTACAGGAGGAGGATGTGAATGCGCTGTTTTTTCTCTCCGATGACGATGCAGCGCTGGCTGATCGGCTGGTCCGTTTCGCCTCGGACCGCGCCCTCGGGCAACGTATCGGAGCAGAAAACCTGCGGCGTGCGCAGGCGGAATATGACAACCGCGACTTCCTCCGGCGGTATGACACCCTTTACCAGCAACTACTGACCAAAAGCTAGCGAGCGCGTCTTATGAAAGTCCTGTTCCTGACCATGTGGTACCCCAACCCGCAGAACCCGGTGTCGGGCACTTTTGTGCATGAGCAGGCAGAATTTTTGCGGCAGGAGGGGGTCGTCGTGCGGGTGATGCAACCGCTCCCCATGGCGCCCTTCCCGTTGACCTTGTTCAAGGCCTCGTACCGTGCGCTAGCCGCCGTGCCAGACGAGGAACACTATGCCGGACATCCGGTGTATCACCCCCGTTATCTGACGCTGCCCGGACACCGGCTCTTTGAGCGGGTTGGTGACTGGATGTATCACGGGATCCGTAGCCGGATCGAGTCCCTTTACCGGGACTGGCCTTTCGACATCATCCATGCCCATGCCACCTATCCCTGCGGTTATGCGGCCAACCGTTGCCGGGACGAGCTATTTCCCAAGGTCAAGGTGATGCACACCATTCACCGAACCTGCATCATTGATGCACCCAGCTACAACAGAGCTTGCTTTGAAAAAGTGCGTATCGGCCTGGAAGGCGCTGATTTCAATGCCTTCGTTAGCGGTGAAGGGATGCGGCTCGGACTTGAATATACGGAGGATCGAATTGCCGAGCGCAGCCAGTACATCACCAATGGTGTCAACATCGAAAAATTTTCACTGAGCGATGCAGAACTGCAAGAGGTGCAAGCCCTCAAGGCCGACCATGCGGATACCTGGAACCTGGTATTTGTGGGCTACATCAAGGAGGTCAAAGGTATTATGGAACTACTGGAAGCGACCAGGAATATGGTGGCTCAAGGTCAGCGAAAACTGCGCCTGTTTCTGGTGGGCGACAACCAGTTGGGATCGTACGTCGAAGACTATCTTGCGAAGAATGGTCTGGAAAATGTCGTGGTGCTGGTGGGTGCTGTGCCACACCAGCGAGTAAAGATATGGATGTGTTTTGCCAGCGCCTTTATCTTGCCCTCGCATTCGGAGGGAACGCCTACCGTGATGTTTGAAGCCCTGTTTGTCGGCGCACCGAGTATTTTTACGCAAGTGGGGGGGGTCGGGGACATTGTGACCGACGGTGTGGAAGCGCTGTTGATACCCCCCCACTCGGTACCCGCCATCGAAAAGGCCATCGCAACCTTGATGGACGATCCTCGGCTGGGCCAGCAACTCGCTGCGCGTGGCCACGAACTTATCAAAAGTCAATTTACCTGGGCTCTCAATGCAAGAAAGCATATGGGCGTCTATCAGCGCCTCGTTGCGCGTGACACCGTTCAACGCAACAAGGAACCAGCGTGAAACGAGTCTTGATGATTGCCTACCACTTCCCGCCACTGGCGGGCAGCAGCGGCATTCAACGTACACTGCGTTTTGTCCAGCATTTGCCAGCATTTGGCTGGCAGCCTCTGGTGCTCAGCACCCACCCGCGTGCCTATGAAAAAGCCAGTGATGACCTGCTGGCCGATGTGCCCGCCGGTACCGTGGTGCGCCGGGCTTTTGCACTCGACACGGCCCGCCACCTCCAGTTCGCGGGGCGTTACCTGGGTTGGATGGCCCGGCCGGACCGCTGGATCAGCTGGAAGTTTGACGCTGTGCGCCAGGGGCTCAAGCTGATTGGGGAGTACAAGCCGGACGTGATCTGGTCCACCTACCCCATCGCCACCGCGCATGTGATTGCATCAAAGCTGCACTGCAAGACAGGCATTCCCTGGATTGCAGATTTTCGTGACCCCATGGCGCAGGATGATTACCCGATTGATTTGCGCACCAGGCAAAGCTACCGGGCGATAGAGGCAGACGCCGCAGCGCAGGCGCGCTTCTGTGTGTTCACCACACCCGGCGCGGCACGCATCTACCAACAGCGCTATCCGGCTGCGGCCAGCCGCATGGTGGTGCTGGAAAACGGCTATGACGAAGAAAGCTTTGCGTCTGCCGCGCCACTGTCCCATGGTGCCAGTGCCCCGGCGGCTGGCACGCGTCCGCTTCTTATGCTGCACAGCGGCATCGTTTACCCCTCAGAGCGTGATCCGACCCAATTGTTTGCGGCGCTCGGCCGTTTGCAAAAGGCGGGCACGCTGAGCCCGGCTGACCTGCGGATTCGCTTTCGCGCTTCGGTGCATGATGACCTGTTGCAAAGCCTGGCCCAAACCCACGGTGCGCAGGACTTCATCGAACTGTGCCCTGCCATACCGTACCGCGAGGCGCTGGCTGAAATGATGGCGGTCGATGCCCTGCTGGTCATGCAGGCCAGCAACTGCAATGCCCAGATTCCGGCGAAACTTTATGAATACCTGCGCGCTGGCAAGCCCATTCTTGGGTTGACCGACCCCGACGGTGACACGGCAGGCGTGCTGCGCGGAGCGGGGTTGAATGACATCGCGCGGCTTGATTCAGCGAATGAGATTGCGCGGGTGTTGCCTGCGCTGGCGCGTGACTGGCAGCAGGGCAAAGCCGTGCTGCCGCAGACGCAGGCTGTTCAACAGGCATCCCGGCGCCGTCGCTGCGAAGCGCTTGCGGAATTGCTCAATGAGATGCGGACTGTATAGTTTCACAATGATTTCTACGAAGGATTTGAAAATTCGTGCGAAGAAGCACATGAAAGCATTCAAGCGGTTCGTCTCGAACACCTTCAGGTCATTTACTCCGGTGGATATTCAACGCACGCTCGGTGGGCTCGGCATTGCCCGTGGGGATACCGTGCTGGTCCATAGCTCGTTCGACGCTTTTGAAGGGTTTCAAGGGAAACCGACTGACGTCATATCGGTGTTGCAGAACGTTGTTGGGGGCGAAGGCGTCGTGATGATGCCGACTATGACTTTTGGCGGTACGGCTGTTGCATATGCACGAACCAAGCCCTTGTTTGATGCGGCGCGTACGCCGTCGCGGATGGGTTTGCTGACCGAGTTGTTCAGAAGATCCACGGGGGTGGTTCGCAGCATTCATCCCACACATTCGGTGGCAATCTGGGGCCATGATGCCAGCATGATCGCAGCCGGGCACCACTTGGCAAGCACACCATGTGGTGTGGGAACTCCATTCGATGCCTTGCTTAAGCGGCAGGGCAAGATTGTGTTGCTGGGCACAGACATCGGTGTGTTGACCTTTTTCCACATGCTTGAAGAGATTCTTGAGCATGAACTGCCCGTCACGCCATTTACTGATGAGGTGTTTCATTTTCAATCAAGAGGCAAGGATGGTCAGATCCTCGACACGAACTGTCGGCTCTTCGAGCCCGCAGTGTCCAAGCGTCGCAACCTGCACAAGGTGGTTCCCTACTTGAAGAAATCAGGGGCTTGGCGCGAAGCGCGGGTTGGCGGGTTAAAAATAATCATCCTGGCTGCGGCAGATGTAGATGAGGTCGTGCGCAGCATGAGTAAACAGGGTATTTACTGTTATGACTGAACCAAGCAATATGTCAGTGGCACCGAGCAAGGAAGCGGACAAACCAGATCGGCGCGCCGTTGTCCGGTCAAGCCTTGAATGTGGCGCGGTGCAGGCGGCAATACAGGCCGCGCGCCTGATCTTGCAGGAGCAGCCGAGCCTGATGAATTTCAGGTTTTTGCGCCAACTCGTTGATGGCCTGAAGCCAGATGAAAACGACCTCAAACCTTACAAAGTCGCTCTGGTATCGACTTTTTCAATCGAGTTCATTCACGACTCACTGATCGCCTTTGGGTTCATCAATGGTCTGCGCATTGATATCTACCAGCCCGGTTTCGGCTTGATTAACCAGGAAATGCTGGACCCAAAGAGCGGTCTGTACGCCTTTGCACCGGATGTGACGATTCTGGCCATCGAAGGTGAGGATTGGTTGCCGGAGATTTACACCGATTTCATGGATGCAGAAACGTCCGACGGGCGCCTCGGGATGGTCGTTGCCAGATTCCGGCGACAGATTGACTCCTTGGTGCGTGCATTCCGCAGCACATCGACAACGCCGTTGCTGGTGCATAACCTAGCGCTACCCCGTGTGCGCCGAGCTGGTATGGCAGACCTGCGCTTGCCCAATAGCCAGGCGAAACTTGTCGCTGACCTCAATCGCGTCCTAGGTGAAGTGCTTGCCGAGATTGTCGGTGTGCATATCGTGGACTATGCCGCACTGGTCAACCATTTTGGCGCGCAGCACTGGTATGACGCAAGAATGCGGCTGTATGCCAAGGCGCCGATCGCGAATGGCATGCTCGGAAACCTGTCGCAGGAATACATGAAATATTTCAGGGCGCTGGAAGGTCTGACCAAGAAGTGTCTGGTCGTTGACCTCGACAACACGCTGTGGGGCGGGGTCGTTGGCGAGGATGGCGTTGACGGCATTCAACTCGGGCCCAATTACCCCGGCAGTGCCTTCGTGGAGTTCCAGCGGCTGATTCTGGATCTTTATCGACGCGGTGTCATCTTGGCCGTGGCCAGCAAGAACAATCCTGCCGATGTCGATGCGGTCTTTCTCAACCACCCTTTCATGATGATTCGCAAAGAGCATTTTGCGGAAATGGAAATACACTGGAATCCAAAAAGCGATTCACTGAAGCGGATCGCCAAACGACTCAACATTGGTTTGGATCACATGGTGTTTGTTGATGACAATCCTGCTGAGTGTGAACAGGTTCGTCGCGAATTGCCGATGGTCACGGTGATTCATCTGCCCGGCCAGCCCGAACTGTATGTTGAAACGCTTTGCGCGGAGGGACTTTTCGACACCCTCGCTTTATCAGATGAAGACCGCCGACGGGGTCAGTTGTACCAGCAGCGCGCCCAGGCGGAAACCATGCTCTCCGCCAGTAGCAACATAGAAGACTATTACCGCGACTTGGCCATGACGCTGAGTATTGCCCCTATCGATCAGGCCTCTCTTGCGCGTGCTGCGCAGCTTACACAGAAAACCAACCAATTTAATCTCACCACCATTCGCTATTCCGAGGCTGAGCTTGCTGGCCGCATGGCCGATCCTGGCTGGCTGGCGATTACCGTCGGCGTTCGCGATCGGTTTGGCGACAACGGCATTGTCGGTGTCATGATGGCGCGCGCCGCCGAGGACCGTCTCGATATTGATACTTTCCTGCTCAGCTGCAGGGTAATCGGTCGTACGGTCGAATCGGCAATGCTGGCGTTCCTTTGCGATGCGGCACAGGAGCGCGGGTTGAATAAGTTATGCGGGCGTGTGGTGCCAACCGGTAAAAATGTGCCGGTCCGAGACCTGTTCGCCAAGCATGGCTTCAGCAAGCAGAGTGAAGATGAGTCCGGCACTACGAGTTGGGAGCTTGATCTGGCATGCAGCCCGGTGCGGCGACCCTCCTGGTTCAGAACTTCAGGCTAATATCGCAGCCGCGACATTTCGTACCGCAAGATCCCAATTCGGAGCCATTTAATGTCAAAGAATGTTGAGCAAACCATCAGGGAGTTGATGTCGATCATCCTGAACATCGATGCCGCCAGGATCGATGAAAGCACGTCGATGGACAACACGCCGGGATGGGATTCGGTCAACCAGATCAATATCATCTTGGCGCTGGAGGAAGAGTTCTCGATTTCGTTCGAGGTCTCGGAGTTCGAAATGATGGTCTCGTTTTTCGATATCGTCGAGGTGGTTGGGGCGAAGATATAGCATGCCACCGCAAAGCAGGAACAATTTAAATGACTAATGGCTTTCCGGCAGCCTCGGATCAGAAGTTTGACGATATTTCAGTCGGACAAACTTTTGAGCTGGAACGATCGTTTTCGGCGCAGGACGTGCTTGCGTTCGCAGCCCTGAGTGGCGACTACAGCCCCCTGCACGTCGACCGCGAGTACGCAGCCGGTACTGAGTTCGGGGCGCAAGTCGTTCATGGGGTATTGCTGGCATCGCTGTTTTCTCAGTTGGTCGGCATGCGCGTGCCTGGCAAACACGCGCTTTACCTTGGGCAGGATCTCAGCTTTCGCCGCCCCGTGCTGATCGACGAGACAGTTCGGGCTGTTGCAAAAGTTGTTGGCAAGAGCGACGCGACTCGCACACTGGTGCTGAATACTGAAATCCGTAGCGCGGATGACAAAGTTATTGTCATGGGGACGGCGAAGGTCAAGGTAAGAGACGATTCGCGGGCAGCGCAGAGAGTAAGTTCAACAGTAAGCATTCCGTTTGACTCGGGCCGTCGTGTCGCGCTTGTTACTGGCGCCTCAAGAGGCATGGGTGCGCAGATTGCCAAGACCCTGGCTAAAAAGGGATTCGCGGTTGCCGTGAATTATTTTCGCAGCGCGGACCGGGCTCACAATGTGGTCCACGAAATAGAACTCGATGGCGGGGTCGCATTTGCCGTTCAGGCAGATGTGCGGGATGCCGAATCGGTTTCGGCCTTGTTTGTCCAGGTGGTTGAGACGCTCGGGCCGCCGCAGGTGCTTGTCAATTCCGCAGTCGGGGAATTCATCAATCGCCCGATCAACGACCTGCGCTGGGCTGATTTTGTGGCGCACATGGAGTATCAGGTCAAGGCCGCGCTTCAGCTTTGCCAAGGTGCATATCCCCATATGAAATCTGCCGGTGGAGGCGTCATCGTCAACATCCTGTCGCAAGTCACCGCGGGGGTGCCGGCAACAGGCATGGCCGATTATGTGAGCGCCAAGAATGCGCTGATGGGTTTGTCGAAGGCCATGGCCGCTGAATGGGCCGAGGACATGATTCGTGTGAACATGGTTTCCCCGGGGCTTACGAGGACGGAAATGACCGAGCACTATCAGGAGCGCGCATTCAAGATGGAGGCCGCCAGGACGCCATTGAAACGAATTGCCACGCCCGCTGACGTCGCGAGTGCTGTCGCCTATCTGGTGGGTGAGGAAGCCTCATTCCTGACGGGCGTCAATCTTTTCGTCACCGGTGGTCAGGTAATGCTCTAAGGGAGACGCAAGTTGAAACCAGGCACCATGGCCCGAATTGTTCGAAATAACTACTTCAAGGGCAGCCTGCGCAGCACCTACTGGAGCGCGGCCGCATTTGCGGCTGAGGTTCGCGCGCTTTTTCGGCCCAATAACGGCGCATTCCGAGGCGAAGTCATTAGGAACCAGTTGCGCTTTTCCTTTTCATCGGTCTCCCCGGTGACCGGCGAAACGAGCAAACGTGCACGGGCTGCAGTGAATTGGATCCTGCGTGCGCAGTCGGCTACCCATGACGACGGCGTTTCTCTCGGCTATTTTCCGTGCAACATCAATGGCGACGGATGGCATCCGTCGTATCCGGAGACGACTGGTTACATCATCACCTCGCTCCTGGCGTTCGCCAGGAAATTTGATGACCCGGCCGTGGCGGCCGCTGCAATGCGCATGGCAGCGTGGGAGATTGCAGTGCAAATGCCGTCCGGGGCAGTGCAAGGCGGGCCCGTCTGCACGCCGGAGCGGCAGACCGCCGCAGCCTTCAACACCGGCATGGTGCTGGATGGCTGGTGCTCGGCCTATGCTTACTCCGGCGATCAAAAAATACTGGACGCAGCGCGACGCGCGGCTGACTGGCTGGTCAATGACGTGGACGAGCGTGGCTACTTCAAAACCAACGGTGCTTTTGTGAGCACTGGCGAAATCAAAACCTACACCTGCCTCTGCGCTTGGGCGATTTATCGTTTTGGTGATCTTGTCGGGGAAGATCGTTACAAGACAGTCGCCGCGGCCATCGTTGAAGCCGCGCTGCGCCAGCAGCAGCCCAATGGCTGGTTTGCCCAC
>MERZ01000003.1:0-1650 GCA_001770785.1 Burkholderiales bacterium RIFCSPHIGHO2_12_FULL_61_11
TAGCGGCCAGCCAGCGAAATGAAGGTGGTCAGCGCCGCGCCCTTGTTGCCGCGCTCTTCTTTTTCGACCTGGACCAGCATTTCCTGGCCTTCCTTGATCACATCGCTGATGCGGGCCTGGCCGACCGGCACGCCTTGTGCAAAGTATTGCTTGGAGATTTCCTTGAACGGCAGAAAACCGTGGCGGTCTTCACCGTAGTCGACAAAGCAGGCTTCCAGCGAAGGCTCGACGCGGGTGACGACGGCCTTGTAGATATTGCCCTTGCGCTGCTCGCGCCCTTCAATTTCAATCTCGTAGTCGAGAAGTTTTTGTCCGTCAACAATCGCCAGGCGGCGTTCTTCCGCCTGGGTTGCGTTTACCAGCATGCGTTTCATGGGGTTCCTTACTGTTCTTCGTTCTAAAACCCAAAAATGGGCGAACGACGCCAGGAGCAACGCTGTGCGAACGTGGGGAATTGCCGGAGAGCTTTTGACAGCGCGCGAGCCGACTGAAGGTTCAGTCAGCCAGCTTGGGTCTGGGCGTAGGCGCGTGGATGGAGTGAGCCGGGGTCCAACCGGTGTTTGCTACAAAAAACGTAGCAGCTTGCGCCCGCCGTACAATGGCTGCAGGCTGATTTATGCCATAAAGCAGGGCCAAAAAGCGCCGCAGGCATGCAAAAATCAGACTCAACAGTATTGTCATTGGTGGGCTACCTGTGAAAGGACTTGGTCTCACCTGGATCCGCATGCAGCCTTTTGTTCGCGATGTTGTTCGTGACGCGGGCTGCACACATAATATTCCGTAGTTGTATTCGCAAAACGTCGACTCGTCTGCCTTGCAAACCACTCGCAGCGAGGTGCCTGGCACTCGTCGCTTGCGGGCAATTGCCAGCATTGGCATCGACCTTCCAGCGGGGCTGCTTGTTGGCCTTTTCAGGGGCTTAGCACTCGCGTGGACTAAACTCCAGACGAATCAACAACTTACGGCACATCGCTAGTGAAACACATTATAGGGGTTGCTTCAGGCAAAACGGGGCGATCCGTGAAAGCGCCGGTCCGCGCCGCGGTTTCTGTTTCTCCCCAAGCCGCCCGTCCCCAGCAGCCGGCCCCACCCCACCCTGAAATCCGCGATGGCGCAGCCCAAGCAACCCAGGCGACCCTGGTGACGGTGGATGAAGATTACGCGGGCCAGCGGCTCGATAATTTCCTGATCCGCCAGCTCAAGGGCGTCCCCAAAACCCATGTTTACCGCATCATCCGCAGCGGCGAGGTGCGCATCAACAAGGGGCGTGCGCAGGCCGACACCCGCGTACAGGCCGGTGACATCGTGCGGCTGCCGCCGGTACGGACCTCGGAGCGGGCCGGGCAAAAAGCCCAGGCCATGCTCAACGTGATGACAGAAGTGGCGCGCCACGGCGCCAGTTCCACCGTGGGCGGCTATGCGCCATCGCGAGAATTCCCGATTCTTTTCGAGGATGAATTCCTGCTGGCGATCGACAAACCAGCCGGCGTGGCCGTACATGGCGGCAGTGGCGTGAGCTTTGGGGTGATTGAGCAGCTGCGCATGGCCAGGCCCGGGGCTGATTTTCTGGAACTGGTGCATCGGCTGGACCGCGAAACCAGCGGCATTTTGCTGATTGCCAAGCGCCGCATGGCCCTGAAACTGCTGCAG
>MERZ01000003.1:1668-3561 GCA_001770785.1 Burkholderiales bacterium RIFCSPHIGHO2_12_FULL_61_11
GGTGGCCAATGACGATCCCGACGGCATGCGATCGGTCACGCTGGTCAAGGTCAAGGCGGCCATTCCCGCCAAGCCATCGGCGCCAGCGACACCGTTTACCTTGCTGGAGGTCACCCTCAAGACCGGCCGCACGCACCAGATCCGGGTGCATCTGGCCAGCGCCGGGCATCCGATTGCCGGTGACGACAAATATGGTGACTTTGAACTGAATAAGGCGCTGCAAAAATCCGGCCCTGACGCAGCCTCGTTGAAACGCATGTTTTTGCATGCCTGGAGCCTGAAATTCAAGCATCCCAAAACCAGAAAAGAGATTCATCTGCAAGCGCCCTTGCCCGATGAGCTGCAGCAGTTTCTGCCGCCTCGACCTGAAAACGCCTGATGCGGTTGATTGATCGCGCCCTGCAGGGTTCGCCCGGGCCGGCGACAATAGTGCAATGGCACTTCGAAACTTTGACCTGATTGCGTTCGACTGGGACGGCACGCTGTTTGACTCGACCAAAATCATCGTGCGCTGCATCCAGGCGGCGGTCCGCGATGTGGGCGGCACGGTGCCCACCGACAAGGCGGCGGGCTACGTGATTGGGCTGGGCCTGATGCAGGCATTGGCCCACGCCGCGCCCGATGTGCCGCCCGAAAAATATCCCGAATTGCGCGCGCGCTACCGCCACCACTACAGGGCCAGCACCAACGATCTAAGCCTTTTCGAGGGCGTCTTGCCGCTTCTGGCCGGACTCAGGGCGCGCGGCCACCTGCTGGCGGTAGCCACCGGCAAGTCGCGGCGCGGGCTCGATGAGACGCTGCAAAGCGTTGAACTCAAGGGCCTATTTGACGGCTCCCGCACCGCCGACGAGACGGCCGGCAAGCCCGATCCGCGCATGCTGCACGAGCTGATGGCGCAATTTGACGTTCCGGCCGAACGGGTCTTGATGGTGGGCGACACCACGCACGACCTGCAGATGGCGCTCAATGCGGCTTGCCCCAGCGTCGGCGTGAGCTACGGCGCGCATGAGCCCGATACTTTTGTGGCCTTGAACCCGCGCCATGTCGCGAACTCGGTGCAGGGGCTGCACGACTGGCTGCTCAGCCATGGTTGACCTGCAGTTCAAGCCTGTCACGAACGAATTGCAGCGGCTTTGCAAGGCCGTCAAGTTGCTTGAGGGTGGGCTCGCAGTACCGTTTGATGTCAACTTTGCCGGCCAGACCTGTCGGGCCTTTGCCATCCGTTACGAAGGAATGGTGCAGGCCTACCTGAACCGCTGCACGCATGTAGCGATGGAGCTGGACTGGCAGCCCAACCAGATTTTTGACGACAGTGGGCAATGGCTGCTGTGCGCCAGCCATGGCGCGGCTTACCGGCCTGAAACCGGTCAATGCGTGGGCGGCCCTTGCCAGGGCAGCTTGGTCAAAATCAAGGTCTCGGAGCGGGATGGCGTCGTTTACTGGCATTCAGCTGACAACCTGAAGCCGGTACCGTTCTGACACTTGAATCGCGCGCCTGCGACTTGATCAAGACCCCGCGAGTCTTGCAGGCGGAAGCCACACACACACCTCAAACTTCTTACTCTCTCCTCGCTTCACCAAGCGCCTTGATGGTCATTTTTTGCCGGTGTTCATCTCCCACTCATCTTCTTTTTGGCCGCCTCCACTGCCTTGTCGGCCGCATCTTTCGCAGAACGGGCGGCTTCACGCGTGGCCTCCTCGGCCTTGTGCAAGGCATCCCGCGTGGCTTGTGCCGCATTCTGCGCTTCTTCTTTGCCTGACTGTGCGATGCGCCGAATCGTTTCATCAGCGCTCTTCAGGGCTTCCCTGGTTGCCAGGGCCGCATTCTTGGCTGCCTCCTCGGCCTTTTGGGCGAGATTTTTCCCTTCTGCCGTCGCCTTGGCTGTGGCATTT
>MERZ01000003.1:3573-6046 GCA_001770785.1 Burkholderiales bacterium RIFCSPHIGHO2_12_FULL_61_11
AGCAGCTTCTTGCGCCGCATAGCCGGCAGTACCAGCGGCCAGCGCGACCAGGATCACGATTCGCTTCAATTCCATGATTTTTTCTCCTCAGGTGTATCGGAATGCCAGAGCATCGCCGCTGGAGAACATCGGCGAGTTGATGCGGATCAACGCCGCGAAAAACCACCGTTATCTCCGGGAGCGATTCCAGGCTGCGGCGGCTTGCGATGCCATAGCTCACCAACCACATTCACCGGCAAGGCACCGGTCCTCAGCGCCTCCATCAGGACATGGCAGCCAGCGGCATCGAGGACTTCGGAAAACTGCTGCTGGGCATTCCCCAGTGATTCACTGACAGCGCGTCAAGCGTGCTTTTTAACCCAGGCCACGTACTGGTCAACCCAGCCTTGCAAAAATTTCAGGCTGGCTTGGCCAATGTTGCCGGCCGCGTCATACAAGCCATCCTGGTTTTGGATGAAGGCTTCGGGCTGGCCCAGCGTGGGCACGTTCAGGTAGGCCAGGATGTTTCGCAGGTGCTGTTGGGCCATGGCCGTGCCAGTCGCGCCAACGGACACGCCAATCACGCCGGCAGGCTTGCCGTCCCAGGCACTCTTGCCGTAGGGGCGCGATGCGTGGTCGATGGCGTTTTTCAAGACACCGGAAACGGACCGGTTGTATTCAGGGGTGACAAACAGCAGGCCCTGCGCCACCTTGATTTCGCCCTTGAGGCGCGTCACCATTGCGGATGGGTGATCGTCATCGTCCTGGTTGTACAGTGGCAAGTCGTCAATGCGAACGCGGGTCAAACTGAAATCAGCCGGAAACAGCTTTTCAAGCGCGCTGGCGAACTTTTTGTTGAAGGAATCCTTGCGAAGGCTGCCGACGATGACAGCGATGTTGTACTGGGCCATGAGCATCTCCATGAAAATTGATCAGAAGGTTGATCAGTGATTGACAGAAGGAATCGATGTGAGAAAGGCGCAACCATTATGCAAAGCAATTTGAAATTGCGCCCGGCGTTGCTGAAATACGGCCGATAGCGGCTGCCTTGGCGGGCAAAGCCCTGGAGCCATCAAACTCGCGCAGTGAGGAAAAATACGATGGAGGAAGATTGCCATGAAATTTATTTTCGAGGTTCGCATGAAGCCCGGTTATACGGTCGAAGAGTACGCCCAAGCCTGGCTTCGCGCCAGCGAGATCATTCAGCGCACGCCTGGCGCGCGCGGAACTTTTCTGCACCGCAAGATCGGAGCGCCCGACACCTTGTTGGCCATTGCCACCTGGGAGTCGAAAGCGCACCGGGATGCCAAGGACGACCACAGGGATGAAACCGTGCGTGCCATCCTGGAAAAACACGCGAAAACCTGTGAAATCACGGTCATCGGAGAGTTCGAGGAACCGGAATGGGCCGTACTCCCGAAATAAATGACGACTGGCGCTTCAAGGCGAAGCAAAGAGGTGCTCAGACTCCTCCAGAAGCCGGTCCGGTGACGCGAACGGCGAGGCCACCCAGTTCTGCCGAACGCTCGACCTGCAGGTCCAGACGGTGCACGGCTGCGATGCGCCGGACAATCGACCAGCCCAGTCCGCTGCCGCTCTCAGGGCTGCCGGGCACCCTGAAGAATCGCTCGCCGAGTCGCTCGCGGTCGGCCTCGGCCAGACCCGGCCCGCTGTCTTGCACGCTCAACACGACCCGTCCACCCTGCCGCTGCACCGCCACTTTGATTTTCGCCGCAGGCGGGCTGTAGCGCACCGCGTTATCGACCAGATTGCGCACCAGCACCGCCAGCAGCGTCTCGTTGCCTGGAATGACGCAGGGCTCAGTGGCCGCGAATTCCAGTGTCTGATTTTTGCCAAGCGCCTTCGGTGCTGCTTCGCCCACCACCTGCTGGCTCAGCGCACGCAGATCGACGGCCGCCATGTCTGGCACGGCGGCAGCTTCCAGTCTGGACAGGGTCAGCAGTTGATCGACCAGTCGCGTGGCGCGGTCGCAGCCGTCCAGCGTGCTTTGCAGCGCGTGTCTGCGTAATGCTTCGTCAGCTTCGCCGAGCGCCACCTGTGCCTGGACACGAATCGCCGCAATCGGCGTGCGCAACTCGTGCGCGGCGTCTGCCGTGAAACGGCGTTCAGATTCCAGCAGCGTGCCAATACGCTCAAACAGACCGTTCAACGCATCGACCATGGGCGCGCCATCTCTGACGGTGCGCCGGCGAGCGTGACCGGCTGCAACGCCAGTGCCTGACGCTCGGCCAGTGTGCGCCCGAGCCGGCGTATCGGTGCGACGCCCCGGCGCACCGCCCACCACGCGGCCAGCGCCAGCAGCGGAAGCGCCACCGCTATCGGCCACAGCATGCTGCGCAGCAAGGCCCACAAAATCTCGGCCCGCAAACTCATGCGTTCACCCACGTAGACCTCCACGTCGCCCTCGGCACCCGCAGTTGCAAAGACGCGCCATGCATCGCCTTCGATCTGCACGGTTTTAAAGCCAGTTTTG
>MERZ01000004.1:0-4091 GCA_001770785.1 Burkholderiales bacterium RIFCSPHIGHO2_12_FULL_61_11
CCGGGCGCAACTGGCGGAACAACTTGAACAGTTTGGGGTATTGCCAGACGCCGTGACCGGGCGGCTTGTGAAGGGAGATGAATTCCACGTCGCTGCGCTGAATGCGCTGGCAGAATTCCGTCACCTCGGTCAGGGCCAGCACGGCGTGACGATAGGCGTGCGGTGGCATGTGGTTGATGAGGTTGACAATGCCGTTCTCAAGCCCGCCGGTATCAAAGCGGTACATCACATGCAGCACGAGGGGGCGATTGTCTGTCATTTACAGGCGCCAGAGTTTGTAGCCCGCGCCTTCGATGGCGCTGCGGTCAAATGCGGCCTTGACATCAATGAAGGCGCCGCCCCTGACCAGTTTTTTTCCGAAATCTTCCATGGACAAGGAGGCAAATTCATTGTGTGCCACGGCCGCCACAATGGCGTCGGCCCGGGGCAGGTCAGACCACGGCAGCAGCGGCACGCCATACTCATGCATGGCATCATCCGACTTGGCGCGTGGGTCGGTCACAAACACCTCGACGCCGTAGGACTTGAGTTCATTGATGATGTCGATGACCTTGGAGTTGCGCAGGTCACCGCAGTTTTCCTTGAAGGTCAGCCCGAGCACGTTTACCTTGGCACCCTTGATGTAACTGCCGGCCGCAATCATCTGCTTGATGGTCTGCTCGGCAATGAACTTGCCCATGCCGTCATTGATGCGCCGGCCCGCCAGAATAACTTGCGGTGTATAGCCCAGCATCGCGGCCTTGTGGGTCAGGTAGTACGGATCAACGCCAATGCAATGGCCACCGACCAGGCCGGGCTTGAATTTAAGAAAATTCCATTTGGTACCAGCGGCTGCGAGCACCTCGGAGGTGTCGATGCCGAGCTTGTCGAAGATGATGGACAGCTCGTTCATCAGGGAAATATTCAGATCACGCTGCGTGTTCTCGATCACCTTGGCGGCCTCCGCGGCCTTGATGCTCGATGCACGATGCACGCCGGGCAGGATGATGGTCTCATACAGCCTGGCGATTTTGTCCAGCGTTCCGGGGCTGTCGCCGGAGACAATTTTCAGAATTTTGGTAAGCGTGTGCTCTTTGTCACCGGGGTTGATCCGCTCAGGTGAATAGCCTACGAAAAAATCCTGCTTCCACTTCAGGCCGGATTCGCGCTCCAGTATGGGAATGCAAACCTCTTCGGTGGCGCCCGGGTAAACGGTGGATTCATAGACCACAACGGCCCCCTTTTTCATGTGGCGTCCGGCGCTGGTGCTCGAGCCGATGAGCGGGCGAAAATCAGGAATATGGGCGCTGTCGACCGGCGTGGGAACGGCCACGACGATGATATCGGCCTCCGCCAGCAGGGTCGGGTCTGCGGTGTAAATGGCATGCGGCGAAGCGCGCATTTCATCGTCGGTCAATTCACGGGAAGGGTCAACGCCGCTCAGGCATGACGCCACTTTTGACTCGGCGATGTCAAACCCGATGGTGCGAAAGTGCTTGCCAAACTCCACCACCAGAGGCAAGCCCACATAACCCAAACCGATCACGGCAACGACACTCATTTTGAGACCTCCACAGCATTCATCTAATTAAAAGACGTCTGATTCATTGAGTCGTCACTTGTTCTTCTGCATCGTCAGCAGGTCATTGATGGCCGCGTAATTGACCGATAAAAAGGACTGCAGCACCGCTTCGGCCCCTCCCGGCTGGTCTTTACGGGTGTAAACAACGATCACCGCAGAGTGATCGCCTCGCCCGCTCAAACGATACAACGCGCTATAGGCTTTGGCAAGGTGGTCGCTGGTGGTCAAAGTGCCGTTGATCCAATAGATTTGCCAAGCCACCAGGCGATCCGGATTGCCTTGCGCCGACAGAGTCGCTCCACGCAGCTCTGCCGCGCGCACGCTCACCGTTTTGTCGCCCAGCTTGACAGGGCGACTACTGCCGGCCACCTGGGCCCATTGGCGATCATTGCTGACGACCAGCACGTTGCTGGAACTGACCAGCTTGCGATCGTAGTCCTGATGCTGGTAGAAGCCCAGATACAGTCCCACTGCGCTGCCCTGGCTGGCGTAGCTGTTGTTGATTTCGGCGGATGGATTCTGGAAAGCCGGCTTGAAGCGTGCTCCGACTGGTGCGACGGCTTGCCAATTTTCAGCCAGCGCCGCGGGCGCGGTGAATGACACCGGGTCGTCGCCCTCGGCCCGGTCAATGGCCCACAAAGCGAGGTGCGGCATAGCCACCAGCGCCGCAAAGCAGGCCGTCGTTATCCATGGTCTTGTAACGTCCACCGTCTGCTGGTGCGTAGCGGTGGTCGCTAAACCACGACCATCCGCCGCTTTCTCGGGCTCGGCCCAGCGGGCGCCGATGATGAACATCAGCATGATGACGACACCAAAAAAGAGCCAGCCGTAAATCAGGTGATCAACCCCGACCGCGAGTTTGTTGCCTGAGAAATGCCCCAGCATGACGATCATGTAGGCGCGCATCCAGTTGGCGACGACGGGGACAACAATAGAGACCATCACGAACAGGATGCGGCGCTTGGCTGACTGGTAGTTCAGGTAGGCGAACAGGGTGCCGACAGTGAGCGAGGCAATCAAATACCGCACGCCACTGCACGCCTCGACCACTGACCAGTTACCTGAAGGGATGACAAACTGCAGCCCTTCACGGTAGACGGGAACACCGCTCAGGCGCAAGGCGAGCACGGTGAAATTTGCCGTCCACTCCATGAGCTGGGGCAGAAGAAATTCACCGACAGGCACGGCAAAAAACAAAAACCCAAGCGGAAAAATAATAAGCCGTGCGACCGACCAGCCCAGCACGGCAGGAACCGCCAAAACCAGCAGCGCCACAAGCGCCAGTTGGGTGACAGCATTGACTGCCACCAAATCGCCCAAGAGCCAGACAAAGGCCGCGCAAGCGATAAGCGCCATGGCACCAAGCGCCGGCCGGGGGGCCTGCGCTTGAATAAGCCGCCGCTGCCGCCAAACCAGCCAGAGCACAATAGGCGGCACCAAAAAAGCATGGTTAAAGGTTTCAGACCGGGCCCAAATGGTCACCATGGCGATGCCGGTATCGCGGTATAAAAACAAGGTCCAGGCCAGCAACAAGAGCAGGGCCGGTAAGGCTTGGCGCCACGCTTGCGCCAAGCGGGCGCTGCCTTTGAACAGGTTCTGGCTGACGTTTAAATTCATGCGTTGCCCTGAGCAAGAGGTGGGTCGCCCAGATATTGGTCCAAACTCCCCAGATGGGCGTCCCAGCTGTAGCTTTGCAGCACGCGCTGCCGGCCAGACTGACCCATAGCCGCTGCCCGGTCAGGGGCTTTCAGCAACGCGTCAATTTCGCGAACAAAGTCAGCGGCGTCTGCGGCAGACACCAGCTCTTCGCCGGGCCGGGCATCTATCGCTTCGACACAAGACTGCGACGCCACCACCGGTCGGGCCATGGCCATCGCTTCGAGAATTTTGTTTTGTATGCCACGCGCCACGCGCAAGGGAGCAACGACGACCGCGGCATGTTGCAGGAAAGGCCGAACATCTGGCACGGTGCCGGTGACCACGACGGCGCTGGATGCCAGCGCCAAAACGGCGGGCGATGGGCTGCGCCCAACAATGTAGAAGCGCAACTGTGGCCAGGCCTGACGCAGGACGGGAAGGATGTGCTGCACAAACCAGGTCACGGCGTCGATGTTGGGCCAGTAGTCCATGGCGCCGGTGAATACCAGCGGGATTTGCTCCGGGTGAACCCCGCTACCGGCAAAGGGGGAGGCACAGGCGGCGTCGGGCGAGAAATAGTCAGCATCAACCCCGTTGCTGATGACTCCAACCCGGTTGGCGCTCTCGGGGGCCATGTTGCGAAACAGGGCCGATTCGTTTTCAGTGACGAAAAACGAGTGTTGGGCGCGGGCCGCCACCGCGCGCTCGTAGGCCAGCAAGCGCTCGCCCTCACGCCGGTACAACCAGGACAGTGGCCATTTGTGGCTGGCGGCATATTGCATCCACTTGGCAGAATCCACATCGACAAAATCGACCAGCATGGGTGGGAGAATGCCACCAGAGGTGCCTGAAACATACTGCGCCATCACGGATGAAAAAATGATCGTGGCAG
>MERZ01000004.1:4116-6863 GCA_001770785.1 Burkholderiales bacterium RIFCSPHIGHO2_12_FULL_61_11
TTAACAAGCCGCTCAAGCTGCGCAGCCTCGCCGCGCGGGGGTCAAGCCGCGCCACATGCAGGTCGGGGCAGATCGCACGCACGGTGTCGACATAGGCTTCGTCAGCGGGGTCGTCCACAAAGGTACCCAGAAAAACACGGTGCTGTTGGCACAGGTGTTTGAGCAAATGGTAAGAGCGAACCTTGTCGCCCTTGTTGGGGGGATAGGGCAGCCGGTGCACCAGGTAAAGCAGGTTACCCATGGTGGTGGTCAGCCGAGATTGCGCACGACAAAAGGCCCCAACCAGTTGGCCAGGCCAATGGGCAGGCGACGCCAGGTTGCAATCAGGAGCTTGTACTTTGAATTGGCTGGGTTGTTTTGCGGGATGGCGTCGCGCTTGTAAAGACGGTACTCGTAGTGCAGTGGCGTGGCTTCAAAGCCCCAGTTTTTCTTGAATGCGTAGGAGCCCGTACCCCGCTTGCTGCGGCCATAGTCGAACACCTTGAGCCCGCGCGCGCAGGAGCGGCGCATCAATTCCCAGTACTTGAAATCGTTGGCGGCCAGATCTCGGGCGGGCTCAAATTCGCCCGCGTAGTAGGGCAAGACCTCATCACGAAAATAGAAGCTCAACACGCTGCTCAAGGGGCGGCCATCTGGCGCGGTCACGGTGAGTACTTCGCAATCAGTGCCAAACTCAGTCGTCAATGCCTTGAAGTAGCGCTTGGGCATGGCCGGCGTGCCAAGGCGATGAACATTATCGGCATAGAGGGAAAAGAACCGGTCTACGCCGCCGTCAATTTCACTCACCAACCCGTTTTTGATGCCTTTTCGCACCATGGCACGCTGCTTGCGCGGGATCGCCTGCAGGTTGGCCTGTTCAGAAGCCAGGATTTCCTTGCGGAAAGTGACGTACAGGTCTTGCGTGGGCCAGTCGGCGTGACGCGGGTTGACGTTGCGCAACTCAAGGTGCGCCACGCCGAGGCGTCTGGCAATTTTCTGAGCCTCCAGCTCCAGCGCCTCCGCCGCCTGTGCGCTGAGCGCTGCGACGCCGCCATACACGGCAAAAGGCAGACTGGTCAATGAGTTGCCAAACAGCCAGCTATTGACATGAGCCAAGGGCAGTACACCCTGGATACAGCCCTCCATCTCTGCATACAGAAAATAGGTGTCATGACCAAAAACACCGCGCACGATACGCTGCCAACCCGCGCGATGAAAAAAAGTCGCGTCGGGGCACGCCAGTGCGAACGCATCCCACAGCGCTGCAGTGGCGACGTCTTGAGGTGCCAGGCGTTTGACCGTCAGCATGGGATTCTCAGACGACAGGGCCATGGCCGCTCAACCGGTCCAGAAAGATATGGTCCATGCGGCCCCACTTGAAGTCACCCAGCAACTGATTCAAACGGCCTTGCATGCGATCGATATTGACGTAATGCCGAAAGCGGGTCTTGCGGCTGATCCCCGCAATGCGGGGCTGCCCGGTGTCGATCTCCCAGGGATGAAAATAAAAGACGCCCGCCTCGCCGTCATGCCCATTGACCCGGCCGAGCATCCAGCGCGACAGCGCGTAAGGCAAGAGTCTGAAATAACCGCCCCCGCTGGACGGCAAGTTGCGGTCGAGCACCCGCAAAGTGGTGATCGGAATTTCCATCAAGCCAGGACGCACCTCGTAAGCAAAGCGCGGCGAGTTCGGCATGCCATAGTGGTCGTGCCGAATCGGGTAAATGCTCGAGCTGTAACGGTAGCCGGCCCGCGCCAGGCAGTCAAAAGCCCAGAGGTTGCCAGTCCCTATCGAAAAACTGGGCGCGCGATAGCCATTGACCTCGCTGTCCGCCAAATCTTCCAGAACAAGTTTGGCCAGATGAATATCGGCAAAGAAAACCTCTTCAGTCTGATCGGTGGCGCGCTCGTGACCATAGCCATGGCTGGCCAGTTCGTGGCCCTCCTTGACGATCTGACGCACCAACTGGGGATAACGCTCGGCAATCCATCCCAGCGTAAAAAAGGTTGCCTTGGTATCGCGACACGCCAGCATTTCAAGAATCGCGTTGACGTTGCGCTCGACGCGGCATTCACGCGTGCTCCATTCGGAACGTGCAATGTGCGGTGCAAATGCCGAGACCTGAAAATAGTCTTCAACATCGATCGTCAGCGCGTTCGTGATGGTTGAGGCGGGCATACCGATTGATCCATGTAGGGTCTTATTCCATGGCCATTGCAGGCCTCGCCGGATTCAACCATTGGTACAGATCAGCCGCAATGCGCTCGGCGGCGTGCCCATCCCAAAATTCAGGCAGGCGGCCACGCTTGCCCCGTCCGGCCAGGATGTCGCGCACCGCACCCAGAATGGCCGCACGGTCGCGGCCAACGAGCAGGTTGGTGCCTTGCTCTATGGTGATGGGGCGCTCGGTGTTTTCCCGCAGGGTCAGGCAGGGCACGCCGAGCGCCGTGGTTTCTTCCTGCAGGCCACCCGAGTCGGTGAGCACCACCGTGGCGCCTGCCATCAGCCCCAGCATTTCAAGGTAGCCCTGCGGCGGCAACAAAACCATGCGCGCTGGGTCAATCCAGTCCAGCAAGCCAAAACGGTCGATATTGCCGCGGGTGCGGGGATGCAGGGCAAACACCAGCGGCAGGCTGGCCGCCACCTCACTGAGCACTCCCAGCAAGGCACGCAATGTTTCAGGCTGGTCCACATTGGAGGGGCGATGCAGCGTCACCACGCCATAACCGGCGGCATGACTCAAAACGACGGGGTCGATATGGCAGGC
>MERZ01000004.1:6875-17908 GCA_001770785.1 Burkholderiales bacterium RIFCSPHIGHO2_12_FULL_61_11
AAAGCAAACCCTGTTTGACGGTATGCCCTCCCGCGCCAGGTTATCTTCGGCGGTGCGCTCCGTGGTGTAGAGCCTGTCAGAAATCTGGTCCGTGAGGATGCGGTTGATCTCTTCCGGCATGGCCCGGTCGTAGCTGCGCAGGCCGGCCTCGACATGCACCACCGGAACACCCTTCTTGACCGCCACCAGCGAGCAGGCCAGCGTCGAGTTGACATCACCGGCCACCGTGACGCAGGAGGGATGATGCGCATCGACAACCGGCTCGAACCGGCGCATGACTTCGGCCGTCTGCATCGCGTGCGTGCCAGATCCGACTTCAAGATTGACGTCCGGTCGCGGCAGCCTCAATTCTTCAAACAGGCGATCGCTCATGTCAGTGCCGTAGTGCTGGCCGGTGTGCACCAGCAGCGCGGGCAAAGGCGGGACATGAGCGGCCATGGCACGCAGAATGGGCGCCATCTTCATGAAATTCGGCCGTGCACCGACGACACAAATGACGGGGCCCAAATGGCTCATGGACTGCTCTCCTGGCTGGGCTTTCTGACCGCTGTGACGAGCTTTTGCAGCATGACGAGAATTTCGAGGTTGATGCGTTCCAGACGCAGCACGCTTCGCTCCAGACGACGCAAGCGGCCATCGTATTGCTCAACACCCAGGGCGTCAATCTGACTGGAAATGGCATCCGCCAGGCCAGGGGTGACCTGCAGTTTGGCCAGATCAATATCAGCCGAGCCGGCCGCTGTCAGACCTTGCATGCCTGAATCGTCCAGGGCCGATCTCTTGCCTGCTGCCTTGCTGGAGGGAACCGCCGATTCGTCGTGAATTTCGCTCACCACCTCACTGACCTCTTCAAGGCCAAAGGCATCTTTGTTGCCCAAAAAGCCAAGCAACAGCAAGCGATCACAAATCAGATTGACACGGCGCGGGATGCCGCCGGAGGCATTGAAAATCGCTTCAAAAGCGGCTGAATCGAAGCTGGGGCGTCCGGCAGCTCCGGCACATTTCAGGCGATGCTCAATATAACCCTGTGTTTCATCCGAAGCCAGCGGCCCGATATGGCAGGTCGCGGTAACGCGCTGCCTGAATTGCTGCATGGTGGGGCTTTGCAAAATGGTGCGAAATTCGGGCTGCCCCACGAGAAACGTCTGCAGCAGCGCCTGTTGGCCAAACTGGAAGTTCGACAGCATGCGCAGTTCTTCCACCGACCGGGCATTGAGGTTTTGCGCTTCGTCGACGATCAGCAGGCAGCGTTTGCCCTGGCTTGTCTGATGCACCAGATAGGCCTCGAGCGCCATCAGCACCTCGGCCTTTGAGACGTCTTTAACCCGCACACCAAACGCAGCAGCCACCAAACGCAGGGTGTCTTCGGCATCGAGCTGCGTGGTAACCAGGTTGGCGGCTACGACCTTTTCGGGGTCCAGACTGGCGAGCAGTCCCCGCACAATGGTGGTCTTGCCCGCCCCAACCTCACCCGTGATGACAATGAAACCTTCGTTTCGTTGCACGCCGTATTCGAGGTAGGCCTTGGCACGCCGGTGCTGTTTGCTGCCAAAATAAAAACCCGGATCAGGGTTGAGCTGAAAAGGCTTGCTGCTTAAGCCGTAAAAAGCTTCATACATGGCTCAGAACTGCATGTTCAAAATGCAGGTAATTGCGTTTTCAACATAGGGCACGGTGCGGCTGCTGGAAACCACGTGGCGCACCGCCACGGAAGCCGCGGCCCGTTTGCCAACTTTTCCCGAGACGCTGACATTGACAAGGCGCAGAGTGGTGTCTTGCAGACTCGAATCCCCGGAGGTTTTTTGCTGCGATGCCAGAACGCCGAGCGAATAATTGGGCGTTAAACGGTGCGCATAGTTGACGCTCAAGCCGCGCTGGCGAACCAGTGACGACGTGGTGAGGTCATCAAAAATGCCTGTCACCACGGTATCGAGCCGGCTGGTCTCGCTTCGCGTGGCAACAAACGTAATGGTGTCTCGCACACCGAGCAGCGCAAACGACAAATCTTGCCGGCGTTGCAGGGACAATGCCGAGGTCAAAAAGCCGAAGTTGAACCGAGCGTTGGGATTGATGCCAAAAAGCGGCAAAATTGCATCGAACTGCGCGCGTGAGACCGGATTTTTCTCGACAGCGAGATACTGGCTATACAGGAGATCGGAAATTGCGAGACTTGCAATTCCGGTTTGGGTCGGCGTTGTTGAAAGACCCTTTGAATCGGTATATTTCCATGCGGTGCGTGGCGTTCTGTGCTCGAAACTCACGCTGTGCGTGTTTCCGAATGAACGGCGATCGCGCGAGGCTGCCAGCGTCGTCGTTGGGGACGGAGACCAGCTTACCCCGAAGCCGCCGGTGGCATAGCTTTTCTTGTCGAAGCTGGTGTAGTTATTGGCTTCCCGCCCGGCGTTGGCGGACACCTGCAACTGGGGCGTGATCGCGTAGGACAAGCCAAGATTCAAACGATCAGCTTCGGTGGCGCGACCGGTGTTGAAATCAATCCTTTGGCGGCTGGCGTCTGCCAGCCAGCCAAGATTTCTGAAGGCGCTGTCACCGCTGATCTTGAAGACACCATCGGACGTTGTGACATCTGAAAGTGCCGCTGCATCGCTGCTAGTCGCCGCCCGGCTGTAACGTGCCTCATAGCGGGCCGTAGCGCCCAAACGACCGCGCAGATAGGGCGAAATCCGGTAGTTTGAAACCTCGGTGCGATTGGCGTTGACAGATGTATTGTCAACTGACGGCGTACCAAAGGCAGACACAGCCTGCTGCGAAATGGAACTGCTGAAATCGACAAAGGCCCAGTTGTCAACGGCCTCCAGCGTACCAAACGTATTCAGTGCGTTTTGGGTTTGGCTGGGCGACGAGTTTCGGGCGTAGAAAATCCCATTCAAGGCATAGTCAAAGTAGCCCTTGAGTCGGGCGCCATCAAGAGTGATGCGGATGCCGGGGCTGATTTCGGTGATCAGCTCTGCCTTCTCACCGACAGGGCTCAGGCGCACGTTATCAGTCAGCGTCTCGGTGACGGAGACCAGCGGCACAATCGACACTGCACGTTTCGGACCCGGATCTGCGCCAGGCACCTGAGCATAAGCGCCTGCCGACGCCATCACCAAACTAGCTGCCACCGGCAGTGACGCGGCCGTGATTCGCAGAGCCCGTGGAGAAAGCAAACTGGCCCTCATGACTAAAATTGAGCCACAGGGACACCAGGCTTGCTGCTGCTTATCTCCGCGCCATAGCCATATCCGTATCCGTATCCATATCCGTACTCATAGCCATAGCCATACTCGCCTTTGGAAACAGCTCTTGCCTGATTGAGCAACATTAACCTGACGGGGCAGGCCTCAATCGTGGCCAGTGCTTGCCTAACCTCGGACTGCAGGGTTTTTCCAGCCTCCACCACCATCACCACCTGCCCCATGTGGGATGCCAGCACCCGCGCCTCGGTGGCGAGAAGAAGCGGCGGCGAATCAAAAACAATGATGCGGTCAGGGTAGCGACTAGACATTTCATCGAGCAGCCGGATCATCGCATCACTGGCCAGCAGTTCGGTGGCGCGGGCATGCGGCGTTCCGGTGGGCAGAATGGTCAGCTTGTCAATGTTTGTTTTCAGCAGCATGCCCGACATGTCGCTGGAGTCCCCCAGCACCAGATCGAGCAAACCGGGGCCTTCGGGCAGTCCCAGCATTTTCATCACACAGGGACGCGACACGTCGGCATCCACCAGCAGCACCGTGTTATCCAGTTCGGTGACCATGCTCATGGCCAGATTGATGGCGGTAAAAGTCTTGCCCTCGCCAGGCAGCGCGCTGGTCACCATGATCAGGTTGCCATGTTCGATGACAGAGGCGCCTTTGCCCATGGCGTTGCTGATGAGCGGCCGCTTAATCACGCGGTATTGGTCTGCAATTTGGGATCGTGGCGCATTGGGGCTGACAATGCCCGCTTGCGCGAGTGCCGCCAGATCAATGTCAACACGCCGGGACAGTGCGGCAGGCTGAGCCGCGCTCACAGGCGTCTGGGCAGCAGCGGGCGTTTGAGCCGCTGGCGGCGTTGCAGGCATCTCGGCACCCGCCTGGCGAAGCTGTTCCAGGCGTTGCGCCGCCTGCTCGATCAAGCTAGTCATATTTGATTCACCCCGCCCGCCCGGACATTATGGAAAACACGATCATTCCGGCAATAAAAATTGCCACCAACCCGCCTGAAGCAGCCAGGAACTTCTTCAACCCGGATTTTTCCTGTCGGAGAGCCGCGTCGTCCATCACCAGCGTCACAACACCCAGCAGCGGCAAACCCAACACTTCTCTCAGGGAACGCGCATCAAAAAAGACGGCACGCAATTGGCTGGCAATAAAGGCAGTTGCAAGCCCGGCACCCAAAGCGGCCAGCAACGCGAGGGGCAGCAGCAGCAAACGGTTGGGCGCCACCGGATTGGGCGACGCGCGCGGCGGGTCTATCAAACGGAAGTTCGCAACACCCGCGGCAGTGTCCAGATCGCCTGACAGCGCTGCCGACTCTCTTCGGGCAACCAGGTCGTTGTAGTTCTTTTTGTTGATGTCGTAGTCGCGGTTCAACTGGGCAAATTGAGCCTCAATTTGCGGCGCTGTTTTCATCAACTCACGCGCCCGGCTGAAACGCGCCTCGTACTCACCCACCCTGGCCCGCAGAGCGGCAACTTGCACTTCCGAGGTGGCCAGCAGGCGATTGAGCTCCTGGTAAACCAGGCTGTTGCCTGATGCCGACGCCGGGTTGGCCATCGCGACTTTGCGCAATTCTTGCACCTCTTCGAGCTTGGCAGCCTCGAGCTCCTTGATCACACGCCTGGTCCAGACAATATCGGGGTGTTCCTCGGTAAAGCGCTGCAGCAGCATATCGAGATTGCGCTTTTGCGCGTCGATTCGTCCGTCAATCTCGGGCGTTGAGACCGACAGGGATGACTCTTGCAGGAGGCTGCGCGATGTGATGTCGGCGTTTTGCGTTTTTTCGGCTTCCAACTGGCGCCTGGCTGCATCACGCGCATTTTCCGCCTCACGCAATTCAAGGCGGGCCTGGCCCAACTGAGCGCTCACGGCACTGAGCTGCCCGGCCATGTCGTTGCCATCGGCATTTTGAAGCTCAATGTTTCGGACTTTGAACTCCTTCAAACGTGATTCAGCTTCCTCGAGCTTGGCCACGTACGTCTTGATCTGCTCATCGATAAATTTCCTGGCGGTATTGGAGTCTTTTCGTGTGTCCCCCAGGCTGGATTCAACAAAAATTGACACCAGGGACTGCACCACCCGTTTCGCCTTGTCAGGGCTGGCATCGCGATACGACAGCACGTAGAGGTTGTCGCGGCCCACGTTCTTGATTTCAAGCGTTTTCATCAGGCGATCGATCAGCGCGTCCCGCGCGTCCTTAGATTGGATTTTCAGGTCCATATCAGCCATGCGAATGAGCTTTTCAACATTGGGGCGGCTGATGAGCGTGCGACTCAGCATCACCACCTGTTGCTCCACATTCGGTTGCACCGCCAGGCCCGACATCAAAGGCTTCAAGATGGACTGGGTATCGACAAAAATGCGGGCTGATGCCTCGTATTTGTCAGGCACCGAAAGCACCACAAATGTGCCAATCGCGGTGACCACCCAAGCCACCCCCAGGCCCAGCCAGCGATGTTTCCACATGGCTCTGGATGCGGTGAATAATTGGCGAATCAGCTCGTCCATTGGTTCAGCTCCTTGCGGTCAGAGTGCGAACGCTGCAACACCTTGGTCAAGCGAAGCAGCAACCAGAAAAGCCAGCGGCCTTAAAACCAGCCTTGCGGAATGATCAGGATGTCGCCGGGTTTCATCTCGACATTGGCCGATATATCGCCGCGTTTGATCAGATCTTTGAGCCGCACGGAATACCGCTTGTCACCCTCTGAAGCACGGGTGATGGATGCCGCGTTGCCATCGGCGAAGTCCGTCAGGCCACCCACTGCAATCATGACGTCCAGCACGGTCATGTTTTGCTTGTAGGGCAAGGCCTGGGGTTTGGCCGCCTCGCCGACAACCCGTATCTGTTCACTGTAGGGCCCGACAAAGCTGGTCACGATAATCGTCACCACCGGGTCACGCACCAAATTGCTCAACGCCTTCTCGACGTCACGGGCAATCTCGACGGAGGTTTTGCCTTGGGCAACGAGCTCATCGACCAGTGGCGTTGACACCTTGCCATCAGGACGGACCGGGACTGACAAGGAAAGCTCGGGATTGCGCCAAACGATGATGTTGAGTGTGTCACCCGGACCCACAATGTAGTTGTAGTCTGCGGCGGCGGCGGCAGCCGGCGCGGGCGGATAGGCGGTTGAAAAGCTGGCGCATGCTGGCAGCAGGCCGGCCAGTACGCCCAGTGCGGCCCAATGGGACGCGGTTTTTATAGTGATAAAAAAGCTTTTCAAAGCGTTTCTCCCTAAAAAAATTCCTACCAAACATTTGACGCGAAATCACTATAGCCCATTTGTTTCCAACCGCCAGCAACAATTTTTGCTTTGTTCGATCTGTTGTTTTGAAAGACGTAAATATTTCACACTAACTGTCTGTCATGGATCCAGGTCGACGCCGGATGATGAAAAAGAGTCTCGTCATTGAGAGGCCCGCCACGCACCCGATTCGTCATCGCGAGGCCGCAGGCCGTGGCGATCCATCGTGGATCAAGCAGGGACATGGATTGCCGCGCTGCGCTCTCCATGAACCGTCTGTCATTGCGAACGTAGTGTGGCAATCCATGAACCCGCTTTTTTTTCGACGATGGACTGCCGCGCTTCGCTCGCAGTGACGAATTCCTGGTTCAAGGTCCGTGTGCGGTATCGGGCCGGTACGGCGGGCTCTCCATGAACCGCACGGTTCATGGCCAGTTTGCAGTTTCGGCCGCCCGAAACAGGAAGCTCGCAATGACGGGAGTGGATTGCCCGCGTTTGTTTTTGGACTCAATCGCCAGATCGTCCGCGCAGCACGGGCCGTATGAACTTCAACAGCAATTGCTGAAGCGGATTGGCATTGCCAAACGGGCGCCAGGTCAGCTTGAGCTTTTGATGGTAGGCGTCAAACTGCAGGCCCCATGGCGCCGCCTTGATGGCGCCCCGCCCCAGCAACAGCTTCAACACAGAGGCGCCCATCACACCGGCACACAGGTCGCAGGCCATGATGGTTGACGGCCCCCTGTGCTCCTGAAAATTCACCGCTTCGGGCGCGACCAGGTAATCACGCTGAACCATTGCTGGCGACAGGCCGGCGATGAAACGCGCGTATTGCTCCTGCGACTCGTGCCCCTCCACCTTGAAGTACTGCTCAAAACTCATGCCATCAGGACGAAAGTAGAGAAACGCCACGCCCATGCCGAGCGGTGCCGCGGTCAGCGCGGGAATGCCTTTTTCCCGGCACTTCGCAAACACCATGCGGCGCGCCGGCAGCGCAAAGAAATCCAGCCCGTCCACATACACATCCACATCACGCAAAAATTCGTCGACGTTTTCAGGATTGATGCCTTGCGGGAACAGGCGCAGATCGATCTCCGGATTGATGTCCCGCGCCATCCGCGCCACCGTGTCGATCTTTGGCTGCCCCATGGCGGACATGCAAGCACCGGCCTGCCGGTTCAGGTTCTGCACGTCGAAATCGTCGAAGTCCGAGATGTTGAAATGACTGATCCCGAGCCGGGTGAGCGTCAGCAAGTGCGCGCCACCCACTCCGCCCAGCCCGGCAATCGCGATGCGCGACTTCCTCAACCTGGCCTGTTCGGCCTGTGTCACCCAGCCAATATTGCGCGAAAAAGCGCTGTCGTAGTCGAAGGGGATTGAGCCTGCCATAAACACTCTTACTGTGTTAGATTTTGCATTGTGCCCTCGAACCGAACGCAAGGTAAACCCCATGAGCCGTGACACGCTGACCCGCATTCTCGATCTCGCGCGCTGGGCGCCCAGTGGGGACAACACGCAACCGTGGCGATTCGAGATTGTGGACGACCACTTGATCCGGGTGCATGGCAGCGATACGCGCGACCATGTCCTTTATGACTATGGCGGCCACCCGAGCCACATCTCCCATGGCGCACTGCTTGAAACCATAAGAATTGCGGCGTCCGGCTTTGGCCTGACAGCCCACTGGACGATTTCGTCCGGCGCTGATGATCGCAGCCCGACCTACGATGTGAGTCTGGCGCCTGATCCGGCCGTGGTCCGTGACCCGCTGTTTGATTGCATTGAAAGGCGCACCGTGCAGCGCCGGCCGATGCAAACCACACCGCTCACCGGTACGCAGCGCCAGGCGCTGACCGATGCTGCAGGCGACGGTTTTCGCGTGCAATGGTTTGAGTCGCGGCGGGATCGCATGAAAGTGGCCGGGCTGCTTTGGGCCAGCGCGAAAATCCGCCTGACTTGCCCGGAAGCCTATCCGGTGCACAAAGAGATCATCGAGTGGCGCGCTCGCTACAGCAAGGACCGCATTCCGGAGCAGGCCGTCGGCGTTGATCCGGCGACGGCACGGCTGATGGAATGGGCCATGCAAAGCTGGGGGCGGGTGGCGTTCTTCAATCGCTACCTGCTGGGCACCGTGGCGCCGCGCATCCAGCTCGACCTGCTGCCCGCGCTTTTATGCGCCGCGCATCTCCTGGTGCGGCCCCAACAGCCCGCGGCAGGCCTGGCGGACTGGGTGCAACTGGGCAGCGCCGTGCAGCGCATCTGGCTGACGGCGACGCAGCAGGGCTTGCATTTGCAGCCGCAGATGACCCCGGTGATTTTCCGTTGGTATGCGCGCGCCGGGCGGCGCTTTTCCACCGAGCCAGCCCTGTTTGAACAAGCGCTCAGCTTGTCTGGTGATTTCGAGCGGATTGCAGGGGCGACGCCGACAGATGATTTTGGTTTCTTCGCCCGGGTTGGGGTGTCGCCAGTGCCGCAAAGCCGCTCTATCCGGCAAGACCTTGCCGCCTTGATGAAAGCGTAATCTTGGCTGACAAAAGAAAACGAGCCCGCTTGCTGCGCGGGCTCGTTTTGCTTCATGCCTGAAGCCGGCGTCTGGCTTATTTGCGGCCCCTGCGACGCATCGTGAAGCCGGCAGCCGTGAGGCCGATGGCCAGCAGCAGCAGGGAACCCGGCTCGGGCACCTGCGTGGGCCCAACCCCGCCGATGATCCCGAACTCTTCAAACCCATCCGTGTTGCAGCCCTGGTCCGATTCCCCCAAGCCGTCGGCAACGCCGTTAGGATTGCAGCCGAGATTCACCGTTGCGACCCACAGGAAATCGGAATCGAACAAAGTCAGGTCCATGGTAGGCGCAAAGGCCATGAAGTCCGCTTTGCCAGACCCAATGTTGTGGCTGCCGGAGTACTCGAGCCCGCTGGTTGTCGGCCCGGCGCAGCCGACACCCGTCAGGGGATCCCATGCCACGGTGCATGCGCCACCGAAGGTTATGTCGCCGAAATTGTAGGTCGGAGCATTCTGATCCCAGATGTTATTGGTCAGCGAGTCAAGCTGCCAGAATCCCACGACCTCGCCGGTATCGGGGTTGATGATCCGAACCTGCGCACTCATGAAAAGAGAGTCGCCGCTGCCGGTCTGGTTGTAGTCAGCGTAGAGCAACGGAATGGTGAAGTTCGGATCCAAGCTCTGCAACACCGCCAGGAGTTCGCCGACGGTGGAGGTGGTGCCTTCGGCCGCCGCGGGGCTGCTATAACCCGTGGGGCTCGTACCTACCGTCTGCCAGGTAGTGCACGTCTGGGGATCGTTGCCCCACTCACACACCCAACCCGTGACGTTGTTGCCGGCGCCACCCAGGTTCACCGGGTCCTGAAGGCCGCCGACGTTCGTCGCACCGCCAGCCACGGAAGACAAATTGACAAGAATCGTTCCTGTTCCCGTGGAAAAGTCGTAGGTGCCAAAGGTGGCCGTTGGTATCAACGATGGATTCACGGTCTGGATGGACGTGAGGATATGCCCGGAGTATGACCAGAAATCGTCGTACTTGAGGGCGATCGGGATGCCGTCCATGAGGATCGCTTCTCGCAGGGCGCCCTGTGGGTCAGTGAAGAAGCCGTAGGTCGCGAGTGCGTTGTTTTCCGGGGTCGGCAGGATGAAAGTATCCACCGCACTTGCAGGCCCCGAAGCCGCACCTGCCACCGCCAACACGACGGTAGCAATAAAATTACGCAATTTCATGATATTCTCCTTTTGAAGCTGTTTCGTTGAGTGGCGACTTCTCCATGCATAGTTTGTGCCAAAAATAAAACCCCAATTTAATCAATAGCTTAGGAAGAATTCAGGATCAGGATGGTTGCCGGATGTAAAGCGTCCCGACATGGCGCCATCCAGATTCCTATATGTAGTCCAGCCTCGGGTTGGATCCCGCCAAGATGCCAAGAGACTACGCGGACCCTCGGATGAGGCGGGACGACGATGCATGGACAGCTGTCGAAACGCCTTACACCTCGCCAGTCACTCGCTGAAAAATCGGCCACCAGACATCGCAATAAAGAAAATACTTATTTTTAATCAGTGACTTACGCCACGTTTTCAGCCGCTTCGGCTGCGACCCGTTAACCGACGGCGGTGCGGTGGCGGGTGAAGGTAGCTGCGTCGGCCGTGATCAGAATAATGGCTACGAACAACTGTTCATCGGCACGACGACCACCGTCACGCAGGTCCCGGAACCCGGAATTCTCGGCCTGCTGGCACTCGGACTGCTGGGACTGGCCGCCACCACGCGCCGGCGCAAAGGCTGACCCTGGTTGCTACGGCAACGCTCAGGCAAGAAGGCCCCGGACGGGGCCTTTTTCATGGCAGGCCGCCAAGCGCATGCGCTGCAACAGAATGCCGGCGCGGTCGCTCAGAAATAATTGGCTCCCAGGAGGTGCATGATCCGGCAATCCGGCAAGATGCCGGATTCGCTGGTGGGTCTGCCAATGTGTTGCTGAAACTGAAAGCTCTGGTCGAAGCTCGCCAGTGATGGCGCAGCTAACTTTCATGAATCCAGGCCGACGCCCCGGATGATGAAAGAAACTCAAAGGTGGAGGTGCTGAGGT
>MERZ01000005.1 GCA_001770785.1 Burkholderiales bacterium RIFCSPHIGHO2_12_FULL_61_11
GTTCGGGCGCGAGTGACAATCCGGGCAATGGGCGCTTGCCTGCGGGGCACTAGAATTTGACATGGGCTTGAAGGGATGCAATGCCACTCATCGTAACCCGGCCGCTTGAAAACACGGCTGCCGGACAAGCGACCTCCACCGCCAAGCCACTCACCAGGATTCAGATGAAACTTGCCACTTACAAAGATGCCTCGCGCGACGGCCAGCTCGTTGTGGTGTCGCGCGATCTTTCCACGGCGCACTATGCGACCGGCATTGCCAGCAAGCTGCAGCAGGTGCTGGACGACTGGAACTTCATGTCGCCGCAATTGCAGGACTTGTATGAGCAGCTCAACAACGGCAAGTCGCGTCATGCTTTTCCGTTCGAGCCCGCCCAGTGCATGGCCCCGCTGCCGCGCGCTTACCAGTGGGCCGATGGCTCGGCCTTCATCAATCATGTGGAGCTGGTGCGCAAGGCGCGCCACGCCGAAGTGCCAGCTTCCTTTTATACCGACCCGCTGATGTACCAGGGCGGCAGCGACGATTTTCTGGGGCCGTGCGACGACGTGTTGGTTGCCAGCGAAGCGTTTGGCATCGACTTTGAGGCCGAGGTTGCCGTGATCACGGGCGACGTTCCGATGGGCGCGAGTCCTGAGCAGGCGCTCGAAGGCATACGCCTGGTGATGCTGGCCAACGACTGGTCGCTGCGCCACCTGATTCCTGATGAGCTGGCCAAGGGTTTTGGCTTTGTCCAGAGCAAACCGGCCACGGCCTTCAGCCCGGTGGCCATCACGCTCGATGAAGTCGGTGATGCCTGGCACCAGGGGCGCCTGCACCTGACGCTGCAAAGCAGCTGGAACGGCCGCAAGGTGGGCATGTGCGAGGCCGGGCCCGAGATGACGTTTCACTTCGGCCAGCTGATTGCCCATCTCTGCAAGACCCGCAACGTGCGCGCCGGCAGCATTGTCGGCTCGGGCACCGTCAGCAACCAGGACTGGAGCCACGGCTACAGCTGCATTGCCGAAAAACGCGCTATTGAAGCCATTGAGGGCGGCCAGCCCAAGACAGATTTCATGAAGTTTGGCGACACCATTCGCATCGAGGCTAAGGGCAAGGACGGGCAGTCGGTTTTTGGTGCGATTGACCAAAAAATCGCCATTGCTGTTTAGTCTCCGTTGTCATGCGCCCCCCAAAACAGTGGCCGAAGCAAAGGTGTAAGCCATGAAATCCGGCGGTTAAATGTTGCGGGCAAGCGCCGTGAACTCAGGCGGCATAAAGCGTATCGAGTGACTTGAAGCCCTTGATTTCGATGGGGTTGCCGAACGGGTCGCAAAAAAACATCGTCCACTGTTCGCCCGGCTCGCCGGCAAAGCGCAACTGCGGCGCCAGCACAAACTTGGTGTGGGCCGCCTGCAGGCGCTGGGCAATGGCCTGCCAGTCCGGCAATGCCAGCACCAGCCCGAAGTGCGGCATGGGCACGCTCTCGTCGTCCACCTGGCCAGTGCATTCCGTGTGAAATGGCTCGCCCAGATGCAGCGACAGCTGATGACCGAAGAAATCAAAATCCACCCAGGTGGCGGTGGATCGGCCCTCGGCGCAGCCCAGCACGCGGCCATAAAACTGGCGCGCGACGTCCAGGTTCCGGACATTGAAGGCAAAGTGAAACAGGCTTTTCATGATGCAAGCTTAGCAGGCGCGCCAGGCTTGCAGGGGACACTGCTCCAGCCGGAACAGCCGCCGATAAAAATCGGTTGACGTGCTGCCATGGCGCTGCACAATGAAGATGCGTGGGGCTTAAATGTTCTTATCCGCAAAGGTTCATGGAGCGGGGCAGTCCATCCGTACAGACGCAATCGTGCACAACCCGACAGGAGACATTCATGAGTAACGCAGACACCCCTTCTTTCCCCGATTTCGGCAAGTTGGTGCCCGGCTTCGACTTTCTGCAAAACCTGACGAAGCAGGCGGCAGGCAGCACCACGAAAAGCGCACCGCAGCTGCCCAACCTGGGGGGCTGGCTGGCGCCCACGCTCAATGTTGAAGAGCTGGACAAGCGTATCCAGGAGCTCAAGACCGTGCAGTTCTGGCTCGACCAGAACGCCACGGCGCTCAAGGCCACCATTCAGGCGCTGGAACTGCAGAAGATGACGCTGGCCACGCTCAAGGGCATGAACTTCAGCATGAGCGAAGTCGCCAACGCCTTCACGCTCAAGGTGGCCGACAGCGAGTCCGGGAAGGCGCCGACTTTTTCCGGGCTGGAGATTCCACCTTCGGCGTTTCAGGCCAGTCAGGCCAGCGCGGCGCACAGGGCTGAACCTGAGGCCGAGGTCAGCGTCGATGCCGGCGCGTCCCAAACCGAAACCGAACCTGACAAGACACCTGCTGCCGTTGCCGGTATGGTGGACCCGATGCAGTGGTGGGGCGCTTTGACCCAGCAGTTTCAGACGATTGCGGCCGAAGCAATGAAGGAAGCCGCCAAAAAGGCCGCCATGGACAGCAGCACCCAGGCCTGGCCCCAACCAGCCGCTGACAAAACCTCCATGCGGCCAGCGGCCAAGGCAGCACCAAAGTCAAAAACCAAAGCAAGGGCCAAAGCCAAGGCACCAGCGCGCAAGGCCGCCGGTTAAAGTCCACCGAGTCCATGGCCCAGCGAAATCCCATGAAACTTTTCCCCTATGGCCACGCCACCCATCCCCAATGGCCGATGGCGGCGGCCCTGGTGCTGGCGCAGTTGCGTGGCTACCTGGCTTTACCCGGCTATGCCCATGCGCCCACGCTGGCGCTGCTTTACATCACCGATCACTACGCCGCCCAGGCGCAGGACATTCTCGATCACTTGAGCGCAGAGCTGCCTTTCATTACCGACTGGAGCGGCACGGTGGGCGTAGGCATTGCCTCCAACAATGTCGAGTATTTTGACGAGCCGGCACTCGCCGTGATGCTGTGCGAACTGCCGCACGACCAGTACCGCGTATTTTCCGGCGTGTCGCCCCTGCCTTCCTCCAGCACATTGGCCAGCGGTGGCCGCTTCAAGGCGCATACCGCGCTGGTGCATGCCGATGCCGCCACGCCCGATGTGGCCGAGCTGATTGAGGAGATGGCCCAGCGCACTGACAGCGGCTACGTCTTTGGCGGGCTGGCGTCCAGCCGCTTTGGCAGCGTGCAGTTTGCCCTGAGCGGCCATGGCAATGTCAAGGGCCAGGGCGCAGCCGGCGGCGTTTTTAGTGGCGGCCTGAGCGGCGTGGCCTTTGCGCGTGATCCTTCTGGCAGCATGGTTCTGATGTCGCGGGTCACCCAAGGCTGCCGGCCGGTCTCCGTTGATCACGAAATCACGGCCCGCGAAGCCAATGTGGTGACCGAACTGGACGGTCAGCCCGCGCTGGACGTGATGCTGGACGATCTGGACATATCGCTGGACCAACCGCACGAGGCGCTGGCCAAAGTGCGAAAGACGCTGGTCGGCTTGAGCCCCTCCGCGGACAGCTTGAACGACAGGCCGGCCCGGCAGCACGCCGGTCAGTTTGGTGCCGACGTGCTGGTGCGTCACCTGATCGGGCTGGACCCGGCACGCAAGGGCATTGCCATTGCTGATTTGCCCAGGGTGGGCATGAAACTGGCTTTTTGCGAACGCAACGCCGAGGCGGCGCGCGCCGACCTGATCCGGATATGCGCCGAAATTCGTGAGGAGTTGGAGCCCGAAGAGGTGACGCGGGAGGTCGCCAATGCCCTGAGCGCCCCTGAAACCGAATCGGGGCCGCATGCGGCCCGGCGCATCGTCGGTGCAATTTATGTGAGCTGTTCGGGGCGCGGCGGGCCGCATTTTGGCGCGCCCAGCGCCGAGTTGCAAATTGTGCGGCGCGCTCTGGGCGACGTGCCGCTGGTGGGCTTTTTTGCCGGCGGGGAAATTGCCCGCCAGCAGATCTATGGCTATACCGGCGTCTTGACGGTGTTCGCCGCGGGCGACTGAGGGCTGGCGGGCATCCCGGGCCCAACGCCCAGGAACGCAAAGTCGACCTCGGGCAGCTGCCCGTTCACAATGTCGGCCAGCGCCTTGCCCGAGCCACAGGCGTGGGTCCAGCCCAGCGTGCCGTGGCCGGTGTTGAGAAACAGGTTGCCCACGCGGCTCCTGCCGATCAGCGGAACATTGCTGGGCGTGGATGGGCGCAGGCCGCTCCAGAATTGTCCGCGGCTCAGGTCCGCCGCGCCGGGAAAGAGCGCTTGCGTGCGTTGCAGCAAGCCCTGGCAGCGCGTTTCGTTGAGCTGGCGCCCGTAGCCGCCCAACTCGGCCGTGCCGGCAATCCGCAGGCGGTCTTCAGTGATTCCGTGGCTGTCCTGGCTGGTGTAGCGGCTGAACACCAGCTTGTATTCATCGTCGGTCAGCGACACCTGGTAGGCGCGCGAAGGGTCGATCACCGGCGCCGTGAGCGAGTAGCCCTTGGCCGGGTAAATGGGAAGTTTGAGTCCCAGCGGCGCAGCCAGCGCCGGACTGAAGCTGCCGGCGGCCAGCACGTAGTTGTCGGCGTTCAGTTGCACATAGCGGCCAGTGGGGTCGGTCGCCTCCACATGGCTGACCTGCTCGCCCGCACGCACCAGCCGCGTGATGTGGTGGCTCATCAAAAAGCGCACGCCGCGCTCCTCGCAGAGCCTGGCCAGCGCCAGCGTGAACTTGCGTGCGTCACCCGACTCGTCCTGGGCGGTATAGGTGGCGCCCGCTAGTTGCCCGCGGATGTGGGCCAGCGCGGGCTCGATCATCACCGCTTCCTCGGGCGAGATCACGCGGCGCTCGCAGCCGAGCTCGCACATCTGGCGTGCCGGTTCCAATGCTCCGTCGAACTCCTTTTGCGACGTGTAGAAGTGCAGGATGCCCTGCATGCGCTGGTCGTACTCAATGCCCGTGTCGCGCCGCAGCTGCTGCAGCATGGTGCGGCTGTAGCTGCCCAGCCGCACCAGCTGCGCCATGTTGTGGCGCGTGCGCGCGGGCGTGCATTCGCGCAGGAACTGCAGGGCCCAGGCCCATTGGTGGGGATCGGCCCGAAGCCGGAACAGCAGCGGCGCATCTTCCCGCGCAAGCCACTTGAGCACCTTGAGCGGCGCGCTCGGGTTGGCCCAGGGTTCGGCGTGGCAGACCGAGATTTGCCCGCCATTGGCGTGGCTGGTCTCAGCGGCAGGCGAGGCTTGCCGGTCAATCACGGTCACTTCATGGCCAAGCTGGGAGAGGTACCACGCCGAGCTGACACCAAGCAGGCCGCTGCCGAGAACGAGAACGCGCATTTTAATAAGCTTTCCAATAGGTCGCCCGTATGGTCTGGGCGTTACCAGCTATTATAAATATAGCAATCATGGGCTGGCTGCTTCGGCACATCACACGCATTTTTTGGGGTATGACGGCTTTGCTGTCGCCTGCGCCGCAGCATCGCCCGACCAGCGAGGCGATGCCACGCGGTGTGCCCGGATTGGTCGATTATGCTGCGACTAACCCTGACAATAAAAGCGGAGGGTCCTTCATTGATTTCACTGTGATTTTTCGCCCAAGCCAGCCGGCTGGAGTAGATGAGCAATGGGCGGACCACAGATATCCTGCAGCGCGCCTACAAGGACTACGGTGATAGCCGCCATGAACGACGGGCAGATCTGTATCTCTTGCTTTTCAGCACCGCATGTGATAACTTTAATATGAATGAATATTCATTTTGTTGCATGAACCTCCTCTCGTGGAGAGTTCAGATGCCCGCAACCCCGGTTGAACCGCATTTCGTATAACCAAAGGAGACACACATGACCAGGTTCCATCAACAACTGCTCAGACTGCTGGGCATACTTATGCTGGCGTTCGGCGCGTACTCAGCGACCGCGCAAGAAGCGATCAAAATTGGCGTGATTCTTCCGTTGTCGGGACCGTACGCGGATTATGGCGAGCAGATCGGCAACGGCCTCAAGCTCTACATGCAGCAAAACGGCGATACCGTCGCGGGCAAGAAGATATCCATCATCATCCGCGACGACACTGGCATCGCGCCCGAGCTGTCCAAGCGCCTGGCGCAGGAAATGCTGGCGCAGGACCACGTCGATATCCTGGCCGGTTTCGGCCTGACGCCCAGCGCCTTGGCAGTGGCGCCACTGGCGACGCAGGCCAAGAAGGCCATGGTGATCATGAACGCGGCGACGTCGGTGATCACCACCAAATCACCGTACATCGTGCGGCTGTCGCACACCTTGCCGCAAATCTCCACGCCGATGGCGACCTGGGCGGCCAAGAACGGCATCAAGAAAGTCTATACGCTGGTGGCCGATTACGGTCCGGGCATCGATGCCGAAACCGCGTTCACCAAGACTTTTGCCGCGACCGGCAATCAGGTGGTCGGCAGCGTTCGGGTGCCGGTGACGAACATCGACTTCGCGCCCTATATCCGGCGCATCAAGGATTCCGCGCCGGAAGCCATCTTCCTGTTCTTGCCTCCGGGCAGCGCCACCATTGGCTTCCTGAAGGCGTATAACGAGGGTGGCCTGGCCAAGGCCGGCATCAAGCTGTTGTCCACCGTCGATTTCACCGATGACACCTTGATGGACACGCTCGGGCCATCAGTGCTGGGCGTGATCAGTTCGGGGCATTATTCGGCGGCGCACGATTCGCCGCTAAACAAGGCTTATGTGCAGGCGTATGCCAAGGCCTACGGCACCAAGCTACGCCCTAACTTCATGTCGGTCGGCGGCTACGACGGCATGGCGGCGATCTATAAGGCGCTTGAGAAGACCAAAGGCGATGCCGACGGCGACAAGCTGCTTGCGGCGTTGAAGGGCCTGCAGTTTGAGAGCCCGCGCGGGCCCATCATGATTGACCCGGACACCAGGGACATCGTCCAGACCGTCTACTATCGCCGCGCGGAGGACCGCAACGGCAAGCTCTATAACATCGAGTTCGATCAGATCAAGAACGTCAAGGATCCGGGCAAGTAATACCCGATCTATGGGCCAGGCTCGCCTCAAGCTTCCGTTGACTCAATTTCGACCCGAATCATGCTGAATTTTCTGGGTATTCTGTTCGACGGACTGGCCTACGGCACGCTATTGTTTCTGATCTCGGTCGGGCTTTCCGTGACGCTGGGCTTGATGGGCTTCATCAATCTTGCGCATGGCGTCTTCGCGATGGTGGGCGGTTATTTGCTGGTAGTGCTAATGGGGCGCTTTGGGATGGGCTTCGTGGCCTCCCTCCCCATCATTTTCGTCGTGGTTGCGCTGGCCAGCCTGGTGTTGGAGCGTACGCTGTATCGTCCGCTGTACAAGAGCTCGCATCTGGACCAGGTGCTCATGACGGTCGGGATCATTTTCGTCGCGGTCGCAGGAGCCACGTATTTCTGGGGTGCCGGCCAGCAACCCGTGGCCATCCCTGACTGGATGAGTGGGCAGTTGCCGGTGGCGGGGCTCGACCTGTCACGCTATCGGCTGTTCCTGATGGGGGTCGGGGCGATCATCACCCTGCTGCTGGTATTCGGTCTGGAACGCACCCGCTTCGGGGCGCGCGTGCGCGCCTCGGTGGAGCGGCATCGCACCGCCGAGGCGATGGGCATCCATGTCGAGCGCGTGTTTCAGCTCACCTTCGCCATCGGTAGCGGCCTGGCAGGCCTGGGTGGCGCGCTGGGCGTGAACGTGCTTGGCCTCGATCCAGGCTTTCCGCTGAAATTCCTCGTGTACTTCCTGTTGATCGTCGTCGTCGGCGGTCCCGGCAAAGTGATCGGCACGCTGTTGGCCGCGCTGCTTCTGGGCGTGGCCGACACCGCCGGCAAGTATTACGTGCCGGAAACCGGCGCGTTCGTGATCTACATCGCAATGATCGTCCTGTTGTTGCTGTTTCCGAACGGCCTGCTAGGGCGGAGCAAGGTCATATGAGCAAGCAAGTCGCAACCTCATCGATCGCAATGCCGCACTACCTCGTGGCACTGGCAGCGCGCGAGCGCTGGAACAAGGTCGAGATCACTTTCTGGCTGGCGTTGTTGGCAGTTTACTTCGTGCTGCCGGGCTACCTCATGTTCGCGTCGCAGATACTGATCACTGGATTGTTTGCGCTGTCGCTCGATCTGATCCTCGGTTATGCCGGCATCGTGACCCTGGGCCATGCCGCATTCTTCGGGCTGGGAGCCTACACCGCCGGTCTGCTCACCAAATGGGGGCTGGGCGAGCCGGTGGCGGGCCTGCTGATCGCCGGCGCGGTGGCGGGAATCTTCGGCTATATGACCAGTTTTCTGGTCTTGCGCGGCAAGGATCTGACGCGGCTGATGATCACGCTGGGCATCAGCCAGCTGTTGTATGAAGTCGCCAATCGCGCCACCGACCTGACCGGGGGGGTGGACGGCTTGCAGGGCATCGCAGTGGGCAAGATTTTGGGGCTGTTCAGCTTCGACATGGGGGGCAAGACGGCTTATCTCTATGTGCTGGGCGTGAGTTCCCTGCTGTTTGTGCTGGTACGCGCGCTGATCACCTCGCCCTACGGCCTGTCACTGCGCACCATCCGCGAGAACCCGCAACGCGCGTTGGCGATCGGTATTCCAATCCGTTCGCGGCTGACTAACATCTACACTTTCTCGGCGATGCTGGCCGGCATCGCCGGGGCGCTGCTGATGCAGACCACGCAGTTCGTCGCGATCGACATCTTTAACTTTCAGCGCTCGGCCGATTTGCTGATCATTCTGATCATCGGCGGCGCCGCGACGCTCTATGGCGGATTCGTCGGCGCGGCCGTGTTCATGATCGCGCAGGACAGGCTGGCCAGCATCAATCCAGAATACTGGCTGTTCTGGCTCGGTATTTTGCTGATCGTCAGCACCTTGTATCTGCGCGGCGGATTGCTGGGCGCATTGCGGCGTCTGATGCAACTGGCGCAGCGCGCGCGAAAAGGAGGGCGCTCATGAACGCCGTGCTGAGAACGTCGAATCTGTGCAAGTCCTTTGGCAGCATCAATGTCACGCAAGACTTCAATCTGGCCCTCGCGGTCGGCACGCGCCATGCGCTGATCGGCCCCAATGGCGCAGGCAAGACCACCCTGGTCAATCAGCTCACGGGCATGCTACGCCCATCGAGCGGATCGATATGGCTGGATGGCGAGGAGATCACCCACCTGGCGCAGGAGGAACGGGTGCGGCGCGGCTTGTCTCGCACCTTCCAGATCAACACACTGTTTGCCAACCTGACGCCGCTCGAAGCGGTGACCAGCGCCATCTGCGAGCGCGAGCGCGATAACTTTAGCGTGTTGCAGCGGCGCTTGTTCCCGCTCTCGCGGCGCCGTGCCGAGATCGACGAAGCCTACCAGTTGCTCGATCAGCTCAAGTTGGGACAAGACTGCCTGCGGAAGACGCACGAACTCGCCTACGGCAAGCAGCGCCTGCTGGAAATGGCGCTGGCCCTGGCGGTGCGGCCCAAGGTGCTGCTGCTCGACGAGCCAGCCGCCGGCGTACCCGAGGGGGAAAGCAATGATTTGTTCGACGTGCTGAGCGATTTGCCGAAAGATATCACCATCCTGCTGATCGAGCACGACATGTCGCTGGTGTTCCGTTTCGCCCAAAGCATGACGGTCATGGTCGCCGGCGCTGAACTGGTATCGGGCACGCCGGCCGAGATTGCGCAGGACCCGCGCGTGCGCGAAGTCTATCTGGGGAAGGGACATGTCTGAGATGCTCTCTTTGGAAAACGTCGTGGCCGGTTACGGCGAGGCCAAAGTGCTGGACGGCTGCACCTTGTCGCTGCATGACGGCGAAAGCCTGGCCGTTCTGGGACGCAACGGCGTCGGCAAAAGCACACTGTTGATGACGCTGATGGGGCACACGCGGGTGCACAGCGGCGCCATCCGCTGGCTGGGGCGGGACCTGGCCGGCATTGCGCCGCATCGCCGCGCCGGCATTGGCCTGGGCTGGGTGCCACAGGAGCGGGAAATCTTTGCCTCGCTGACCGTGGAAGAAAACTTGAGCATCACTGCACTGCCCGGCAAATGGGACCTGACGCGCATTTACGGACTGTTTCCGAGATTGAAGGAGCGGCGCCGCAACTGGGGCAACGAACTGTCCGGCGGCGAACAGCAGATGCTGGCGATCGGTCGGGCGCTGATGCTGAATCCGAAACTGCTGTTGCTGGATGAACCGCTCGAAGGACTGGCGCCGGTGATCGTCGAGCAACTGTGCGAGGCGATCGGGCGCATGGTCAAGGAGGAAGGACAGGCGCTGGTGCTGGTCGAGCAGCGCGCGGAGCAGGCGCTGCAACTCACGCATCGCTGCGTAGTGCTGGAACGCGGCCGGATCGTACACGTCGCCGACAGCCCGACCCAGCTTCAGGACATGGCGATGCTCGACAAGTGGGTCGGGGTGCGTTTGTCAGAAGTTTAGGCGCTCACGTCGAACTCACGTCAAAGAAGTCAAGGCCCGCGTCGAATCGCTTGCATTTCTTCAGGACTCAGGTTAAATTAGCATTAATGAATGAACAATCATTCATTATGACCTTGGGCTTACTCGCAGCAAAGCTGCGCTCCAGTAGCAGCAGGCACAAAGGCCTGTACTACTTCAACCCTTAACCTTTCAGTCAGGATATCGACCATGCGAATAGACGGCAAAACAGCGGTAGTGACAGGCGGCGCTTCGGGAATCGGCCGGGCCACGGTCGAGACGTTGGCGCAGGCGGGTGCCCATGTGCTGCTCGGCGACATTGACGAGGAGCGCGGCGGCGCGGCGGCGGCAGCGCTGAGGGACCAGGGCCACGACGTGCACTTCATCCGGCTCGACGTCACCGATGCGGCATCGATCGCGGCCTTCAAACTGGAAGCGTACCGCGCCAGGGAGCACGTCGATATTGTGGCCAACGTGGCTGGCTGGGGCAAAATCCAGCCCTTTGTTGAAAACACACCGGAGTTTTGGCGCAAGATCATCGACCTGAACCTGATGGGGCCGGTGGCAGTGACGCGCGCCTTCCTCGACCAGATGATCGAACGCGGTGCCGGCAGGATTGTCACCATCGCCAGTGACGCCGGGCGCGTCGGCAGCATGGGCGAGACGGTGTATTCGGGTGCCAAGGGCGGGGCCATCGCGTTCACCAAGGCGCTGGCGCGAGAAATGGCGCGCTACAGC
>MERZ01000006.1:0-1637 GCA_001770785.1 Burkholderiales bacterium RIFCSPHIGHO2_12_FULL_61_11
GCCTTCGTCTACCTCGGTGCCTGGGAGCCGGCGGCGTTCTCGGCCGACCAATCGTTCCGCCTGCTGTTCATGGTCATCATCGGTGGCCTGGGCTCGATCATGGGCAGCTTCTTCGGCGCGGCGTTTATCGTGGTGCTGCCGATCGCCTTGAACCAGTTCCTGCCGGCGCTGCTTGGCGCGTTCGGCATCGAAATTTCCACAGCGGGCATATCCCACGCGGAGTTGATGATTTTCGGCGGCCTGATCGTCTGGTTTCTGATTGTGGAGCCGCACGGCCTGGCCAAGCTCTGGTCCACGGGCAAGCAAAAGTTGCGCCTTTGGCCATTCCCGCATTAGGTTTCCCATGAGGCTCATAAGTTTTCGGGTGTTCTGCTTTTTTATTTTTTCAAGGAGACAACAATGAAAGTTCGTAATCTGGTTCTGGCAGTGGCCATGGTGGCCGCTGGCGCATCGGTCGCTTCGACCAGCGCATTTGCTCAAGCCAAGGAGCAGTTCATTCCGGTGCTGTCGTACCGTACGGGTGCCTATGCGCCCAATGGCGCTCCCTGGGCTAACGGCTTCGTGGACTACTTCAAGCTGGTCAATGCGCGCGGCGGCCTGAATGGCGTCAAGCTGACTTTCGAAGAGTGCGAAACCGGCTATGACACGGCCCGCAGCGTGGAATGTTATGAACGGCTCAAGAGCAAGGGCGCCTCATTTGTGCAGCCGCTGTCCACCGGTGCCACCTTTGCGATCACTGAAAAAGCGCCGATCGACAAGATTCCGGTGGTCACCGTCGGCTACGGCCGCAGCGAAAGCGCGGACGGCCTGATATTCAAGTGGAACTTCCCGATCGCCGGTACCTACTGGGTCGCTGCAGACACCATCCTGCAGGCCATCGGCAAGAAGGAAGGCGGCCTGGCCAAGCTCAAAGGCAAGAAAATCGCTCTGGTTTACCATGACAGTCCCTACGGCAAGGAACCCATAGCGCTGCTGGAGGAGCGCGCCAAAATACTCGGCTTCAGCCTGCAATTGCTGCCTGTGTCGCACCCCGGCGTGGAACAAAAAGCCACCTGGCTGCAGATTCGCCAGGCTCGCCCCGACTATGTGTTGCTGTGGGGCTGGGGCGTCATGAACTCCACCGCCATCAAGGAAGCCCAGGCGACCGGCTACCCGCGTGAAAAGATGTACGGCGTCTGGTGGTCGGGCGCCGAACCCGACGTGAAGGACGTGGCCGATGGCGCCAAAGGCTACAACGCCGTGACCTTGCAGCACGGCGCGGAACCCAATTCCAAGGTTGTCAAGGACATCCTGAGTCTGGTGCATGCCAAAGGCCAGGGCACCGGCCCGAAGGACGAAGTGGGTCAGGTGCTGTACATGCGCGGCGTCATGAGCGCCATGCTTGGTGTGGAAGGTATACGCACCGCGCAGGAACGCTTCGGCAAGGGCAAGGTCATGACGGGTGAACAAGTCCGCTGGGGCCTGGAAAACCTGAACCTGACGCAGGCCAAGCTCGACGCACTGGGTTTTGGGGGCGTGATGCGCCCCATCAGTACGTCCTGCGCAGACCACATGGGCGCGGCTTGGGCGCGCATCCATACCTGGGACGGCAAGCAGTGGAAATTCACCTCCGACTGGCTGCAGGCCGATGAACAGAT
>MERZ01000006.1:1653-6300 GCA_001770785.1 Burkholderiales bacterium RIFCSPHIGHO2_12_FULL_61_11
GTGAAGGCAAAAATTTATGGACACAAAAAACATCGTTCTCAACGTCAACGGCATCGAGGTCATCTACAACCATGTGATCCTCGTTCTCAAGGGCGTTTCATTGCAGGTTCCAGAAGGGCGCATCGTGACGATTCTGGGCGGCAATGGGGCCGGAAAAACCACCACGCTGCGTGCCATTTCCAACCTGCTTCGGGGTGAGCGTGGTGAAGTCACCAAGGGATCCATCGAACTGCGCGGCGAGCGCATTGAAAACCTGTCACCGTCCGACCTGGTGCAGCGCGGCGTGGTGCAGGTGATGGAAGGCCGGCATTGCTTCGCGCACCTGACCATTGAAGAAAACTTGCTCACGGGGGCCTACACGCGCAAAAGCAAGAGCGAAGTCGCCGCCAACCTGGAAAAGGTCTACAACTATTTTCCACGCCTGAAAATCCGGCGCACTTCGCAGGCGGCCTACACCTCCGGTGGCGAGCAGCAGATGTGCGCGATCGGCCGCGCCCTCATGGCCAACCCGAGCATGGTGCTGCTCGATGAACCCTCCATGGGTCTGGCACCGCAAATTGTCGAAGAGGTGTTCAACATCATGAAAGACCTGAACCAGCGCGAAAAAGTCACTTTTTTGCTGGCTGAGCAAAACACCAACATGGCGCTGCAGTACGCCGACTACGGCTACATCATGGAAAGCGGCCGCGTTGTGATGGACGGCATTGCCAGCGACCTGGCCAACAACGAGGACGTCAAGGAGTTTTATCTGGGTGTGGGCGGCGGCGAGCGCAAGAGCTTCAAGGACGTGAAGAGCTACAAGCGGCGCAAGCGCTGGCTGGCCTGATTGAAAACGAAAACCCAGCCATGACCGAATTTTTTGACTCGCTTGAGACCCGTTCCCACGCTGAACGCGAAGCCGCCCTGATGGCGGCCTTGTCGCAACAAATTACCCACGCGCAAGCGCACGCGCCCGCTTTCACCACCATTCTTGAGGGCGTGGATGGCCCCGCCATCAACTCCCGCGCCGCGCTGGCACGGCTGCCGGTCACGCGCAAGCATGAATTGCTGGAACGCCAGCAGGCCGCACGCCAGGCGGGCGGTGACGCCTTTGGCGGTTTCAATGCGCTGCGCTTTGGTGCCGAAATGCCCCATGTGTTTGCCAGCCCCGGCACGATTTACGAGCCGGAAGGCACGCGCAAGGACTACTGGCGCATGGCGCGGGCCATGTACGCGGCCGGTTTTCGCCCTGGCCAGCTGATTCACAACAGCTTCAGCTATCACTTTGTGCCGGCCGGCTCCATGATGGAAACCGGCGCGCATGCCCTGGGTTGTACGGTCTTTCCGGGCGGCACCGGCCAAACCGAGCAGCAGGTGCAAGCCATGGCCGAACTCAAGCCCGCAGGCTACATCGGCACGCCAAGTTTTCTGAAAATCATCGTCGAAAAAGCGGCCGAAATGAAAGTGGCGCTGCCCAGCCTGACCAAGGCCCTGGTCTCGGGCGAGGCCTTCCCGCCCAGTCTGCGCGACTGGCTTGGTGAGCGCGGCATCGCTGGCTACCAGTGTTACGCGTCGGCCGATCTGGGACTGATCGCCTTTGAGACCGAGGCGCGCGAAGGGCTGGTGCTCGATGAAGGCGTGATCGTTGAAATTGTCCGACCCGGCACCGGCGACCCGGTGGCCGAGGGCGAAGTGGGCGAACTCGTGGTGACCACGCTGAACCCCGACTACCCGCTGATCCGTTTTGGCACCGGCGACCTGTCGGCGGTCTTGCCAGGCACCTGCCCGACCGGGCGAAGCAATGCGCGCATCAAGGGCTGGATGGGCCGGGCCGACCAGACTGTCAAGATTCGCGGGATGTTCGTGCATCCGGGCCAGGTGGCAGACATCGCCCGGCGCTTCCCGGAAGTGATCAAGGCCCGGCTGGTCGTGAGCGGCGAGATGGCCAATGACAGCCTGACTTTTCAAGTCGAAACGCTGGAGTCGGAAAACGCCGGAGCCGCCCATGCGGGCTTGGACCAGCGAATCAGCGACGCCATCCGCGATGTCACCAAGCTGCGCGGCACGGTGCAGTTCCTGGCTCCCGGTAGCCTGCCCAACGATGGCAAGGTGATTGAGGACGCCAGAAGTTACCAGTGAGGTCCAGCCTACGTAGTTCCCGCTGGCTGGGCCGCGTGATCGCCCCCTAGACTTTATGGTCATCACAAGGAAACTCGCATGAAACGCCTGTTCGTCCTGGCCGCCGCGGCGACGGGGCTAATTGCCTATGCGCAACCCTTTCCGGGTGCCAAGCCCATCACGCTCGTGGTTCCTTTTGCGGCCGGCGGCCCGACCGACCGCGTGGCCCGCGACTTGGCCAAAGCCATGGGAAAAGCCATGGGCGATGGCGCCAATTTTGTTGTCGAAAACGTTAACGGGGCTGGCGGCACCATCGGTGCCACAAAGGTCGCCAAGGCAGCCCCCGACGGCCACACACTGCTGATCTACCACATCGGCATGGCCTCAACCCCAGCCTTGTACCGCAAACTGCAATACAAGCCGCTCGAAGACTTCGAGTATCTGGGCCTGATCAATGAAGTTCCCATGATGCTGATCGGCAAACGCCAGCTGCGGGCCAACAACTACCGCGACTTTGAAAACCATGTTCGCGCCAACGCCGGCAAGCTCAATATTGCCCATGCCGGGCTGGGTTCTGCGTCCCACCTGTGCAGCCTGATGTGGCAATCAGCCATCAAGGCCGACCAGGCGATGGCGACCATTCCGTTCGGTGGCACTGCGCCGGCCATGAATGCGCTGGTGGGCGGCCAGGTCGACCTGATGTGCGACCAGACCACCAACACCACCGGCCAGATCGAAGCCGGCCGTGTCAAGGCCTTTGCTGTAACGAGCGCCCAGCGGCTGTCCGGCAACATGCTGCTCAAGGACTACCCGACACTGCAGGAAATGGGTCTCAAGGGATTTAACCTGACGATCTGGCATGGCCTCTACGCGCCCAAGGGAACGCCATCTGCCGTGCTGACCCAGCTCAATTCCGTACTCAAGCTGGCGCTGAATGACCCGGACTTCATCAAGAAAGAGGAAGGCCTGGGCGCGCTGGTCGTCAACGACCAGCGGTCTGATCCTGCGGCACACAAGGCTTTCGTGGCGAGCGAGATCGCCAAACTCAAGCCATTGATCGAGGCTGGCGGCAAATTTGCCGACTGAACGGCAAAACGCTAAACGCCCCAAACCACCTCGTGGCCCGCCTTGTAATTGCGTTGCAGCATGTCGATGAAGGGCATGGCGCGCTGACGCAAACCCCCCCCGACGCCTTCGCCAGGCGTCACGCCCGCCTCCTTGTCGCGTGACTCCTCAAGTGCAATGGCGGCCTCAAGCGCCTTGATCGCTGCAGGCATCTGCTCTGGCAGGATGATGCCCTTTGGACCGACTTCCTTGCCTATGACTTCCAGGATTCGGCGTCCGTTGGGTTCCAGCATGATGAGGTCGCCAGCGTCTTTTGATTTGAATTTGTACAGCATTGTGATCTCCTCGAATTAAACAACCCGCCCTATTATGCGCAGTCACGCGCTGGGTCCGTGTAGGTGTGCTTCGCCTTTTTTCATGCACACGTCAGGCCACACCCGCAGGCCTGCCGGATAGGGTCGCCATCAAGCAAAGACCGAGGAATCCAGATTCAATGCGTGATGACCACCAGCACGCTGCAGGGCGCGTGCTCGATCAGGGCCTTGGAGACGGAGCCCCGCCACCAGCGAGCCGCCCATCCGTCCAGATGCTTGTGACCCACCACGATCAGATCGGCATCGATCCGGCGGGCACAGCCTGCAATTTCATTCACCGCGTCCCCGATCACCATTTCGCCGCGCGCGCTCAGCCCGGCATCGGCCAGCCTGCGCACGCCCGCGTCAAGGATCGATTGGTAGCGGTTTTTCTCGCTTTCGTGCAGCGTCTCGTCGTACACGCCGCCCTCGGGCCCGAGAGCGATCAGGGGAAGCGGCATCACGGCAATGAGAGTCAGCTCCGAATGGCTCCACTGCGCGATGTCATGGCAGTCCAGCAAGGCCTGCTGTCCGGGAGCGGAGCCGTCGTAAGCCAGCAAGATTCGTTTGTACATGGCACACCTCCAAGTTCCTGCGCTACTTGCTAGTCGAGCGTAAATCCGATCTTCAGGGAAACCTGCCAGTGCGCCACCTTGCCATCGACCACATGGCCCCGGGTCTCGGTGATGGTGAACCAATGGATATTGCGTACCGTCTCATGCGCCTTGGTAATGGCGGTGCTCACGGCATCTTCAATACTGACACTGGAGGAACCGGTAAGTTCAAGCAGCTTGTAAACATGGTTGCTCATCGCATTGCTCCCAAGAGTTGATCGGCCCATCCGATGAAATGTTACACGTTTTGCGATGGAACTACAAACATCGCCCACCCGCGTGGCGCATTTCGAGCCGCCAGAGCGGCGCCCTGGGCAATTTGGCAGATCAATCCCCTTGCAACGAACGCGGCAAGAGCGCGCGTCCTTGCATGGCGCCACCTGTTACCGCCAAAATGACCCAAAGTCGTCCGACTGAACTCAATCGCGCAGGAGGTGTTGCCATGGCCTTGCAGATGCACTCTGATTCGTTCCACGTCAGCCGCCGCACCGCCCTGGGCGCGCTGTCCGCCGCCCTGC
>MERZ01000007.1:0-100 GCA_001770785.1 Burkholderiales bacterium RIFCSPHIGHO2_12_FULL_61_11
CACTTTCCGCTCCTGGCGTGCGGTGCTGTGTGCGGTGCTGCCGCTGGTGCTGACCTCCATCCTGTGTGAGGCGTTGATGGTGGGTTTTGGCATGGGCGTG
>MERZ01000007.1:174-374 GCA_001770785.1 Burkholderiales bacterium RIFCSPHIGHO2_12_FULL_61_11
CATGCTGGCGCAGCTGCGCGCCGGTGAAAGCCTCTCAAACGCCTACCTGCACGCCTTGCAGTTCACTGGCCGGGTGGTGATGCTCACCGGCATCACCCTGGCGCTGGCGGTGGGCACCTGGGCCTTCTCGCCGATCAAGTTCCAGGCCGACATGGGCATCTTGCTGGCCTTCATGTTTGTCTGGAACATGGTCGGCGCGC
>MERZ01000007.1:495-941 GCA_001770785.1 Burkholderiales bacterium RIFCSPHIGHO2_12_FULL_61_11
GGTTTTCATTCCTCCCAATGCAGAGGCACTTTCATGAATGCACCCTTGACCCATGCCGCCATCCTTGCCATGCCAGCGCTTGAAGTGGCAGCACTTGACCCGGCCCTGGCCGGCTTCCTGGCCCAGGCTGCCGCCCAGGGCAACCCGCCCATGGAAACCCTGCCTGTGCCGGTGGCGCGGCAAATCTACCGCGACATGGCCGATGCGCTGGGTCTGCCCGCGCCCGACATTGGCACGGTGGCAGAGATCACCATCCCCAGCCCGGCTGGGGGGCTGCGTCTGCGCGTTTATCAGCCCAAGCAGGGCGTGCCAGGCGAGCTTCTGCCCGTCTTGCTGTTCATCCATGGTGGTGGTTTTGTGATTGGTGATCTGGACACCCACGACAAAGTCTGCCGCACCCTGTGCGCCGAAGCCAACCGGCTGGTGCTGGCGCTGGACTACCGGCT
>MERZ01000008.1:0-147 GCA_001770785.1 Burkholderiales bacterium RIFCSPHIGHO2_12_FULL_61_11
AAGCTGGCGAAGGGGCGCACCAAGGTAAAGGCGCGGCTGCTGACGGCTACAGGCGTGGCCTATGAGCTGTCCGCCTTTGCGTTCCTCCCGCGGACTGCTGCTACTCCCGGCAAAACCCTGGCCGCTGTTACGGGTGATCTGCCGCCG
>MERZ01000008.1:166-1086 GCA_001770785.1 Burkholderiales bacterium RIFCSPHIGHO2_12_FULL_61_11
ATGGTGACGAGGGACTGCGCGCGCGATGGGAGGGCAACCCGGACGGCATGGACGACACGAGCAGGAACGCTTTCGACATGAGCATCACCAGCCGCGCAGTACGACATGGATTCAACGACGTCGAGATAACTCAGATCCTGCGCAGCCTGCCGCATGGCAAGGTCTACCAGGCGGGCCGCGAAGGGACTTACATCACCGACATGCTTGCCAAGTGCAGGACACAACGGCAGTTGTCGCGTGACACCCCGCTGCTTAGCGCACGGCGCATGGTCGCCGAACGTTTCACCTCACCTGATGGCGTCAGCCTTCTAAGGCATTGGAATGGTGACTTTTACGCCTGGAGCGGCGGCGCCTACTGCCGGCTGGCCGTGGAAGACGTGGACGCCAGGGTGCAGGCTTACATGGAAGGGGCGCAGCAGTACAACGCGAAGAAAAAGGAAATCGAGCCTTTCGCGACGACGCCGGCCAAGGTGGCCAACGTGCGCGAATCCCTGGGCTCAGCCTTTCACCTCGACAGTCACCGCGTTACGCCTTGTTGGCTGGATGGCGCCGATGGCGCAGATCCGCGGGACTTGCTCGTGTTGGCCAACGGGGTGCTCAACCTGCGCACCCGGACGCTGCAGGCGCACGATCCTAGGCTGTTCACCACGACTGCTTTGCCCTTCGCTTATGCGCCTGATGCGGACCCGCCGAGGGCGTGGTTGGAGTTCCTGGCCTCTGTGTGGGGTGGCGACACTGAGTCAATTGAGCTGCTGCAGGAATACATGGGGTATGTCATCAGCGGCGACCGCTCACAACAGAAGGCGCTGTTCATCATTGGCCCACGGCGATCAGGCAAAGGCACAATCGAGAAGGTTCTAGGCGCCTTGGTCGGTGCGGCCAACTGCTGCAGCCCGTCGCTCGACAGCCTGGGCCGGAAC
>MERZ01000009.1:0-2287 GCA_001770785.1 Burkholderiales bacterium RIFCSPHIGHO2_12_FULL_61_11
CAGCAGCCAATGCTGCCCTTCAAATATCAGTACGGTAGGGTCGGCCAGCAAGCTGGCGCCGCAAATGTCCATCAAGCGCTGCCCGACCAGAAAGTCGCGGTTGCCGTGCATGAAAAACAGCGCCAGCCGCCGCGCGGTGTGACCCAGCACACGGGCGCAGTGGTCTTCAAAACTGGCCGAGGGCAGCGGCACAGCGGCGCTCACCGCGTCGTCGCTCACCGCGTCGTCGCTCACCGCGTCGTCGCCCAGCCAGACTTCAAACAGGTCGCCCAAAATGAACACTGCATCGGCCGGGGTGCTTTCCATGTAAAGCCGCCAGGCGGTGAAGGTCGCTGGCGTATCGGCACCCAGATGCAGGTCTGAAATGAAATCGACGATGCGCCAGGAAGCGGGAGCGTTGATCTCCGTTATCCGGGGCAGGGCCGGGAGCTTCATCCGCTGAGCTTCAGGCCAGCGCCACGGCTTTTTCGATCACCACGTCTTCCATGGGCACATCATCGTGAAAGCCCTTGCGGCCGGTTTTGACGGTCTTGATTTTGTCAACCACGTCTTTGCCTTCCACCACTTTGCCAAAGACAGCATAGCCCCAGCCCGAAGCGGTCGGTGCGCTGTGGTTCAGGAAACCGTTGTCCGCCACGTTGATAAAAAACTGCGAGCTGGCCGAATGCGGCGCGCTGGTCCGTGCCATGGCAACGGTGTAGTTGTCGTTCTTCAGGCCGTTGCTGGCCTCGTTCTCGATCTCGCCGTCGGTGGGCTTTTGCTTCATGTCGACTTCAAAGCCACCGCCCTGCACCATGAAATTGGGAATGACGCGGTGAAACACGGTATTGTCGTAGTGGCCTTTGTTAACGTAGTTCAGGAAGTTGGCGACGGTTTTTGGCGCTTTGGCCACGTCGAGCTCCAGCGTGATGACGCCATAGTTGGCGATGGTGAGTGCGACTTTCGGGTTGCTCATGGGTATCCTGTGTCAGTTGATTAGTTAACGAGGCTTGCAGATTTGATGAGGACGGGCGTTTGGGGCGCATCCGAACGGAAGGGGCCAGCGGCGCCGGTAGGTACTGATTTGATCTTGTTGACGACGTCCATGCCGCCCACGACTTTACCAAACACGGTGTAGCCATGGCTCTGCGCTGTCGGGTTGAGGAAATCATTGTCCTTGACGTTGATGAAGAATTGCGACGAGGCGGAATTGGGGTCGCTGGTGCGGGCCATGGCGAGCGTGCCGACGACGTTTTTGTCGCCGCCTTTGGCCAGCGCTTCACGGCCCTCGTGAAGCACCGGCGCGCGGGTCGGTTTTTGCGCATAGCTGGCGTCAAAGCCCCCGCCCTGAACCATGAAGTTGTTGATGACGCGGTGAAAAATGGTGCCATCGTAATGCTTGTCTTTGACGTACTGCAAAAAGTTCTCAACAGTCTTGGGCGCCTTGTCGGGGTACACCTCAACGACGAAATCACCTTCGCTGGTGACAAACTTCACCTTGGACGCCGCCTGCGCCAGGGCTGGACCGGCCAGGCTGAGCAAACATGCGGTGGCGCCTGCTGCAAGCAATGCGCGGCGCGGCATGGGCAGGGTTCTGAACGGACTGATTGCCATTAAATAGTGCCTTAAAAGATATTTTTCACTGGTTGCCCTGATGGGCCCGATATTGGCGCCTGGCCTGGCCCGATTGGACACCTTGGAGCAATTCGGCAAAGGTTACCACCATCGTGTCGGCGTTGTCGGTCCAGCGCAGATAAGACACATCCTTGATCTGGATATCGCGCCCGCGCAGGCAGGGCATCCATTCAGCCAGCGGTGGGTCGCTTGCGCGGCGCTGGCAGCAGCTTATTGCCGGGCTTTGTTGTCGGCCGTGAACACGGCGCGGATCGCGGCCAGTTTGTCCTGCACGGCCGCGTTGCTGCTGTCGAGTTGCAGGGCTTTGCTGTAAGCTTGGCTGGCGAGCCGGGCGTAAACATCGCCAAGGTTTTCGTGAGCCGTTGCGTAGCTGGGGTTGGTACGGATTGCCATTTCAAGGGCGGCCCTGGCCTTGTCAAACCGGCTTTGGCCAGCGTAGAGCGCCGCCAGATTGTTGTAGGGCTCGGGCAGTTCAGGGTAGTCTTCCGTGATCTTGGTGAAGGTGGAAATGGCGTCGCTGGTCTTGCCTGTTTCGGTCTGGATCACCCCCTTCAGGAAACGCATTTGCGGGTCGCGAGGCTTGCTGGCGAGGTACTGATCGGCCTTGGCGAGCGCCTCAGGGTACTGGCCGGCGCGTACCAGGCGGTTAACGTCGGCGTAGTCATCGGCATAG
>MERZ01000009.1:2305-4345 GCA_001770785.1 Burkholderiales bacterium RIFCSPHIGHO2_12_FULL_61_11
GCGTGGGCATGAGAACTCTCGCTGTTGTTTGGATTTTTTTTGACAGCCCTCGGGCAAAAAGTCAATCAACAGCCCGGGTTTTCTGGGGCCTGCCGGAGCAACGATGCATTGGGATAGCGGCTGGATAGACTGAGCGATTGTAGCTGAGGGGGTATAGTTCAGAGCTTGCGGTTCTCGTGCTTTCCCGGTTTAATGACCTGTTCTTGCGCTTGATGGCCCTTGCCAGGCTGTGGCTTCCGTGAAATCATGCTTTCTTTCCCATTTTCTGACTGATTGACGGATGACCCGATTGACGCCAGGCCACGCATCCAGACCCTTCATGAGCCTTCGCATTTACAACACGCTGTCGCGTGCCGTGGAAAATTTTTCCCCCTTGGTTCCCGGTCATGTCCGCATGTATGTGTGTGGCATGACGGTGTATGACCTTTGCCACCTGGGCCATGCACGCGCCATGGTGGCTTTTGACGTGGTCCAGCGCTGGCTCCGCTTAAGCGGCTTGCAGGTCACTTATGTTCGCAACGTCACCGATATTGACGACAAGATCATCAAACGGGCGCTTGAAAACGGCGAAACCATACGCGCGCTGACTGATCGCATGGTTGAGGCCCTGCATCAGGATGCCGATGCCTTGGGCATAGAGCGCCCCACCCATGAGCCGCGTGCCACCGAATTTGTGCCGCAAATGCTGAAATTGATTGGCACGCTGGAAAAGAAGGGCCTGGCCTACGCCTCCAAAACTGGCCAGAACCAGGGTGACGTGAACTACGCCGTGCGCAAGTTTGCGGGCTACGGCAAGCTCTCGGGTAAATCGCTCGACGAGCTGCGCGCTGGCGAACGGGTCGAGGTGGAGGGCGGCAAGGACGACCCGCTGGACTTCGTGCTCTGGAAGAGCGCCAAGCCGAGCGAACCGCCAGAGGCCCGATGGGACAGCCCCTATGGCCCGGGCCGCCCGGGGTGGCATATTGAATGTTCGGCCATGGCCTGCGCACTGCTGGGCGAGTCGTTTGACATCCATGGGGGCGGCGCTGATCTGCAGTTTCCGCATCACGAAAACGAGATCGCCCAGTCGGAGGGCGCTTTTGGCAAGCCGCTTGCCAGTATCTGGATGCACAACGGCTTTGTGCGGTTGGACAACGAAAAAATGTCCAAATCGCTGGGCAATTTTTTCACCATCCGGGAAATTCTGACCAGATATGACGCCGAAACAGTGCGCTTTTTCATTCTTCGCGCGCACTACCGCAGCCCCTTGAATTACAGCGATGCACACCTGGACGACGCCCGCAATTCGCTCAAGCGGCTTTACACCGCGCTCGATCTCGTCACACCTGGTGTCGTGGTGATTGATTGGGCTGCGCCATTCGCCGCCCGCTTCAAAGCGGCCATGGACGAAGATTTTGGCACGCCTGAAGCCATTGCCGTGCTGTTCGAGCTGGCCAGCGAGGTCAATAAAACCCATTCAGCCGAGCTGGCGGGGCTGCTCAAAGCCCTGGGTGGCTGCCTGGGCTTACTGCAAGGCGACCCTGCCGGTTTCTTGCAGGCGGGCTCCGAGCTGGACGATGCCAGCATCCAGTCCCTGATTGCGCAGCGCGCCGACGCCAAACAAGCCAGAGACTTTGCGGCGGCAGACCGCATTCGCAGCGACTTGCTGGCCAAGGGCATTGTGCTGAAAGACTCGCCCACGGGTACCACCTGGGAGATGCAATCGTGAAAAAATTAAGCCATTTATGGCTGCAGCCCATACCGCACAGGCGTGAGCAGCCATGAAAACTATAGTTAAAAGCGGGCCGGCGAATACTGAGCTAATCGATGCGGCTGAGCGCCCGGAAGCCTCCATCGTTGTCCCTGCGTATTGGGCCGACGCCCGCAAACACCTGATCAAAAAAGACCGGGTCATGAAACGGCTTATTCCCAAGCTGGGCGACACCTGTCTGCAGGCGCGCGGTGACGCGTTCGGCACGCTGGCGCGCAGCATTGTGGGCCAGCAGATTTCCGTCAAGGCAGCCCAGACGGTCTGGCACCGCTTTGCCGCGTTGCCCGAAA
>MERZ01000009.1:4374-6494 GCA_001770785.1 Burkholderiales bacterium RIFCSPHIGHO2_12_FULL_61_11
GATTCACTTTGACGCCGGCACGGTCCATGTCATGGACTGGCAGGCGATGGACGATGACGCCATCATTGCCGAGCTGGTGGCCATTCGCGGCATTGGCCGCTGGACGGCAGAGATGTTCCTGATTTTTTACCTAGCTCGGCCCAATGTCTTGCCGCTGGACGATGTGGGGCTGATCAACGGCATCAGCCAGAACTATTTTTCCGGCGAATCGGTGAGCCGCAGCGATGCACGCGAAGTCGCTGCCGCCTGGGCCCCGTATTGCAGCGTGGCGACTTGGTATATTTGGCGCTCTCTGGATCCGTTGCCGGTTCCGGACAAGTAGCCGATCAGTGAGCAGATTTGGATTTCCAGAAGCCTTCAGGAGCAGCATATGGCGAAAAAAACCTTCCTCGATTTTGAGCAGCCGATTGCCGATCTTGAAGGGAAAATTGAAGAACTGCGGTACGTGCAAACCGAGTCAGCGGTCGATATTTCAGAAGAAATCGACCAACTGGCCAAAAAGAGCCAGCAACTCACCAAAGATATTTACAGTCTCCTCACGCCGTGGCAGATCACCAAGATCGCCCGCCATGCGGAGCGCCCCTACACGCTCGATTACATCCGTGAAATCTTCACCGATTTTGTGGAACTGCACGGCGACCGGCATTTTGCCGACGACCTGAGCATTGTGGGCGGTCTGGCCCGCTTCAACGGCACGGCCTGCATGGTGCTGGGCCAACAGAAGGGTCGCGACACCCGTGAGCGTGGCTTGCGCAATTTCGGAATGAGCAAGCCCGAGGGCTACCGCAAGGCACTTCGCCTCATGAAAACCGCCGAAAAATTCAAGCTGCCGGTGTTTACATTTGTCGACACGCCAGGTGCTTATCCTGGCATCGAAGCGGAAGAACGCTGCCAGTCCGAAGCCATAGGCCGCAATATTTATGAAATGGCGCAGCTCGAAGTGCCCATCATCACCACCATCATCGGCGAAGGCGGCTCCGGCGGCGCGCTGGCCATTTCGGTGGCCGACCAGTTGGTGATGCTGCAGTATTCGATTTACGCCGTCATCAGCCCCGAAGGCTGCGCATCCATTCTCTGGAAAACTTCCGACAAGGCACAGGAAGCCGCCGAAGCGATGGGCATCACGGCGCACCGCCTCAAGGCCCTGGGCGTGATTGACAAGATCGTCAATGAGCCGGTGGGCGGCGCGCACCGCGACCCCAAGCAGATGGCGGCCTTCCTGAAACGGGCGCTCAACGATGCGTTCCGGCAGGTCAGCGATCTGAATGTCAAGGAACTGCTGGACCGTCGCTATGACCGTCTGCAAAGCTATGGCCGCTTCATTGATACCAAAGCCGACGCAAGCAAGTAATGCCTCGGCGCCTTCGCTCGACGCCAGCCGGGCCGAGCCGGCGAGAGGAGTTCGCGCCGTAAATCCGGCACTGGAGCGACTGGCTTCTTCAACTTTTTCCGCGTCACTGCCTTTGGGTGTGGCCTACAGCGGGGGAGCGGATTCCACCGCCTTGCTGCTGGCCGCCGTACAGTGCTGGCCCGGTCAGGTTCAGGCCATTCATATTCACCATGGGCTTCAGGCTGCCGCCGACGACTTTGCGCGCGTCTGCGAGTCGGTGTGCGCGGGCTTGTCGGTGCCGCTGCAGGTTGTGTCCGTGGATGCGTCGCATGCGTCGGGCGAAAGCCCTGAAGACGCGGCGCGGCGCGCGCGCTACACGGCGCTTGCCGCTGCCGCAAAGCAGCGTGGACTGGCCGGCGTGCTGCTGGGTCAGCATGCCGATGACCAGGTTGAAACCCTGTTGCTGGCGCTCAGCCGTGGTGCCGGCTTGCCAGGACTTGCGTCAATGGCCGCGCAGTTTGAGCGCGAAGGGGTCGTGTTTTACCGCCCGCTGCTGCAAACCCCGGCTGCGAGTTTGCGCGAATGGGTGCTTGCGCAGCAGATTCCATTCGTTGATGACCCGAGCAACACTGACGAGCGCTACACACGCAACCGCATTCGGGTGCGCCTGCTGCCCGCGCTCGCTGAGGCATTTCCGCAGTTTCGCGCCACCTTTGCGCGCAGTGCCCGGCATGCCGCGCAGGCGCAGGCTGTGCTGCTGGAAGTCGCCCGGCAGGATTTTGGCGTAGTC
>MERZ01000009.1:6517-17418 GCA_001770785.1 Burkholderiales bacterium RIFCSPHIGHO2_12_FULL_61_11
CAACGCCCAGTACGGCGCAGCTTGAGCAATTGCTGGTGCAAATTGCGGCATGCACCACCCGCGGGCACCAGATTCACCTTAAGGTGGCCACAGGCCATGTCACGCGGCGTGGGTTGGTTCTGCATTACATCACCGGAGCAGCCGGGACCCGGTGAGCAGGACCTTGTGCTGGGTATAATTTACGGCTTTGCTATTGAGCTGGGTCGCAGCTAGAACGCTTTCATAAGAGCGCCTTCCTGGCATGCGATGGCAACAAAAAAAAGTTCACAACAAACTCCTGATTGACATCCTGCAATGGCTTTGATCGTTCATAAATACGGGGGCACATCGATGGGCTCGACCGAGCGCATCCGCAATGTGGCCAAGCGCGTCGCCAAGTGGGCGCGGGCTGGCCACCAGATGGTCGTCGTTCCCAGTGCCATGAGTGGCGAAACCAATCGTCTGTTGGGCCTGGCCAAAGAGTTGGCGCCCGCCAAGCCCGTTGATGCTTACTGTCGCGAGCTTGATGCGCTCGCTGCAACCGGAGAGCAAGCCTCCAGCGCATTGCTGGCCATTGCGCTGCAAGCTGAAGGCGTGCCCGCCGTGAGCTACGCCGGCTGGCAAGTCACCATCAAGACCGACAGCGCCTTCACCAAGGCACGCATCGAATCAATTGACGACGTGCGGGTACGCGCCGATCTGGACGCCGGCAAGGTCGTGATCATCACCGGCTTTCAGGGCGTGGACGACGGCGGCAACGTCACCACGCTGGGCCGTGGCGGTTCAGACACCTCGGCCGTGGCGATTGCCGCGGCGCTAAAAGCCCATGAGTGCCTTATTTTCACCGACGTCGATGGCGTATACACGACCGATCCGCGCGTGGTGCCTGAAGCGCGTCGACTGAAGACGGTGAGCTTTGAAGAGATGCTGGAGATGGCGTCCATGGGCTCCAAGGTGCTGCAGATCCGTTCGGTTGAATTTGCCGGCAAATACAAGGTGCCGCTGCGTGTGCTGTCCAGTTTTACCGACTGGGACATCGATGTCAACGAAGAAGCCAAGTCAGGCACATTGATCAGTTTTGAGGAAGACGAAAACATGGAACAAGCCATCATATCGGGCATCGCTTTCAGTCGCGATGAAGCCAAAATTTCTGTGCTCGGCGTGCCAGATAAGCCGGGGATTGCCTACCAGATTCTCGGTGCCGTGGCCGACGCCAACATCGAAGTCGATGTCATCATCCAGAACATCAGCAAGGAAGGCAAAACCGACTTCAGCTTCACCGTGTCTCGCAATGACTACGACAAGGCGGTTGAATTGCTCAAGACCAAGGTGCTGCCCGCGCTGGGCGCGCAGGAAATCACCGGCGACGCCAAAATTTGCAAGGTCAGCATCGTCGGCATTGGCATGCGCAGCCATGTAGGTGTTGCCAGCAAGATGTTTCGTGTCTTGAGTGAAGAGGGCATCAATATCCAGATGATCTCCACCAGCGAAATCAAGACATCGGTCGTGATTGACGAGAAGTACATGGAGCTCGCCGTGCGTGCGCTGCACAAAGCTTTTGATCTGGACCAGCCCCGGCCTGAAATGCAGCCTGAAGTCGTGAGATAATTGCGCCATTGGAAACGTGACCGAGTGGCCGAAGGTGCTCCCCTGCTAAGGGAGTATGGGGTGTAGAGCCTCATCGAGGGTTCGAATCCCTCCGTTTCCGCCAAATAAACCCTAAGTAGTTGATCTACTTAGGGTTTTTCTTTTGGAGCTAGCTTTGCCCAACATCCCACACCAACATAAATAAAATGGTTGCGGTTGCTGCTTATCCTATATGGAAGATCCATCTCTGGCAGCCAAGGCCAGGCAGGTAGCTGCTCAGTTTCCCCAGCCCTGCTCATCAGCACCCACTCACGGTGGGCGCTACAGTGTCCGGTGTCTAAAAGGTGTCCAAAACGGCTTTGGACTGTATCTGATTGACAAGATCAATTTCAGGCGCTGGCCCTGCATAAAAAAAGGACTTGGCATTTCTGCTAAGTCCTTGATTTTATTGTTGTTTCTGGTGGGCGGTGGAGGCTTCGAACCTCCGACCCTTGCAGTGTGAATGCAATGCTCTACCCCTGAGCTAACCGCCCTATTGGTCAGTCTATGAGTATAGGCGACTTTTTGGCCAATTTTTAAAGTCAAGCAGACATCATTTCAGCAATCGCAACCCGCCAAACTGTTTTTCCCTTGCTGGACTTATCAAGATCGGTCAGCACTTTCTCGTGCGCAGCGATTTCCTGATCATTGGCCATCAGCAAAGGCAGGTCAAACGCGCTCAGATCAATCAGTGCTGCCTGATCATCGTCCTGACTGCCTGTCACCACGTCCATCACCAGACTGTTTTGCCCCCGTGTAAGGTTGATGTAGACGTCAGCCAGCAACTCGGCATCCAGCAGAGCCCCATGCAAGATCCGGCCTGAATTGTCGACTTCCAGCCGGTCGCACAGCGCGTTCAGCGAGTTGCGCTTGCCCGGGAACATTTCCTTGGCCATCATCAGGCTGTCAGTGACCTTGCCGACACAGTGGCTGATTGGTTCCCTGCCAATGAGCTCGAGCTCCTTGTCCAGAAAGCTCACATCGAAAGGCGCGTTGTGAATAATGATCTCGGCACCCTGCAGGTAGTCCAGTAGCTCGCTAACAACCGCGGAAAACTTGGGCTTGTCCTTCAAGAACTCATTGCTGATGCCGTGAACCTTGAGTGCATCCTCATGACTGTCGCGCTCGGGATTCAGGTAGAAATGCTTGTTGTTGCCGGTGAGCTTGCGACCCACCAGCTCCACACAACCGATTTCAATGATGCGGTCGCCGTTTTCGGCGGAGAGACCCGTGGTTTCAGTGTCTAAAAAGATTTGGCGCATGCACAAGATTATCGCGCTGCGCGAGCGCACGCCCGTCAGTGGATTTCTTTTGCGTGGTTGATTGAGTATTTCGGTATCTCAACCGTCACGTCGGTATGCGCCAAAAAGGCCTGGCAACTGAGGCGCGAGTTGGGCTCCAGCCCCCAGGCGCGGTCCAGTAAGTCTTCCTCGCACTCATCAAGCGGATTCAGTGACCTGAAACCTTCTCGCACAATCACATGGCAAGTCGTGCAGGCGCAGCTCAATTCGCAGGCATGTTCAATATTGATCTTGTGGTCGAGCAGCGCCTCGCAGATGGAAGTGCCCGCGGGCGCGTTGATTTCAGCGCCTTCCGGGCAATATTCGGGGTGCGGCAGTATCTTGATGGTGGCCATGTGTCAATCTGACTTTGTTGGGGCGTGGTGAGAACTTTGTTCAGATCGACTCGATATTTTTTCCGGCCAGAGCTTGTCGGATGCCGCGGTTCATGCGCTGCGCGGCGAACGCCTCGGTGCCCTTAGCCAGGGCCTGGGTAGCCGCTTCGATGGTGGCGGGATCACCTTGGACTCGTGCATCGGCGACGTGGATCATCAAGCGGTCAATCTGCACGCGCTGGTCATTGCTCAGCAAATTCACGTCCGCCGCCAATGCGCTCTGCGTAGCCAGAGTCAACCGGTCCGCATCAACCCGCGCCTCGGCCAGCGCGCGCGCCTGCATGTCTTGCTGAGCCGTGGAAAAGCTTTCTTGCAGCATGCGGGCGATCTCCTCATCCGACAGGCCGTAGGAAGGTTTGACGTCAATATGCGCTTCGACGCCGCTACCCTGCTCCCTGGCATTGACGCTGAGCAAACCATCTGCATCCACGGTAAACGTGACGCGGATGCGAGCAGCACCCGCGACCATCGGGGGGATGCCGCGCAACTCGAAACGGGCGAGGCTCCGGCAGTCGGCCACCAGATCCCGCTCGCCCTGCACCACATGCAAGGCCAAAGCGGTCTGGCCGTCCTGATAGGTGGTGAAGTCCTGCGCCATAGCCGTCGGCAGGGTCTGGTTGCGCGGCACGATGCGTTCAACCAGCCCGCCCATGGTCTCAATGCCCAACGAGAGCGGAATCACGTCGAGCAGCAGTAAATCTGCGCCCGTGTTGTTGCCCACCAGCTGATTGGCGGAAATGGCCGCGCCCAGCGCCACCACTTCGTCGGGATTGAGGTTGGTCAGGGGCTCACGTCCGAAAAAGCTGGCGACCGCTTTGCGTACCTGCGGCATGCGCGTGGAGCCACCGACCAGCACGACGCCGTCAATAGCATCTTTGGCCAGCTTGGCATCACGCAAAGCCTTGCGCACAGCCGCGAGGGTCCGCTGGGTGAGATGAGCGGTTGCGGTCTCAAAATCGGCCGCTTTCATTTCAAAATTGACCGACGCCCTGGCCAGTCGAACAGAAAACGGCACTGATTCCGCAGCCGACAGCGCCTCCTTGCAGGCACGCGCCGCCTGTTGCATGGCCGCCTTGTCCGAGGGTGAGAGGGTGTCTGCTGCCAGACCGGCTTTGGCCAGCACCCACTCCACCAGCGCACGGTCATAATCGTCACCCCCGAGTGCGGAATCACCCCCGGTAGAAACCACTTCAAACACGCCCTGCGTCAGGCGCAGGATGGAAATATCAAAAGTCCCCCCACCCAGATCGTAGATGGCGTAAACGCCCTCGCTGGCGTTATCCAGGCCGTAGGCAATGGCCGCCGCAGTCGGCTCATTGATGAGACGCAGCACTTTCAAACCGGCCAGTTGAGCGGCGTCTTTCGTAGCCTGGCGCTGGGCATCGTCGAAATACGCAGGTACCGTGATCACGGCCCCATAAATATCATCATTGAAACTATCTTCGGCCCGATAACGCAGCGTGGCGAGAATTTCAGCGCTAATTTCAACCGGACTTTTTTCACCAGCGATAGTCTGCAATGTCACCATGCCGGGCTTGTCGCCCAACTGGTAAGGTAACTGCGCGAGGCTGCCAATGTCATGAATGCCTCGTCCCATCAGGCGCTTGACCGAGGAAATGGTATTACGCGGGTCTCCGACCTGGGCCGCCAGCGCTTCAAAGCCTATTTGGCGCCGATCAGCGTCCAGGTAGCGCACGACACTGGGCAAAATCACGCGCCCCTGCTCGTCAGGCAGACATTCGGAGACGCCGTTGCGCACGCTGGCCACCAGTGAATGCGTGGTTCCCAAATCAATGCCAATGGCGATGCGTCGCTGGTGCGGGTCTGGTGTCTGGCCAGGTTCGGAAATTTGCAGGAGTGCCATGTGGCTTTTTGTCGTATTTCTTGTAAGGTGTTATTGCTCCAGCTGGTCGATGCGGGCATCCACCTCACTGGTAAAACGCTCGATAAACATAAGGTTTCTGACCTGCTGGGCCGCCGCTGAAAAATCCCTGCTTACATCAAGCGTCTGCTCTATTTTTAATAGCATCTCACGCCCGACTGCATTTGACTCTGAGGCTATTTCATCCATATCCTGAACGGTTCTTGCCGCGTCCAGAGCTTCACGCCACTGCATCTGCTGCATCAGAAAATCAGTCGGCATGGCCGTGTTGCTTTCAGCGTGGATGGGCGCGCCGTGCAGCTCGCATAAGTAGCTGGCCCGCTTCAAGGGATCTTTGAGCCGCTGGTAGGCCTCATTGATGCGCACCGACCATTGCATGGCGATGCGCTGGGCGGCGGCACCCTGCGCGGCAAATTTATCAGGATGTGCCTCACGCTGCAGCTCTTTCCAGCGCGCATCAAGCACAGCGCGATCCTGCGCAAACTGCATGGGCACGCGAAAAAGTTCGAAATCACTTGACTGGAGACTTGTCACTTGAGCACCACTTTTCGGGATGGGAAGCGTAGCGAGCGGGCGTCAGCGAGGTGCGGCCAGCGCGGAGCAACCGGAGCGTACTTCAGTACGTGAGGCTTGTGAGCACTGCCCGCGCCTCGATCACGTCTGCGCAGTAGCTTCACACCCGAAAAGACTCGCCGCACCCGCAGCGATCACGCTCATTGGGATTGATGAACTTGAAGCCTTCGTTCAATCCATCGCGCACAAAGTCGAGTTTCGTGCCGTCAATGTAGGCCATGCTTTTCGGGTCCACCAGCACCTTGACACCGTTGTCTTCGAACACGACATCTTCGGTCGCAATCTCGTCGGCATATTCAAGCTTGTAGGCGAGGCCCGAGCATCCGGTGGTCTTGACGCCCAAACGCACGCCCACGCCTTTGCCGCGCTTGGTGATGTAGCGGGTCACATGGCGGGCAGCAGCATCTGTGAGCGTAACGGACATTTAAATGACTCGAAAATTAGGTAAAAAGTTCAGATCGCAGTCGTCAGTGCGTGCTTTTGCTTATAGTCGTTGACGGCGGCCTTGATGGCGTCTTCCGCCAAAATGGAGCAGTGAATTTTCACAGGCGGCAGCGCCAGTTCTTCAGCGATGGCGCTGTTTTTAATGCTGGCCGCTTGGTCCAGGGTTTTACCCTTGACCCACTCGGTCACGAGCGAGCTGGAGGCAATTGCCGAGCCACAACCGTAGGTTTTAAAGCGCGCGTCTTCAATCACGCCCGTGTTCGGGTTGACCTTGATCTGAAGCTTCATCACGTCGCCGCAAGCCGGTGCACCGACCATGCCGGTGCCGACCGTTTCGTCACCCTTTTCAAAAGAGCCAACGTTGCGGGGGTTTTCATAGTGATCGACTACTTTTTCGCTGTATGCCATGACGAACTCCTGAGTTTTGTTTCGCTTCATAGCTGACTCATGCGAGGCAGCTCAATACCAGATGACTTAATGTGCCGCCCACTGAATGGTAGACAAATCAACCCCATCCTTGAACATTTCCCACAGGGGAGACAACTCACGCAGCCTGGCTACGTTTTCCTTGATGGCTGCAACGGCGTAATCGATCTCTTCTTCGGTGGTCCAGCGGCCAATCGTCATGCGCAGACTGCTGTGCGCCAGTTCGTCGCTGCGACCCAGGGCGCGCAGCACATAGCTTGGCTCCAGGCTGGCCGAGGTACAGGCTGAACCACTCGACACAGCCAAGCCCTTGATCCCCATGATCAGCGACTCGCCTTCAACAAAATTGAAACTCATGTTCAGGTTGTGCGGCACACGCTTTTCTGCGTGTCCATTGAGGAACACTTCCTCAACATCTTTGAGGCCGTTCAGCATGCGCTCGTGCAGGACACGGATGCGCTTGTTCTCTTCGTGCATCTCGACCTTGGCAATGCGGTAGGCCTCGCCCATGCCGACACACTGGTGTGTTGGCAGGGTGCCCGAACGCATGCCGCGTTCGTGACCACCACCGTGCATTTGTGCCTCCAGGCGCACGCGCGGCTTGCGGCGCACAAACAGGGCTCCTATGCCTTTAGGGCCGTAGGTTTTATGCGAGGTCAGGCTCATCAGGTCAACCGGCAATGTCGCCAGGTCGATGTCCACCCGGCCCGTCGCTTGCGCTGCATCGACATGGAAAATGATGCCCTTCTCGCGGCACAAGGAACCAATGGCGGGAATGTCCTGAATCACGCCAATTTCGTTGTTCACGAACATGACGCTGACCAAAATGGTGTCGGGACGAATGGCAGCCTTGAGTGCATCCAGATTGAGCAATCCATCGGCCTGCACGTCCAGGTAAGTCACTTCAAAGCCCTGCCGTTCCAACTCGCGGCAAGTATCGAGCACCGCTTTGTGCTCGGTCTTGACCGTGATGATGTGCTTGCCCTTGCTTTTGTAGAAATGCGCCGCGCCCTTAAGCGCGAGGTTATCGGACTCGGTCGCGCCGCTGGTCCAGACAATCTCGCGCGGGTCGGCGCCAATCAGGTCGGCAATCTGCTCGCGCGCTTTTTCAACGGCCGCCTCGGCTTCCCAACCCCAGGCATGGCTGCGCGAAGCGGGGTTGCCAAAATGCTCGCGCAACCAGGGGATCATGGCGTCCACCACTCGCTGGTCGCAGGGATTCGTGGCGCTGTAATCCATATAAATGGGGAAATGTGGAGTATCCATCTGGCTATATCTTTAATTCACAGGCTGGCTGGCAGATCAAAACAATGACATTAAGGCCATTCAATCAGGATTTGGAAAATGCATTTCCCAAGGCAAATACGGAATTCGGCGCATTCACGCGAATGGGCTTGGCAACAGGCGCTGTGTAAATGGCTTTTTTTACTTGCGGGGTGTTCTCGATCACCACCCCTTTGGCAAGCTGGTCATCCACCAGTTTTTGCAGGGTCACGGAATCCAGAAATTCCACCATGCGGCTGTTCAGCGAGGCCCACAACTCATGGGTCATGCAGCGGCCGCTTTCACCCATGCAATTTTCCTTGCCGCCACAATGAGTCGCGTCAATCGGCTCGTCCACCGACACGATGATATCGGCCACGGTGATCTCGGAGGCTTTACGGCCCAGCGTGTAACCGCCGCCAGGACCCCGGGTTGACTCGACCAGCTCGTGGCGGCGCAGCTTACCGAACAACTGTTCAAGGTAAGACAGGGAAATTTGCTGTCGCTGGCTGATCGCTGCCAGTGTGATCGGGCCGCTGTTCTGGCGCAGTCCCAGATCAATCATTGCAGTGACCGCAAAGCGGCCTTTGGTCGTGAGGCGCATAACAAGCTCCTTAAAGTTGGCTTGACTGTCGTTTTCACCCCGAAAGCTTATGACCTTCAGGGAACCCTCCCCCAACCGCCAAGGTCAATGAACCGGTTATGGCAGGGCTTTTCTCTTAATTCCCGACTAATTTAGTCAAGTATAGCACAAAACAAAATTTTACCTCGAACACCCCAGAAAATATAGGGGAAACCCGAACACGCATCGTTTACGGCACCCGATTGGCGCGAAAAATGTGAACTAGATTCGGTTCGAACCGGTCGCAGGTGTTAACAGAACATTATCAGCACCCGGCGCGCCGAACGCCTGCTCTTTCAAAATGTGTAATTGATCCCGCACCCTGGCGGCCTTTTCAAACTCAAGGTTTTTCGCGTGTTCGACCATCTGCTTTTCGAGCCGCTTGATCTCACGCGCAACATCTTTCTCGCTCATGTCTTCGACCAGCGCCTTTTGCATCTCGAGTTTTTCGGCTTCCTTGCCGGATTTCTCGCTGTACACGCCGTCGATCAGATCCTTGATGCGCTTGACGATGCTGCGCGGCGTGATGCCGTGCTCGAGGTTGAACGCGATCTGCTTGTCGCGGCGGCGTTCGGTTTCGCCGATGGCTCTTTTCATGGAATCGGTGATGCGGTCGGCATACAAAATGGCGCGGCCATTGACGTTTCTGGCGGCGCGGCCAATGGTCTGGATCAGGCTGCGCTCTGACCTTAAAAAACCTTCCTTGTCGGCGTCCAGAATCGCCACCAGCGAGACCTCGGGAATATCCAGCCCCTCGCGCAGCAGATTAATGCCGACCAGCACGTCAAACGCACCCAGCCTCAGGTCACGAAGAATTTCCACGCGCTCGACCGTGTCCACATCGCTGTGCAGGTAACGCACCTTCACGCCGTTTTCGCTCAGGTAATCGGTGAGCTGCTCGGCCATGCGCTTGGTCAGCGTGGTGATCAGCACCCGTTCGCTTTTGTCGACCCGAATGCGGATTTCCTGCAGCACATCATCGACCTGATGGGTGGCCGGCCGCACCTCCACCTGAGGGTCCACCAGCCCGGTGGGCCTGACGACCTGTTCCACCACCTGCCCGGAATGCTCCTGCTCATAGGTGGCTGGCGTGGCCGACACAAAAATGGCCTGCCGCATCTTGGCCTCGAACTCTTCAAACTTGAGCGGCCGGTTGTCCAGCGCACTGGGCAGCCGAAAGCCATATTCCACCAAGGTCGTCTTGCGCGCCCGATCGCCGTTGTACATGGCATTGAGCTGGCCAATCATGACGTGGCTCTCGTCGAGAAACATCAACGAATCCCTGGGCAGGTAGTCGCACAGGGTCGATGGCGCTGATCCTGGCGGCGATCCGCTGAGGTGGCGGGTGTAGTTTTCAATTCCCTTGCAGTGGCCGATTTCGCTGAGCATTTCAAGGTCGAAGCGGGTACGCTGCTCGATGCGCTGGGCCTCGACCAGCTTGCCGCTGGCGACAAACTGGCCGACGCGTTCGGACAACTCGAGCTTGATGGTGTCAACGGCCGTCATGACCTTGTCGCGCGGCGTCACATAGTGGCTCTTTGGGTAGACCACAAAGCGCGGTATTTTCTGCCGGATGCGTCCCGTGAGCGGGTCAAACAATTGCAGGGACTCAATCTCGTCGTCAAACAGCTCGATGCGGATGGCCAGTTCGGAATGCTCGGCTGGGAAAACATCGATCACGTCGCCGCGCACCCTGAAAGAGCCGCGCGAAAAATCCTGATCGTTGCGGCTGTATTGCATGCGAATCAGGCGCGCAATGACGTCGCGCTGCCCGATTTTGTCGCCAATACGCGCAATGAAACGCATCTGCGTGTAGTCCTCCGGCGCACCAATGCCATAAATCGCGCTGACGGTCCCGACGATGATGGTGTCGCGGCGCTCCAGCACACTCTTGGTGGCCGACAGGCGCATCTGCTCGATGTGCTCGTTGATGGCGGAATCTTTTTCAATGAACAGGTCGCGCTGCGGCACATAGGCTTCTGGCTGGTAGTAGTCGTAATAACTGACGAAGTACTCCACCGCATTCCTGGGGAAAAACTCCCGAAACTCGCTGTACAACTGCGCCGCCAGCGTCTTGTTGGGCGCAAAAACAATGGCGGGGCGCCCCAGGCGCGCGATCACATTGGCCATGGTAAAGGTCTTGCCCGAACCAGTCACGCCCAGGAGGGTCTGAAATACTTCGCCGTCGTTGACGCCCTCCACCAATTTGTCAATCGCCTGCGACTGGTCGCCGGCTGGCAAATAAGGCTGATACAGCTCAAACGGCGAGTCGGGGAAACGAGTGAACTGGCCGACGCCGGGCGCAAGCTCCGACTCGGCAATTACTTCCATGGCATCTTGCATAAAACCTCGATCAAGCTCCGCTAAAATTCAGAAAGAAACACAATACGACATACGGGCGAAAATGGAAA
>MERZ01000010.1:0-1212 GCA_001770785.1 Burkholderiales bacterium RIFCSPHIGHO2_12_FULL_61_11
AGCCTGTGCCTTCGGGGCCGGCGTCTACAACGACGCTCATCACGTTATCCAGCGCGGGTGAAGCGGACCCGGGCGCGGGCGCTGATTCCCCACCCCCACCGCCACACGCCGTGACCAGGACGACAACCAGGGCCGCAATAACGGCGCGCCGCAATATATTACTGAAGCAAATCATTGATATTGACACCGGCCGGGATCAGATCGGGCGCATAGGCATGACCAAAAAAATTTCGCATGCGCCCGCTGGATCTGACGACAAGGTCATCGCGCTCAATTTTGACCGGCGCGCCACGCTTACCCATCCTGCGGGCCTGCTCGGTTTCGAGTTTGAAGGTGTTGAAATAGCTGCCCAGCAGGGCACTCAGGTCCGGCAGCACCGGCCCGCGCCAGGTGACGGCGAAAACGACCCCCGCAGGCGTTGCGTATTCCCGAAGCGTGGTCCCGTTTTCAAGCTGGACTTCGTGCAACTCGTAAAGAGTGGAACGCGCAGTTGGCGTGGCGGCAAGCCGCTTTGCCCCCACTGCCGGGGGCAAAGTCGAGGCTGGGAACGTGGTGGGTGCTTGCCCGAGGGTAGCCATGACATCGCCCATGCTGGCCACCAGCGTCAGGCCGAGCAACAGCACGCGCAATGCATCAGTACGCAAGATCAAGCCCTTAACGGGTCGTCCGGCTCCGGGCGCGTCTTCTGTATCGCAGCTTCGACCGACTTTTTGATCTGGTCTTGAAATTGCACACTTTGCTGCCGCGGCGTGGCAACCAGCAAAAAAACGCTGGAAGATATTCCAGGAGTCGGGCCTACGCCCGGCAGACAGTGTTCCCAGCTGTTTCCTGGCCCATAGCCCCACCACGGCGACAACCACCAACCAACAAGAAACATCAAGAATTGCTCCCATATCAGACCTCTTTCTGGTTCTGCACCGAAGCGGACAAATGACCTTCGCTTGAGGCCCGTACCTGGATTGAGAAGCACTTCATTGACCAGTTCGGAAGCAAGAGCAAAAAAATGTAAACAAGCTGCACGGCTACCGATTCTTCCAATCCGATTTGAAAAAATACCGTCGTTTTTCAACGTGTCTCTCCCTTGCTCGGGCTTGTGACAAATCTTGAATGATTGTGCCGTGGGTGTGCCTACCTGCGCGTGCGTAAATCATGGACCTGGTTCTTGGCCCTCTGATCGATGTCGAATACAGCGCAGGTTCAGTGGTCTGCCGC
>MERZ01000010.1:1232-8163 GCA_001770785.1 Burkholderiales bacterium RIFCSPHIGHO2_12_FULL_61_11
TGTTCTATCTAAAATGGTGCACCGCAGCAAAATAGGCTTGCAATCCCCCGGCTAATCCTTATAATTAAAATTATGTTGCAGCGCAGCAATTCAGCGCAAAGCAACTATTTGCCGACTCACCATCTATTAAGGGAATTTATTATGCTGACCGCTGAACAAATCATGGCCACCAATAAAGCCAACATCGAAACCCTATTTAATCTGACCCAAAAAGCCTTCGAAGGCGTTGAAAAATTGGTCGAACTGAATGTGCAAGCCACCAAGGCTGCCCTGGCTGAAACCGCCAACCAGGCGCAAGCTGTCATGAGCGTGAAAGACGCACAGGAATTGTTGGCTCTGCAAGCCGGCATGATCCAGCCCCTTGCTGAGAAAACCGCCGCTTACAGTCGCCACCTCTATGACATCGCTTCGACTGCTGGCGCTGACTTGAGCAAGACCTTTGAAGGTCAGGCTGCTGAAGCACAAAAGAAAATTGTTGGCTTGGTCGATAGCGCCTCCCAAAATGCACCTGCTGGCTCCGAAGCCGCAGTGGCTGTGATGAAAAGCGCCGTGGCTGCTGCCACCAACGCGTTTGAGTCGGTCCAGAAAGCCGTCAAGCAAGCCAGCGACATGGCCGAAACCAACTTCAACACGGTATCTGCCTCCGCTGTAAACGCCACGAAAGCCGCTACCAAGAAGCGTTAATTTTCATTGAACATCCGGCGCCCTGCGCGCCAGATGTTCATGGAGCCAGCTCCTGAAGGCCTGTTTGACTGAACAGGATTTCAAGCCCCTTGTCTCCTCGGGTCCTTCCAGAAATTCAGTTTCACGGACCCTTTAAAGCCTCATCGAAAGATGGGGGTTTTTTTTGATAACGATTGACCTCTAGCCAAATAGCTACGGGCACAGTCAGCTATAAAAAACAGAGTAACCCGCTGAGAAAACTTTAAGGCACGGCTGGCCGGGGCGCCGTCAGCTTGGCCCTGAGCGCGGGCAGTGCAGCGAGCATGGCCGCGCGACCGGAGTCGATGGCACGTTGCCGGGCCGAAAAATCGGCGCTCTTCAAGCCCACCTGAGAGGGACGCACCACCACGTCGGCATCCTTGAGCTCGTACTGCTTGATGCTTTTTCCCATGATGGAAAAAGTCTGTAACAGTATCTGCAATGTGTCGCTGGCGGAGTTGGCTTCCGGCGGGCTGGAGATGTCGACGGCGATCACCAGTTCAGCGCCCATCTGCCGGGCAAAATGCACTGGCACTGGCGACACCAGGCCGCCATCGACATACTCGCGGCACCTGATCTTAACCGGCACAAATCCCGCCGGCACAGCACTGGACGCACGCACTGCCAAGCCGGTGTCGCCGCGCTGGAACAGCACGGCCTGGCCACTGTTCAGGTCGGTCGCCACAATGCCCAAGGGGATGGCCATGTTCTGAATCAGGCGGCCTGCCACCAGATCATTGACGTAGCGGGCCAGCGAATCACCGCGAAACAGGCCGCGGCCAATAATAGGCAGCATCCAGTCGGTGATGGCGACTTCTTCCATGTTAAACGCCGTCTGCTGCATCTGGGCGCTGGTTCTGCCGCTGGCATAGAGTGCCGCCACCAAGCTACCGGCCGAGGTGCCGACCACCAACTGGGGCCTTAAGCCCGCTTCTTCCAGCACCGCGATCACGCCGACATGGGCAAAGCCTCGCGCAGCACCGCCGCCCAGTTCCAAGCCGATTCTCAGAGGCTTGATCACCACTGGGCCTCCCTTGTCACCGGCCACTAACGACGGCGCGCTCGGCATGGCGGGCAGACCACTGGGCGAGCTGGCGCAGCCGGCCAGCAGCGCGGCGGGCAAGGCCAGGCACACCCACAGGCGCTGCAAGCACCTGGCGCCCCCCGTTTCGATCACATTCCCGCCAAGGTCATCATGATTCACAAAGTCATGATAAAAAAACCAATTGCGAATACTTCTCGTTTGTATTAAACTCATTTACTTCCAACCTTCAAGGATTTCTTTCAACATGTTCAAAAAAGCGCCTTCATTGACTCGCCTTGCGCTGGTCACCACCGCCCTCCTGGGCGCCACCCTTGCCAACGCCCAGGAGCAAGTCGTCAATTTGTATTCCGCACGTCACTACCAAACCGACGAAGCCCTGTACTCCAACTTCACCAAGACCACCGGCATCACCGTCAACCGCGTCGACGCTGACGACGCCGGCATTCTGGCGCGCCTGAAAGCCGAAGGCGCGGCATCACCCGCCGACGTGATTTTGCTCGTTGATGCCGCCCGCCTCGGCAAAGGCGATGCCGATGGCCTGTTCCTGCCGATCAAGTCTGCTGTGCTCCAGGCCGCCATTCCGGCCAAGCTGCGCGCCAGGGAAACCGCCGAAGGCACGACCTGGTTCGGCTTTTCCACTCGCGCTCGCGTCGTGGTGTATGACAAGCTGAAGGTGAAAAAAGCCGACGTTGACACCTATGAAGAACTCGCCGACCCAAAAAACAAGGGGCTGCTGTGCACCCGGTCGGGCTCCCATCCCTACAACCTGTCGTTGTTTAGCGCGGTGACCGAGCATCTGGGTGAAGCCAAAACCGAGCAGTGGCTCAAGGGACTGGTCGCCAACATGGCCCGCGACCCCAAGGGCGGTGACACTGACCAGATCAAGGCCGTGGCCAGCGGCGAGTGCGGCATTGCGCTCACCAATTCCTATTATTTGGCGCGGATTATGCGCTCCAGCGCACCGGAGGACAAAGCCGTCGCAGATCGCGTTGGCGTCGTGTTCCCCAATCAGCAAAGCTGGGGTACCCACGTGAACATTGCAGGCGCGGCAGTTGCGAAAAATGCCAAGCACACGGCCAACGCCATCAAGTTCATGGAATACCTGGCCAGCCCGGAGGCGCAAAACTACTTCGCCAACGGCAACAACGAATGGCCAGCCGTGGCCAGCGTGAAAGTCAGCAATCCGGCACTGCAGGCCATGACGGGCGGCAACTTCAAGTCAGAAACCATTCCCATCAGCGCGGTGGCGAATAACCAGCTGAAAGTCCAGCAAATGCTCGATCGCGTGGGCTACAAATAAGAACTGCAGGAAGCGCGTTCAGGCGGGGTGGGCCACGGCTCAGTCATCCACTTTGCCGCGCAGGCTTTTGATGCTTGAACGCTGGCTTTTGCTTTCCAGCCGGCGCTGCCGTGAGCCGTAGCTGGGTTGGGTGGCACGCCGGGGCTTGGGCGGATTGGAAACACTGTCGACCACTTCCTGCAAACGTGCCAAGGCATCGGCGCGGTTCATCTCCTGCGTGCGATGCGCCTGCGCCTTCAGAACCAGCACGCCTTCCTGGGTGATGCGGCTGTCGCTGAGCGCCAGCAGGCGGGCCTTGATCTCACCGGGCAGCGAGGAGGCGTTGATGTCAAAGCGCAGATGCACGGCGCTGGAAACCTTGTTGACATTTTGCCCGCCCGCACCCTGTGCCCGAATAGCGCTGAACTCCACCTCGCGCTCATCAACCAGGAACTTCAGGGGGGCGGCCACGCATTACCTCTCCAGGATGGGGTCATCAGGCGAGCTAAGCCGGCTCAGTCAAGCCCGCCAAACCGGCAATCGCCAGGGCATAGCCTTTGACGCCAAACCCGACCATCACGGCTTTGGCCACAGGCGAAATGAAGGAATGGTGGCGGAACACCTCGCGCGTGTGAACATTGCTGATGTGCAGTTCAATCAGCGTCACGCCCGCGCCTTTGATGGCATCATGCAGGGCCACGCTGGTGTGCGTGTACGCACCGGCATTGAGCACCACGCCGGCCAGTGTACCGGCCGCTTGGGCACGCCCGGCCTCGTGAATCGCGTCAATCAACACGCCCTCGTGGTTGCTCTGGCGAAAATCGAGCTTCAAGCCATGGTCGGCGCAGGCCTTCAGGCACAGCGCCTCCACATCGGCCAGGGTTTGCGAGCCATACACGGCAGGTTCTCGCGTGCCCAGCAAATTGAGATTGGGACCATTAAGGACAAGGGCTGTTTTCATGGGGCAAGTCTTTCGTTTGTTGTTCTGAAGGACGTCTGCTTTTTCAGTTTCAGCGGCCTCAAGCCCAAAGTCAGCCGCGCGGCCGCATGATGTCGGGCGTGCTGACCTTCACGTCGGCATTTTGCGCGCGCTGGCGCAGAGCATGCTCCATCACCACCAGCGCCAGCATGGCCTCGGCAATCGGCGTGGCGCGAATGCCCACGCAGGGATCGTGGCGCCCTTTGGTGACCACCACCGCGGGCTGTCCCGTTACGTCTATCGAGGGCCGCGGCGTGATGATGGAGCTGGTGGGCTTGATGGCAATCGACACTTCAAGGTCCTGCCCGGTGCTGATGCCGCCCAGCACGCCCCCGGCGTTGTTGGACATGAAGCCCTCGGGCGACAGGGCATCGCCGTGGGTCGTGCCGCGCTGCGCGACACTGGCAAAACCGGCGCCAATTTCCACGCCCTTGACGGCATTGATGCCCATCATGGCAAATGCAATGTCGGCGTCGAGCTTGTCAAACAACGGATCGCCCAGGCCCACGGGCACACGCGAGGCCGTCACGCGAATGCGCGCGCCGCACGAGTCGCCGGCCTTGCGCAATTCGTCCATGTACGTTTCAAGCTCTGACACGTCGGCCACCGGGGCAAAAAATGGATTGTTGGGCACATGCGCCCAGGACTCGAAGGGAATGACGATATCGCCAATCTGCGTCATGCAGCCGCGAAAGACCGTGCCGTATTTTTCAGCCAGCCACTTTTTGGCCACGGCACCGGCCGCCACCATGGGTGCCGTCAGACGCGCTGATGCCCGGCCGCCCCCGCGCGGGTCGCGCCGGCCGTATTTGTGCAGGTAGGTGTAGTCGGCATGTCCAGGACGGAAAGTTTCCAGGATGTTGGCGTAGTCCTTGCTGCGCTGGTCGGTGTTTTTAATCAGCAGGCAAATCGGCGTTCCGGTGGTCTTTCCCTGGTACACGCCCGACAGGATTTCAACCGCGTCGGGTTCATTGCGCTGGGTGACGTGGCGACTGGTGCCCGGACGGCGGCGGTCCAGATCACCCTGAATATCGCCCTCACTGAGCGACAGCCCTGGCGGACAACCGTCTATCACGCAGCCAATGGCCGGGCCGTGGGATTCACCAAAATTGGTGACTGCGAAAAGGGTTCCAAGGGTATTGCCGCTCATGCGCCGGATTATCCCAGAGTGCGCGGCGAAGCCTCAAGCCCAATTTACGCACAATGCGCCACACCGCAGGCCGCGCGCCCTGGCGGATCAGACCTTCTCCTCGATTGTTTTGCTATTTTTTCTCAGCGACACGCTGCCGGAAAATTCAGTTTAAATATGGCCCACAATCGAACGGCTGCCTGTAACGATTTTCCGGGTTCACCCGCTGGTCCGACCTGAATCAGGCCGGAAACCACCTGATCGCCCAGCTGCGCTATTTTTACTGGAGACAAACTCATGCCCGGTTATTCAGACCCCGGTTTCGACACCCTGGCGCTGCACGCAGGCGCCGCACCGGACCCGACCACAGGCGCACGCGCCGTGCCCATTTACCTCACCACGTCCTTTGTTTTTGAGTCCAGCGACCACGCCGCCAGCCTCTTCAACCTGGAGCGTGCGGGCCATGTGTATTCACGCATCAGCAACCCCACCAACGCGGTGCTGGAGCAACGCGTCTCGGCGCTTGAAGGCGGCATCGGCGCGATTGCGACTGCCAGCGGACAAGCCGCGCTGCACCTGGCCATTGCCACGCTGATGGGCGCTGGCTCGCACATAGTGGCCAGCACCGCGCTGTATGGTGGCTCGCAGAACCTGCTGCACTACACGCTGCGCCGTTTCGGCATAGACACCACGTTCGTCAGACCCGGCGATATAGAGGGCTGGCGCGCTGCCGTGCGCCCGACGACCAAGCTTTTTTTCGGCGAAACCGTCGGCAACCCCGGCCTGGACGTGCTGGATATTCCGGCCGTCTCCAGCATCGCGCACGAAGCGGGCGTGCCGCTGCTGGTCGACTCCACACTGACGTCGCCTTGGCTGATCAAGCCTTTCGAGCATGGCGCTGACCTGCTCTACCACTCGGCCACCAAGTTCTTGAGCGGCCATGGCACGGTGATTGGCGGCATCGTCGTCGATGGCGGCAGCTTCGACTGGGACAAGTCAGGCAAGTTTTCCGAACTGACCCAGCCCTATGACGGTTTTCACAACATGGTGTTCAGCGAGGAGAGCACCGTGGGTGCCTTTTTGCTGCGCGCGCGCCGCGAGGGCCTGCGCGACTTCGGCGCCTGCATGAGCCCGCACACCGCCTGGCTGATTTTGCAGGGCATTGAAACGCTGCCGCTGCGCATGGCGCGCCACATGAGCAACACGGGAAAGGTGGTGGACTATCTCGCCAGCCACCCGTTGGTCTCAAACGTGGGCCATCCGATGCTGGCGTCGCACCCCAGTCACGCGCTGGCTCAAAAGTTGCTACCGCGCGGCGCGGGTTCGGTATTCAGTTTCGACATCAAGGGCAGCCGCGCGCAGGGCAAGGCCTTCATTGAAGCGCTGAAAGTCTTCAGCCATCTGGCCAACGTCGGCGACTGCCGCAGCCTGGTGCTGCATCCGGCCAGCACCACCCACTTCCGCATGAGCGACGAAGCGCTGGCCGATGCGGGCATCACGCAGGGAACGATTCGGCTAAGCATCGGGCTGGAAGACCCGGATGACCTGATTGATGACCTCAGGCGCGCGCTCAAAGCGGCCGAGAAAGCGGGAGCCTGAACATGGAACTCAACGTCAACGGCCACAAAACCTACTGCTACAGCGGCGGCAAACCCTTTGATTCCGCGAAGCCCACCGTCGTCTTCATCCACGGCGTACTGCACGACCACAGCGTCTGGATCCTGCAAAGCCGCTACCTCGCCCACCACGGCTGGAACGTGCAGTACGCCGTGGATGAAGACGACGGTGGGCTTCGCG
>MERZ01000010.1:8186-18999 GCA_001770785.1 Burkholderiales bacterium RIFCSPHIGHO2_12_FULL_61_11
CGCCTCAAGGCTCAAGGGCCGAGTCAGCCATCTCGTGCTGATTGGCGCCGCCTTTCCGATGAAGGTGTCGCCAGCGCTGCTTGATGCCTCGCTCAATGAGCCGATGAAGGCGCTGACCATGATCAATGTGTTCTCGCGCAGCACGCTGGCGCCGCCACCCTCTGCGCTTGGCCCGGGAACCTGGGTCCATGGGGCCAATTTCGCGCTGAACCGCCGCGTGCTGGCCAGCAACTCAAAGGTCAATGTATTTCACCGCGGCTTCAAGGCCTGCGACAGCTATGCCAATGGCGAAACCGCCATTCAAGCCATCACATGCCCGGTGCTGTTCGTGCTCGGCGCGCAAGACCAGATGACGCCGCCCAAAGCCGCGCAAGGGCTCATCAGCGCTGCACGCAACGCGGGCAAGACCGTTCAGGTCGCAATCCTGGCGGTCGGCCATCATCAAATGACTGAGGCACCGGAAGAGACCCTGTTTGCAATTCTGGAATTTTTGAAAACCTGAGCATGCTCGATGAGCTAGCGTCGATGCGCGGCCGCCTCAAGCATTGATCCAGTGTTCAGGCGCGGCTTGCAGGGATTGCAGCAGCAGCAGCGTGGCCGGCAAATGGGGCGTCGCCTGCAGGCTTGAGCGCTCCAGCGAATCGAGCAGGCGTGACAGGGTTTGCGCATGAGGCGTGAGCGGGCCGAAAAACCGCGTGCCTTCTCTATCGGCAATCAACACCGTGGGAAACGTATCCACGTCAATATCGCCGACCAGACCCGCCTGGTCTTCAATGTCGAGCCAGGCAAAACGGCATGACGGGTAGCGCGCGGCCATTTGAGTAAACACGCTCTGGTAATCACGGCAAAGGCCGCACCAGTCCGCGCACAGGCAGATCACCCAGTGATCGGGGCCAGGCGGCGCGGCGTCAGGTAAGGACGAATGGGGCATGACGGGCTATGAATTCAAATCGGACTGACCATTATGACGACGCCGGAATACTTTCTTTTTCATAGCGCATCACTCAGGCGTACAGCGGGCCAGTTCGCCTTTTCCCATAAATTTTTCACTGATTCCGCTTTATCGAGCAGCAACTGCTGCATCAGCGGCTCGAGTGATGTGGTGTCCGGGTCCACCAGCAGCAGGTAACGGGACTCCGCGTCTGCGTCCTCGTCGTTGAGCTGCCCGACCCAGTCGAGCGCCACCAGCGTCTCCAGCACCGGCTCGAGTTGCAGTACATCTACCTGAAGCAGTTCCGCCAGCTGCGAGGCACTCACGCCCTTGCGCATGGTGGTGCGGGCCTGATTGAGTTGCTGCAGCACTTCAATGGCGAGCTGAAAAAGCCAGCCATGGGCGCTGCCGCGGCGCGCCACGCCGGCCAGCAAACTGGGCAGATAAGCGGCAATCACCGCACCCATCAGCACAACCACCCAGGAAACGTAAATCCACACCAGCAAGATCGGCACGGTGGCAAAGGCGCCGTAAACCAGCGAATACGTCGGAACGGCATCAAGGTAAAGGGCCAACACCTTTTTGGACAGCTCTATGCCTGCGGCGACGAACAGGCCACCGGCCCAGGCGTGCGACCACTTGACGAAGGTATTGGGCACGTAGCGGTACAGCGCCGCCATGCCGCCGGCCACCAGAAAAAACTGGACCAGGTCAAGCAGAAACCGCAAGCTGACAGGCAGCGCACCCACCAGGCCTCTTGACGCCGACAGCACATAAGACGTCAATGCCAGGCTGGCCGCCAACAGCAAGGGGCCCAAGGTGATGGCGGCCCAGTAAATCAGCACGCGTTGCGCCAGCGGCCGCGGCTTTTTAACCCGCCAGATGCCGTTGAGCGTATGGTCTATCGTCAGAATCAGGGCGATCGCCGTGACCAGCAGCACCGCCAGGCCGGCGACACCCAGCTTGTTGGCTTGCTGGCTGAACTGCGTCAGGTAGCCGAGCACCTGCCGGGCGATGTTGTCGGGGATCAGGCTTTGAATCAGCCAGCCCTGCAGCGCGCCCTGCAACTTGGAAAACATCGGGAAAGCCGTGAAAATGGCCAGCGCCACGGTAAAAAAAGGCACCAGTGCGATCGACGTGGTGAAGGTCAGGCTGCTGGCGGTCAGGCCCATGTGGTCTTCACGAAAACGGTCGCGCAAGGTCATGGCAGTGTGACGCCACGGAAAATGGGACAGATCGGTGAACAACACCTGCAGGAACCGCGGAACTTTCATCCCGGTATCATGCCATCGACAAACCTATGAACATCAATAAAGCAAACCAAATTGAAATGACGCGCTGGCTGGCCGTTGGCAGCCTGCTCGGGCTGATTGCGCTGGGCCTGGCCTGGGAACTGTGGCTGGCGCCGATACGGCCGGGCGGCTCGCTGCTGGCGCTCAAGGTGCTGCCGCTGTGCATTCCCCTGGCCGGCATCCTGAAAAACCGCATGTACACCTACCGCTGGGTCAGCCTGCTGGTATGGGTTTATTTCGCCGAGGGTGCAACGCGGGCCTGGAGTGACCGGGCCCCTGGCAACTACCTTGCCATGATTGAAGTGGCGTTGTGTCTGATGCTTTTTACGGCCTGCGCCCTGCATGTGCGGATTCGACTTAAAACGGCGGCCATTCCGGCTGCAGCGATGGGAGCCCCTTTATGAGCAAGCATTTGGAGCTTCTCCAAGCCCTGCGGCACATCGCGGGAGCGTCGCAGGTTCTTTACGAAGGCGACCTGACGGCGTGGGAACTGGACTGGCGAAAGCGCGCGCGCGGCAAGGCGCTGGCGGTTGTCAGGCCGGGCAGCACTGTCGAAGTCGCAGCCATCGTCAAGGCCTGCGCGGCGGCAGGTGTGAGTATCGTCACGCAGGGCGGCAACACCGGGCTGGTGAGCGGCTCAACGCCCGACGCCTCGGGTCAGCAAGTGGTGCTGAGCCTGCAGCGCATGAATGCCGTTCGCGAGCTGGATGCGGCCAACCTCACCGTGACCGCGGAAGCCGGCTGCATTTTGCAAAGCGTGCAAGATGCCGCCGAAAAGGCCGGTTTTCTTTTTCCGCTGAGTCTGGCGGCCGAAGGCAGCTGCACCATTGGCGGCAATCTGGCAACCAATGCCGGCGGCACCCAGGTGGTGCGCTACGGCAATGCGCGTGATTTATGCCTGGGGCTGGAAGTCGTCACGGCACAAGGCGAGATTTGGCATGGGCTTACCGGCTTGCGCAAGGACAACACCGGCTACGATCTGCGCGATCTTTTCGTTGGCAGCGAAGGCACGCTGGGCATCATCACCGCCGCCACGCTCAAGCTCTATCCCCAGCCCGCCGCCCAGCTCACGGCTTGGGCGGCGGTGCCGTCGATGCAAGCGGCGGTGCGCCTGCTCGGGCTGGCACACCAGCAGTTGGGCGCGGGCCTGACCGGGTTTGAGGTGATGGGGCAATTTGCGCTCAGCCTCGTGGCCAAGAACTTCAAACAGCTGAGGGTGCCGCTGTACCAGGACAGCGCGTTTTGCGTGCTGCTGGAAAACTCCGACGCCGAATCCGAAATCCATGCGCGCGCCCAGTTCGAGCGCCTGCTGGAAACCGCGCTGGAGCAAGGCTGCGCCACGGATGCCGTGGTCGCCGAAAACCTGACCCAGGCGCACCAGCTCTGGCACATCCGCGAAACCATTCCGCTGGCGCAAGCCGAGGAAGGCCTGAACATCAAGCATGATATTTCGGTGCCGATCTCGCGCATTCCGGAGTTTGTGGAAGTGACCGATGCGCTGTTGCAGCAGAATATCCCCGGCGTGCGGCTGGTGAACTTTGGCCATCTGGGCGACGGCAACCTGCATTACAACGTGCAAGCACCTGCCGATGGCGACCCCAAGGCCTTTCTGCGCGACCATGAGGAACAGGTTAATTCGCTGGTTTACGACTCGGTCGCACGCTTTGGTGGCTCGATTTCTGCCGAACACGGCGTGGGCAGCCTGAAACTCGACAAGCTGGAGCAGCATAAATCGCCCGTGGCGCTGGGCATGATGCGCGCCATCAAGCAGGCGCTGGACCCACAGAACCTCATGAACCCGGGGCGGGTATTGCGGGGGCATCCGCCGGCAGGTGCTGCGCCAGGAAGCGCCCCAGCGCCTCGCGCCATGCCTCACGCGTGAAAAGAAAACCCTCATTATGGCCACCGGCCAGCTCTAAGAACGCTTTCGGCCCCTTGACGGCGGCAAACAGCCGCTCGCCGTGACGAAATGGCACGATGTCGTCCTGCCGGCTGTGGGCGATGAGCACAGGGCTCGAGACGCGCCCAAGGGCCTCCAGCGCGTCGTAGCGGTAGCGCGCCAGCCAACGCGCCGGCAGCCAGGGATAGAGTTCCGCCGCCAGCTCGGGCACCGAGACGAAGCACGATGCAAGCACCAGCGCCCCGGGGCGCTCGGCCGCGGCGAGCCGGGCGACGACGGCACCGCCCAGCGACTCGCCCGCCAGCGCGATGCGCTCGGGCGGGAATCCCCGCTCCGCCACGAGGTGGCGCCAGGCGGCGCGGGCATCGGCGTAGGTACCCTCCTCGCTCGGCTTGCCTTCGCTGCGGCCGTAGCCGCGGTACTCGAGCAGCAGCGTCGAGTAGCCGAGGCGGTGGAACATCAGCGCATAGTCCACCCGGTGCGATATATTGCCGGCGTTGCCATGGGCGAGCAGCACTGCGCCGCGCGCCGCCGGCGCAGGGACATACCAAGCCTCGATCCGGACCCCGTCTTCCGTCGTCAACCACAGCGACTCGTAATCGAGCCCGGAATCCCTGGGCGTCTGCAGAATCTGCCGACCCGCGTCGGGGAAGTAGATGAGGTGTCCCTGCAGCACGAACACGATGCCCAACAGCGCGGCATACACCGCGCCGCCCACGGTCAACGCTTTTAGCAAGACTTCCATCACCCGCGCCCCGTACAGTCGGTCGATATCGTGCTCCCCAACGAGTCAGGCCGCTGTTTGGGCTGAAGCATCTGTTGTATTGGCATGGTGTTCCCAGGCTTGACAGGACCGCCCGGCCTCAATGGTGCCGGCGGCGGAAATACGAGAAGGCCAGACCGATGGCCACGCCTGCCAGCAAGCCTAAACCGCCGCTCAGCAGGGCTTCGTTCATGACCGATTCAGGCGCGGGCGGTGATTCTGGCAAGGCCAACGGCAATAGCGCTCTCCACTCGGTTGTCGTGATCTGTGTCATTTTCGATGCATCGCTCAAGCCGAAGACGCAAATCTCACCGCCTGGCAACTTGCAGAAGCGCTCGGCGGGGCAGCTGGTAAGTATGTCCTGGGGAGCACCCTCGGCGCACTGGGCGCCCGCGCTGCGCAGGACCTGCAGGGTGACTTCGGGATGCCTGGTGAGTTGTTCGGGCATGGCGAACTCCAGTACAACATTGCGCGACACACAATGGAAGGGGTCGGCTCCATCATCGCACTTTCATCAAAAACGTGAAGCGCAATCTGGCGAGGCGAGGCCGCCCATCTAGCGTCCAGCGCAAAAAATAGCCTGCTGAACCCCACCGTATAAAATTTGCCTTCCGTCTTCAAGAACGCACGACGCTCCCGGCCCTCAACCTGTCAACCTCCATGAATCAGCCTCTCGAAACCCGCCCCATCCGCTCCCAATACGAAGACTTCATGCGCCATGTGGACACGCATGGCGTCTTCAAGGCCGACCGCACCGGCACCGGCACCAAGAGCGTATTTGGTTACCAGATGCGGTTTGACCTCAACGAGGGTTTCCCGCTGGTGACAACCAAAAAGGTGCACCTCAAGTCCATCGTGCACGAACTGCTGTGGTTTTTGCAGGGATCCAGCAACAACAACTGGCTGAAAGAGCGCGGCGTGAGCATTTGGGACGAGTGGGCCAAGCCTGACGGCGACCTGGGCCCGGTCTATGGCGTCCAATGGCGCAGCTGGCCCACGCCGGACGGCGGGCATATTGACCAGATTGCCGAGGTCATAAAAATGCTCAGGACCAACCCCGATTCGCGCCGCATCATCGTGAGCGCGTGGAACGTGGCGGACCTCGACAAAATGGCGCTGATGCCCTGCCACGCGTTCTTTCAGTTTTATGTCGCGCTCGCCACAGAAGCCGGTGGCAAAGGCAAACTGAGCTGCCAGCTGTACCAGCGCAGCGCCGACATTTTCCTGGGCGTGCCTTTCAACATCGCCAGCTACGCGCTGCTCACCCACATGGTGGCGCAGCAGTGCGATCTGGCGGTGGGCGACTTCATCTGGACCGGCGGCGACTGCCATATTTACAGCAACCACCGAAGCCAGGTCGCCTTGCAGCTAAGCCGTGCACCCCTGCCCTACCCCACGTTGAACATCAAGCGCAAGCCTGCTTCGATCTTCGACTACCAGTTCGAGGATTTTGAGTTTCTGGACTACCTGCACCACCCGGCCATCAAGGCACCAGTGGCGGTTTGACTCGCACAAGCGCCATGCCTCGCATCAACCTGATTTTCGCGCGCGCCACCAATGGCGTGATTGGCAACAAGGGCGCGATGCCCTGGCACCTGCCGGAAGACATGGCGCACTTCAAACGCCTGACCAACGGTTGGCCGGTCATCATGGGGCGCAAAACCTGGGATTCACTGCCCCCCAAATTCCGGCCTCTGCCGGGCCGAACCAATGTCGTCATCACGCGGCAACCGGGCTGGAGCGAATCGGGTGCCGAGCCCGCCTCCAGCTTGGCCGATGCCTTGAGGCTGTGCGGGCAGGCTGAAGAAGCCTGGGTCATCGGCGGCGCGCAAATCTACACGCAAGCCGAGCCGCTGGCAGATCGCATTGAAGTCACCGAAATTGCGCAAGACTTTGAAGGGGACGCCTTTGCGCCCCGACTGGGTCCGCAATGGACAGAAGCTTCGCGTGAGGACCACGTATCTTCCAACGGACTGAAATTCAGCTTTGTCAGCTACCGCAAAGACAAGGGCAAGTTCGCTTCCCCCACTTGAACGGTGAACTGGCTGCGCGGTCCCATGATGCCTAGTCAGCCCGGCGGCTCTAGCGCAAGCGTGAGCGACATGGTTTCACCCTCGCCCGCCGACGTGACGCTGAACCCGAGCCCGCGCGCCAACGCGGCCATGGCATCGTTTTGCCGCAGGCACTCGCCGACGAGCATGCCGGTCCCCCGGCTCTTCAGGTAGCGGATCATCTTCGCCAACAACGCCCGCCCGAGCCCCCGGCCTTTCAGGTCAGAGCGCACCATGATGGCGAACTCGGCTCTCAGGTTGTCGGGATCGGTGCTCACCCGAACTTCGCCGAGCATGCGGGTTTCGCCGCTGCCCTCAGGCGCGAGCGCGATGAAGGCCATTTCGCGCTCATAGTCGATCTGGCTGAATCGGGCGAGCTCGGAATGCGCGAACTCCCGCCTCGCCATGAAAAAGCGCATGCGCAGATCCGCCGCTTCGGCATCGCTAAAAAAGGCTCGCAGACGCGGCTCATCCTCGGGCCGGATGGGGCGCACCAGCGCACCGGAACCGCCAAAGTCAACCGGCTCTTCCAGTTCCGCGGGATACGGCCGGATGGCCAGCCGCTGCGCGCCAGCGCTGCTCGCCGCCACCACCTTCACGCGGGCGTCCAGTGCAATCACGCCCTGGTCATCCGCCAGCAGCGGGTTGATGTCGAGTTCAACCACTTGCGGGCAATCACAAATGAGCTGCGACACCTTGACCAGGACCAGATGAAGCGCCTCGTGATCGATGGCAACGCGGTCCCGGTAGCCGGCCAGAAGCCTGGATACCCGGGTGTGCGAAACCAGATCGGCGGCCAGCGCCATGTTCAGCGGCGGCAAGGCCACGGCGCGGTCACCAATCACCTCGACCGCGACACCGCCCTGGCCGAACAGGATCACCGGCCCGAAGATTGGGTCGGTCGAGGCACCCACGATCAGCTCGTGCGCATGCGCACGCCGCACCATCGCCTGCACGGTGAAGCCTGCCAGAGCGGCATCGGGTCGCAATTCACCGACCCGCTGCAGCATGACTTGCGCGGCCTGCGCCACTTCCTGCGGGGTCTCCAGTTTGAGCGCCACGCCACCGACGTCGGACTTGTGCGAGATATCGGGCGAGAGAATTTTGAGGACCACGGGAAAGCCGATCTCCGCTGCCGCGCGCCCGGCTTGCGCGGCATCAGCCACCACGCGGGTTTCGACCACCGGGATGGCATAGGCCGACAGCAAGGACTTGGCCTCGGGCTCGCTCAGCAGGTCGCGCCCATCAGCAAGCACCGCCTCGATCACCCGGCGCGCCGCCGCGAGGTCGGGTGCAAACCCCTGCGGTATGGAGGGCGGCGTCTGCGTCAGCATCGTCTGGTTGCGGTGGAAGTCGGCCAGCTGAAGAAAACCGCCCACCGCCTGCTCTGGGGATTCGTAAGAAGGAATGCCGGCCTCGGCAAAGATACTGCGCGCCTGCTTGACCGCATCACCGCCCAGCCAGCAGCTCAACACCGGCTGCACGGCCGCTTGCATCAGCGGTGCGCAAGCGCTGGCGATCTGCGCGCTCGGCACGATGGCGGTGGGCGCATGCATGAAGAGCAGCGCCTGGGCACCGGGGTCGTCGAGCAGTATCTTGAGTGTTCGCACATAGCGCTCGACCGGTGCGTCGCCGATGATGTCCACCGGGTTGCCCTGGGACCAGGTGGGCGGCAGGAATTCCTGAAGTTGATGCATCGACTCGCTGGACAGGTCCGCCAGCACGCCGCCGCCCAGCGCCAGCGCGTCGGCCGCCAGCACCGCAGCGCCGCCGCCGTTGGTCATGATGGCCAGTTGCTCGCCCTTGAACGGCCGGGCGCGAGCCAGGGTCTCGGCGGCCGCGAACAAATCGTTCAGCGTTGCCACGCGCAGCATGCCGGCCCGGCGCACGGCGGCGTCGAATACGGCATCCGAACCGGCCAGGGCGCCGGTGTGCGATGCGGCGGCCTTGGCGCCCTCGGGTGCGCGCCCGGCCTTGACCAGCAGCACCGGCTTGTTGCGCGCCGCAGCGCGCGCCGCCGACATGAACTTGCGCGCCGCCTGAACCGATTCCATGTACATCAGGATGGCGCGCGTTCCCGGGTCACTGCCGAGGTAATCGAGCACGTCGCCAAAATCGACATCGGCGCTGTCACCGAGCGAAACGAAGTGTGAAAAACCGATGTCGCGCGACTTGGCCCAGTCCAGCAGCGCCGTCGTCAGCGCCCCTGATTGGGAGACAAAGGCCAGCTTGCCAGGAAGCGCCGAGGTGTGGGCAAAGCTGGCATTGAGCCCAATACCCGGAACCAGCAGGCCGACGCAGTTGGGTCCCAAAATGCGCAGCAGGTGCGGTTTTGCCGCATCCAGCATGGCCTGCCGCAGGCTGGGCCCACCGGGCGAAGGGGCCGCTGAGAGGCCGGCCGTGATCACCACGGCCGCCCGTGTGCCGCAGTGGCCGAGTTCGGCGATGATCCCTGGCACCGTGGGGGCCGGTGTGCAAATCACGGCCAGATCGGGCGGCTGCGGCAGGCTGGCCACATTGCGAAAGACCGTCCGGCCCGCCACGCTGCGGTGCTTCGAGTTGACCGGCCAGATCGGCCCGGCAAAGCCGCCTTCGATCAGATTGCGCATCACCGTCGCGCCAATGCTCTGCGGCCGGTCGGAGGCGCCAATCACAGCGACCGACTTCGGCTGAAACAGATGTTCGAGGTTGCGTACGCTCATAAAAATCTTCCTGATGGTGATGAACTCTTATTGAAGCGGCGAGCGCCCTCCCGAAGCACGACCGGGAAAATGGCGCGGCATCAAGGGCGCTCGGTCGCCGCAGGCCGTTCCTTGTCCAGCAGCCTGCCCAGCAAATCCATCGGCAGCGGGAACACAATCGTCGAGGCACGGTCGCCAGCCACCTGCGTCATGGTCTGCAGGTAGCGCAGCTGCATCGCCTCGGGCTGCTGCGCCAGCATCTGCGCGGCTTCGAGCAGCGCCACCGCAGCCTGCTTTTCACCCTCGGCATGGATGACCTTGGCGCGACGCTCGCGCTCGGCCTCGGCTTGGCGCGCAATGGCGCGCACCATCGATTCATTCAGGTCGATGTGCTTGATCTCGACGTTGGTCACCTTGATGCCCCAGGCGTCGGTCTGGGCGTCAAGGATCTGCTGCACGTCAAGGTTGAGCCGCTCGCGTTCAGCCAGCATCTCGTCGAGCTCATGCTTGCCGAGCACGACGCGCAACGTAGTCTGCGCCAGCTGGCTGGTGGCCATCAGGAAGTCCTCGACCTGGATGATCGCCTTTTGCGGATCGACCACGCGAAAGAACACCACTGCGTTGACCTTGACCGAGACGTTGTCGCGCGAGATCACATCCTGCGGCTCGACGTCCATCGTCACCACGCGCAGGTCGACCCGAACCATCTGCTGGATGCCGGGAATCACCAGCACCAGCCCCGGCCCCTTGACCTTCCAGAAGCGGCCCAACTGGAACACCACGCCGCGCTGGTATTCGCGCAGCACGCGCAGCGAGCTGAAGGCGAGGATCAGCAGTAGCGGCACCAGCACGCCGCCCAGTCCCCAATTGAAATTGAAAATCATGATGAAGGTCCTTTCAGGGTTGGATCGGTATCGAAATCTTCGGCGCGCACTTCCAGCATCAGCCCGTGCAGCGCGACCACGCGCACCCGCTGACCGGGTGCCAGCGCATCGGGGCTGTGCACCTTCCAGCGTTCCCCATGAACCAGCGCCCAGACTGTGCCGTCGTCAATGGCCAGCACTTCGCCCACCGCGCCTATCATTTCCTCGCGGCCGCTGACCACCGGACGGCGACGCGCCCGCAGCGCCATGCCGCCACCCAGCAAAACCACCGCGGCAGAGCTGGCCGCCAGACCGAAGATCAGCCACAGCGG
>MERZ01000011.1:0-3657 GCA_001770785.1 Burkholderiales bacterium RIFCSPHIGHO2_12_FULL_61_11
TGTCTGGATGCTTCTTTCCTCGTTCCTGTTTGCCACCATGGGCGTGTGCGTCAAGGTCGCATCCGGATATTTCAACAGCTCCGAGCTGGTTTTTTACCGTGGCGTGCTGGGCATTTTTTTCATGGCCGGCTACGCGCGTGCGACCGGCACATCTTTGGCGACCCGCCTGCCTGCCATGCATGCCTGGCGCAGCGTCATTGGCGTGGTCTCGCTGTCGGCCTGGTTTTACGCGATTGCCCAGCTGCCGCTGGCCACCGCCATGACGCTCAACTACATGAGCAGTGTGTGGATCGCCGCTTTCATGGCGGGTGGCGCGCTCATGCTCGGAAGATCCGGGAAAAAAGGGCCCAGCCAGGGGCCGCTGGTGTTGACGATTCTGGCCAGCTTTGCCGGTGTGGTGATGCTGCTGCGCCCTGCGATGGACCAAAACCAGGCCTTTGCCGGCCTGATCGGGCTGATGTCAGGGCTGGGCGCAGCGTTCGCCTACATGCAGGTGATGGCGATTTCACGCATGGGCGAGCCTGAAATACGCACGGTGTTTTACTTTGCTGTCGGCACCACGGTAGCCGGCGCGCTGGGCATGGGGTTCATGGGTGTCTCGCCCTGGAATTGGCAGCATGCGCTGTGGCTACCGCCGCTGGGCATTCTGGCCTCGCTCGGCCAGCTCACCATGACCAAGGCCTATTCCATGTCCGCCATGTTGGATAGCCATCGTGGAACGCTGATGGTGGCCAACCTGCAGTACTCGGGGATTGTGTTTGCCGCCCTGTACAGCCTGATTCTGTTTGGCGACAATATTCCCCTGATGGGCTGGGGCGGCATGGCGCTCATCATCGCCAGCGCCATTGCCGCCACCGCGCTGCGGGCACGCGCCGCACCTAACGCGCCTGCCGAAGAACATTAAGCTTAATGGAGCACACAATGAACTACACCACCCTGATTTCCGCCCAACAACTGCAGGCGCTCATGGCCAGCGGCCAGCCCCTGCGCGTGTTTGACTGCAGCTTTGACCTGATGGAGCCGCACGCCGGTGAAGAGCAGTATCTGGCGTCGCACATCCCCGGTGCCGTGTACGCCCATCTGGACCACGCGCTGAGCGCCAAACACGGTCTAAACCCCGGTCAAGTCGGTGCCCGTGCCGTGCTCACCGTCAGCGGCGCCGACGCCCCCGCCTCGGGCGGACGTCACCCGCTGCCCAACCGGGAACGGTTTGCGACCTGGCTCTCAAGCGTCGGCTTTTCCAATGACATGCAAGCCGTCGTGTACGACCGCAATGGCAGCGCCTATTGTGGCCGCCTGTGGTGGATGCTCAAATGGGCGGGCCACCGCAATGTGGCAGTGCTCGACGGCGGACTGCAAGCCTGGCAGGCGTCGGGCGGCGCGGTGAACAGCGGCGAAGAGCCCGCACACTTTCAAGCCAGTTTCATGCTGGGCCCACCGCTGGCCTCACTGGTCGACGGCCAAACCGTCGCCAGCCAGCTCGGGCGCCCTGACCAAACCCTCATTGATGCGCGTGCCCCAGAGCGCTTCAAGGGCGAAGTCGAGCCGTTCGACCCGGTAGCCGGACACATCCCCGGCGCACTGAACCGCCCTTTCAACCAGAACTTCGGACTCGATGGCAAGTTCAAGCCCGCTGCGCAACTCAAAGCCGAGTTTGAAGCCTTGCTCAGCGGGCGCGACCCGGCTTCGGTGGTGCATCACTGCGGCAGTGGCGTCAGCGCGGTGCCCAACCTCCTGGCCATGGAAGTTGCTGGCTTGGGAACCACGCGCCTTTATGCGGGCAGCTGGAGCGACTGGTGCAGCGACCCGGATCGGCCGGTGGCGCAGGGCTGATCGGCCAAAGACCGGTCCGCCCTCGGGAAACGGCTTGTCACAACTTGTCTATCGAACCGGCCCCTTTACTTGGCAGGTTCACTGGCGGGTTCACTGGCCGCCGTCGCTGGTGCTTCCGCGCCCGTGGTTGAAGGGCTGGTCATCGGTGCGGGAGTGGTCGGCGTACCCATGGGCGTACCGGCGGCACCACTGTCGGTGGTTGAAGGGCTGGTCATTGGTGCGGGAGTGGTCGCCGGGGTGGTGGTGGCATCGTCCATTTTTTTGCCACAAGCGCCCAGCGCCAGCACAGTGCCCAAGGCAAGGACCGCAACGGCAACAGGCTTGAATCTGGAGTCATACATGTCAGTTTCCCCTTTTAAATGTGGACCTAATCAATGTCAGTCCAGTCTCAATGTAGCGAAGCACCTGCGCTTTCCCCGTGCGACACATGCCCGTGCGGCTGTAGGGATTTTTCGATTTGGCAAGCGCTTTCAACTGCGTGACTTGCACTGCAATTTCGGACGACCTGAGCTCGGTCGGATTCTGAGATTTACATCGTCGCCGCCGTGATCTGACTGCACTGCCACACATCGGGTGTTTGATGAGGCGGCGGCTGACTTTACTAAGTCTCGACCAGACCGATTACCCTTACACAGCGAACGCAGTCAGCTACTAAATAAATAGCATTAAAACAACTCGGTCAAGCTTCCCCCCATCACCTGCACCGGCTGCGACACCAGCTCGATCTTGAGGGTTTTGTCGGCCATCAACCCGCTACCAAAACAATAGCTATCGTGGATTAGGTCCTCATTCAGACAGCAGTTCGGAGATCATTTGGCGCAGCCAGCGCAACCCCGGTTCGTGGTGGTAACGCTCATGCCAATGTTGTTTGACGTCGTATTGCGGCAGCGGGAACGGCACCGGGTATATCCGGAATGCACCCCGGCCCTGCAGCATTTCCCCCAAAAGCTTCGGAACGGTGATGAGCAGGTCGGTGTGTTCCACCAGAAATGCTGCGCCCAGAAAATTCGGAATCTCGAGCGCAATCCTGCGCGTGATGCCCTGTCGGGAAATCTCGTTTTCGATGATCAACGGGGCCGAACCCGAAGAACTGATCACCACATGGTCTTCAGCTTCAAACTGCTGCAAGCTCAGTTGATCAGTGATGCGCGGATGGTCAGCACTGGCCATGCAGACAAAATATTGCCTGAACAACAGTTGCTGATAAAAACCCGCCTCCAGCTGCGGCACCAAACCCAGGGCGAGATCAGCTTCGCCACTCTCCAGCAAGCGCGCCGTGTCCCTGGACAGCGGAACAATCTCAATCTGAATTCCCGGCGCCTGCACGCGCAAGGTTTGCCACAGCTTGGGCAGCAGCACCAACTGGCTGATGTCGGTCATGCAGATGCGAAAGGTTCGCTGTGACGTGGCCGGGTCAAAGTCGTCGCGGTGACCCAGCACTGTTTCCAGCGCGTCCAGCACGCTGCGCACCGGGCGCACCAGCCCTTCGCCAAACGGCGTGGGTTCCATGCCGCTGGACGTGCGCACAAACAGCGGGTCTCCCAAGGTATGGCGCAGTTTGGACAGAGCCACGCTGACCGCCGGTTGCCCCAACGCCAGCGCTTGTGCCGCTGCCGTGACGCTGCGGGTTTTGTAGATCTCGTCAAATACAGCCAGCAGGCGAATATCGATGAATTCCATGGTGCCTCTTTATTCGAATATCGAATAGCTCATATTAGCTTTATTGCGTTTACAGAAATTTGCTCCGGGCCTACGATTCGCCCCATCAAACAATCCGACACCCGCCGGGCAAAAAAATCGTCCCGGACGAAGCAGCGACAGGTG
>MERZ01000011.1:3671-5769 GCA_001770785.1 Burkholderiales bacterium RIFCSPHIGHO2_12_FULL_61_11
TGCAAGAACTCGGTCGTCTGGAAGATTTGCCCGAAGACTACCGCTCGGCTTTGACCGCGCAAAACCTGGTGCCGCTGTGGCCCAGCTTGCGTTCGGTGCTGCCGCCGGGCAAGCCCGCTCAGCGCACGAAACCCGTGTGCTGGCCATACCAGGCGCTGCGTCCCTTACTGCTTCAGGCCGGTGAGCTCACACCGATTGAAAAGGCCGAGCGCCGCGTGCTGGTGCTGGCCAACCCCGGCCATGGACTGCAAAAAATGCAGGCCTCATCGACCATCTATCTGGGCATGCAGTTGCTGCTGCCCGGCGAATGGGCGCCGGCCCACCGTCACACCCCCAACGCCGTGCGGATGATTGTGGAGGGCGAGGGCGCCTACACCACGGTCGAAGGCGAAAGATGCCCCATGAGCCGCGGCGACCTGATCCTGACGCCCACGGGTCTCTGGCACGAGCACGGCCACGACGGCGACAAACCGGTGGTCTGGCTCGATGTGCTGGACTTGCCGCTGGTGTATTACATGGAAACCTCCTATGTGACCGAAGGCAAGGCGCAAGCGGTCACCGCCGAGGCCGCTGATCGCGCCTACCAGCGCGGCGGTGTCGTGCCCGCGCCCGCGTTCGTGCGCGCCGAGCAGCCCTTTCCGATGCTGCGCTACCCATGGCTTGATGTGCGCGCCGCCCTGCAAGCGCTGGCGACCAACCAGCCAGACATTGAAGCGGTGCAGGTGGCCTATGTGAACCCTGAAACCGGCGCCGACAGCCAAAAGATTCTGGGTTTCTCGGCACTGATGCTGCGCCCCGGTGAGCGGCTTGACTTGCCCGCCCGATCTTGCGCCATGGTGTTACACCTGATCGAGGGCGCATCCGATGTCAAGCTGGAGGGCCATCAGTTCAGCCTGGACGAAGCAGACACCTGCTGCATCCCAGGCTATACGCCGGTGACCTTGGCCAACCGCTCGGCAGAGCAGAGCGCCTTTGTGTTCATCGCCGATGACGCACCGCTGCAAAAAAAGCTCGGCCTCTACGAAGTCCGTAGCTAAGCCCCCAACCACCTTTTAGAACCCGTACTCAAGACTGAAAGCAAGCAATGGCCCAAGCCAGTTACCTGTGGAATCCCCCCCAGCCTGCTTCGCTGCCCGTGCAAGGCATCGCTGCGCGTTTTCCTGTTCACCGCATCTTCTGCGTCGGCCGCAACTACCACGCCCATGCGCTTGAAATGGGTCGTCCGGTGGACAAGACCGCAGCCCGGCCGTTCTACTTCACCAAATCGCCCTCCACGCTGGTCGAATCGGGTGCCACCGTGCCCTACCCGTGCGGCACCAGTAACTACCAGTTTGAGATGGAACTGGTCGTAGCCATTGGCGCCTCTGGTTTTCGGGTCACTGAAAAAGATGCCGCCCGGCTGATTTTCGGTTACGCCGCTGGCCTGGACATGACACGGCGCGACTTGCAATTGATGGCGCGTGATCAAGGCCGCCCCTGGGACCTGGGCAAGGATTTCGAGAAGTCTGCGGTATGCACCCAGATCGTGCCGATCGGCAATCTCGGCGTGCTCAGCCGCGGCGCCGTCACGCTGCAAGTCAATGGTGAAACCCGCCAGACTTCCGACCTCAGCCAGTTGATCTGGAACATCCCGGAGTTGCTGGCCGACCTGTCCCAGTTTTATCACCTGGAGCCGGGCGACCTGATCTATACCGGCACGCCTGAAGGGGTGGGTGCCGTCAAGCCGGGCGACAAGATTACCGGCCATATCGACGCCGTGGGCGATGTCGCCCTCACCATCGGCCAAACCGAGTAATCCGCGACGGCAGGCGCGCACGCCCGCCTTGAAACCTGTTGAACCATACCGAGGAGACAAACAAATGACGCAACAACTTCCTGTGATCGTGGCCGGTGGCGGCATTGGCGGCCTCGCCGCTGCGCTCGCGCTGGTGCGCCAGGGTTTTTCAGTCCAGGTGCTCGAGCAGTCCCCCGAGATTGGTGAAATCGGCGCTGGCATGCAGCTCGGCCCCAACGCATTCCATGCCTTTGATGCGCTGGGCATTGGCGACAAAACCCGCAGCCGCTCGGTCCTTACCGACGAAATGGTGATGCACGACGC
>MERZ01000012.1 GCA_001770785.1 Burkholderiales bacterium RIFCSPHIGHO2_12_FULL_61_11
CACCTTGTTTTTGTACACCTTGACGCGGGTTTCATTGCCGATGACTTCATCGCCCCGTTTGATCGAGCCGATGCGGCGGATGTCCAGCCGCACCGAGGCGTAGAACTTCAGCGCGTTGCCGCCGGTGGTGGTTTCGGGCGAGCCGAACATCACGCCGATCTTCATGCGGATCTGGTTGATGAAAATCACCATGCAGTTGGCTTTCTTGATGCTGGCGGTCAGCTTTCTGAGCGCCTGGCTCATCAAGCGGGCCTGCAGGCCGGGCAGCGAGTCGCCCATTTCGCCTTCCAGCTCGGCCTTGGGCGTGAGTGCGGCCACCGAGTCGACCACGATCAGGTCGACCGCGCCGGAGCGGGTCAGCGAGTCGACGATCTCCAGCGCCTGCTCGCCGGTGTCAGGCTGGGAAATCAGCAACTCCTGCAAATTGACGCCAAGCTTTTGCGCGTACTGGATGTCCAGCGCGTGCTCGGCGTCGACAAAGGCACAGGTGCCGCCGACTTTTTGCATTTCGGCAATCACCTGCAGCGTCAGCGTGGTTTTGCCGGACGACTCCGGCCCGTAAATTTCGATCACCCGGCCACGCGGCAGGCCGCCCACACCCAGGGCAATGTCCAGACCGAGCGAGCCGGTAGAAACCACCTGAATGTCTTCAATCACCTCGCCGGCACCCAGCTTCATGATGGTGCCCTTGCCAAACTGCTTTTCAATCTGGGCCAGCGCGGCCTGCAGGGCCTTGGCTTTTTCGGTGTTCAGTGCCGGGCTGGATTTGATCGGTGCGTCCATGAAAATCTCCTTTGAAATCAATGATAAAAAAACTTTTGCAGTCACTTTTTGGTGACTTCCAGCGACTGCTTTAACTCAGCAGCTGGATGCATGACCAGTACTTTATGGGCATCGTTGAAATATGTAAACCCTATTTGTAGTCAGTTTTCCTGATTAATTAGCTGGCAAATAAAGTAGCATGGACGGATGCAGAAAACCGCCGTCACCGACACCCCCCAGCGGCCTCCGGGCAGCAGCGTGGCCAGTGATCAGGGCTGGCGGCTGACCCATCTGGGGCGGCTGCTCGGCCAGGCCTTGCGCCGCTTTGACGAGCGCGTGCTCTGGCTCATGGCGCGCAACGTGGAGGTGCCGCTGGCGCTTTCGAATCTGGCCGCGCGCGATCAGGTGGGTGCCGCGCACATCCATATCACGCGGCACCTGGCCGTCGGCGGCTCGCGCCTGACGGAACTGGCCAAAAGTGCCGGCATGAGCAAGCAGGCGATGGGCGACCTGGTGAACCAGTGCGAAGCCTGGGGCCTGGTCAGGCGCGACGCCGACCCGCACGACAAGCGGGCCCGGCAGGTGGTCTTTACCGAGTCGGGTCTGCTCTGGCTGCAGGCCTTCAAGGGCGCCGTGGCGCAGGCCGAAGATGAATTCCGGCAGGCGGTGGGACAAGAAGTGGCCACCGTGGTGGCGCTGGGACTCGAAGCCTATGGCGCGGCGTAACCCGCGCCGCAAAAGCCTAGAATTTGCCATGCAAGTAAAACACCGTCCCGCCGGCTCTGCCGCGGCGCCGGTCTCTGGAGACCGCCATGCGTATTCTGATTGCCGAAGACGACCAGGTTCTGGCCGATGGCCTGCTGCGCACCCTGCGCGCTTCCGGTGCCGCCACCGACCATGTGTCCAACGGCAACGAAGCGGACGCCGCGCTGCTGACCAACACGGAATTTGACCTGCTCATTCTTGACCTCGGCCTGCCGCGCATGCATGGGCTGGAAGTGCTGAAAAGGCTGCGGGCGCGCGGCTCTTCCCTGCCGGTGCTGATTCTCACCGCCGCCGACAGCGTGGAGGAACGCGTCAAGGGTCTGGACTATGGCGCGGACGACTACATGGCCAAGCCATTTTCCTTGCAGGAGCTCGAAGCGCGGGTGCGCGCGCTGGTGCGCCGCGGCACGGGCGGCGCCAGCAGCACCATCAAGCACGGCCCGCTGATTTACGACCAGGCCGGACGCGTGGCCACCATCGATGGCCAGATGCTGGAACTGTCGGCGCGCGAGCTGGGCTTGCTCGAAGTGCTGCTGCAGCGCGTTGGGCGCCTGGTCAGCAAGGACCAGTTGGTCGAGCGCCTGTGCGAATGGGGCGAAGAGGTCAGCAATAACGCGATCGAGGTGTACATCCACCGGCTGCGCAAAAAAATCGAGAAAGGCCCGATCCGCATTGCCACGGTGCGCGGGCTGGGTTACTGCCTTGAAAAGATCAAAGCTGATGTCACCGCGGGTTCCTGACTGAGCACCCGGCAGCGTGGCCCTGGGACTCTTTCAGCGCGAGCGGCGCAGTCTGTTTGGCGAGATTCTCGACTGGATGCTCACGCCCCTGCTGCTGCTGTGGCCGATCAGCCTGGCGCTGACCTGGCTGGTGGCGCAAAA
>MERZ01000013.1:0-549 GCA_001770785.1 Burkholderiales bacterium RIFCSPHIGHO2_12_FULL_61_11
GCCGCCGGTGGATATTTTTGAAGACGATACCGGAATTACCCTGATCGCCGACCTGCCCGGTGTTACCAAAGACCAGTTGGGCGTGCGCGTGACGGGCGACAGCCTGGTGATTGAAGGAACGGCGAGCGCGCCAGTCACGGCCAACATGGAGCTTGTCTATGGTGAAGTCCAGAACCCGCAGTATCGGCGCAGCTTTACGCTTAGCCGCGAGCTGGATCCGGACAAGATCGAAGCCAGCTTGAGCAAGGGCGTGCTCAGGCTGCGCATTCCCAAGGCTGAAGAAGCCAGGCCGCGACAAATCAAGGTGAGCGTGGTCTGAACAGGCGGCGCAGTGCTTTCTGCGCTGTCTGCGCGGCCTTGCAGGCCGGGCCCGGGTGATCGGGCTCGGCCTGTTTGCTGTGAGCCGAATATCCCTGGCCGTCATAAGCGCAGTAGCAGTCGGGTCGGCTTGTCAAGGCGGCAGGCTCAGTCGATGAACTTCATTTCGCGCAGCCACTTGGCCAGGCGCTCGGCAAAGACGTTGTAACCCTGCGCGTTGGCGTGAAGCGG
>MERZ01000013.1:569-1715 GCA_001770785.1 Burkholderiales bacterium RIFCSPHIGHO2_12_FULL_61_11
GCAACTGCATCCCACTCTCCCCGGTGGGCGAAACCTCTTCGCCCTGGCCGAACGCGTCATAGGGAACGCTGCCGTAATTCTCGTTCTGGTTGGGCTGCTGGGTCTGGCTGTCCGACGGATCATTGGGATCGGGCTGACCCATTTGATTGCTTTGATTCATGGCATCCTCCTAGGAAAAAAAGTAGGGTTCAGTGAATGCTGATCTGGCGCGGTTTGGACGCTTCTTGCCGCGCCACCGAGACCCGCAACATGCCATCGCGCAGGGTCGCGTCGATTCGGGTGGGGTCAGCATCTTCGGGCAGTGAAATCACCCGGCGAAAAGCTCCTTTGAAACGCTCCTGCGCATAGACGGCGGTGTTCTCGTCGATTGACGGAGCATCGTCCTTGCGCTCGCCGGCGATCACCAGCAAGCCCTTGTCGACGGTGATTTTCAGGTCCTCCGGGTCAACGCCCGGGGCCAGCGCCAGCACTTCAATCGCGTCAGGCGTGTTGCCCACATTGATGACCGGAAAAGTGCGGCGTGACATTGCGCGAATGCTGCTGGTACCCCCCGGCCAGAAGGGCTGCTCAAGCCCTTGTTGCATGCGGTTAAGTTCGGCGAACAGATCGCCATAGAGTTCCATTGTTCCATTCATGATGTGCTTCTCCTTTTACTGAAAAACCATGACAGACCTAACAGATGCAGGGTTCTGTTGCCTGCAGACGCACCAAGCGCCGGCGTTCGGAAAACTGACGTAGCTGGCTCACGCGGCCACCCCTGAGAGCAACAGAATATTGGCGGACCGACGGATTTCAAGAGGTGCCAGGTGACACGGTGTAACCGCCATAGCGATTGAACTGCTCCGTTAACCAGCCTTATTTCAGGTGTAATTTCAGTCACGGATTACCCCCGTTCTTGAGTGCCCCCGACAATCATCGGCATGCAAATGTTCCTGCAAGCCGCCACCTGGCAGCAGCCACACCAGCCTTGTATCAACCCCCGGAGAAACCATGAAAGCCTTCCAGGATTACTACCCCGAAAACGTCGCACACTGCTACGGCTGCGGTCGTCTGAACACGCATGGTTACCAAATCAAGACCTTCTGGGAAGGCGAGGAGACAGTCACCCATTTCACGCCCCAGCCCTGGCACATCTCGGTGCCGGGC
>MERZ01000013.1:1739-4133 GCA_001770785.1 Burkholderiales bacterium RIFCSPHIGHO2_12_FULL_61_11
CACGGTGCTGGTGGCTGGCGTGGCAACGGCGCGCGGCGAAGTCGTGGCACTGCAAATGCCGGAGAACTTCGGAAACGACGGCGCGTAGCGGCTTTTTTTTCAAAAGCCTCTCGCCTGACGCTGAAAACCTGTGTACCCACTGCGTTTTTAAGCAACTTTCGAGCGCAAACTGCGTGACATCCGACTGACAATAGGCGCTTTCCCGCCATCTGGAGTCCTGATGAACCTCACTGAATCACTGCTGCACGCCCTCAAACGCCATGGCGCAAGCCAGATTTTTGGCATTCCGGGTGATTTCGCCCTGCCCTACTTTCGCATCATCGAGGAGTCGAAAATCCTGCCGCTGATCACGCTGTCGCACGAGCCCGCAGTGGGATTCGCGGCGGACGCGGCGGCACGCATCCACTGTGGCCTGGGCGTGGCGGCGGTCACTTACGGGGCGGGCGCGCTCAACATGGTCAACGCCGTGGCGGCGGCCTTTGCCGAAAAATCGCCGGTGGTGGTGCTGTCGGGTGGACCGGGGCGCGGCGAATCAAAATCGGGTCTGCTGCTGCACCACCAGGCCAAGACGCTGGACTCGCAGTTTCAGATTTATCGCGAAATCACCTGCGATCAGGTGCGGCTCGACGATGCCGCGCGCGCACCGGCCGACATCGCCCGGGTGCTCGCCGCCTGCCTGCAGTACTCGCAGCCGGTCTACATCGAAATTCCGCGCGACATGGTGGACCAGCCCTGCGATGAGGTTCCTGCCCTGCCTGAAACAGCCATCGATGCGCAGGCGCTCGACGCCTGCGTTGACGAAATCCTGCAGCGCCTGGCGCAGGCCAGCGATCCGGTGCTGATGGTCGGCGTCGAAGTGCGCCGCTTTGGTCTGGAGCAGCAGGCGGCCGAGCTGGCGCAACGCCTGGGGTTGCCGGTGGTCACCAGTTTGATGGGCCGCGGGCTGCTGGCCGATGCCGATGCGCCGCTGCTGGGCACTTACATGGGCGTGGCCGGCCTGCCCGAGGTGACGCGCCGGGTCGAGCAATCGGACGGCCTGTTTCTGCTGGGCGTCATTGTGTGCGACACCAACTTCGGCGTGTCATCGACCAAGATCGACATGCGCAAAACCATCCAGGCGCTCAACGGCCAGGTGACGATGGGCTATCACACCTATCCGCAGATTCCCCTGGCGGCGCTGGTCGCCCGGCTGCTGGATCGCGTGGGCCCGGCCCGGCCCGCACCGGCGTTCGAGCGGCCCGCCTTTCCGCGCCACATGCTGGCCGACGCGGCACCGATTGCGCCGCTGGACATTGCCACGGCCGTCAACGACCTGATGGCCAGGCACGGCAAAATGCCGATCGCCAGTGACATGGGCGACTGCTTCTTCACCGCCATGGACATCGAGAACACGGCGCTGGTGGCACCGGGCTATTACGCCACCATGGGCTTCGGCGTGCCGGCGGGCCTGGGTCTGCAGGCGGCCACCGGACAGCGCCCGCTGATTCTGGTGGGCGACGGCGCCTTCCAGATGACCGGCATGGAGCTGGGTAACTGCAAGCGCTATGGCTGGGACCCAATCGTGCTGCTGTTCAACAACGCCAGTTGGGAGATGCTGCGCACCTTCCAGCCCGAGTCAGCCTTCAACGACCTGGGCCAGTGGGGCTACGCCGAAATGGCCGCTGGCATGGGCGGGCACGGCGTGCGGGTGTCCACGCGCAGCGAATTGCAACAGGCGCTGGAGCAGGCCATCGCGACGCGCGGCCGCTTTGAGTTGATCGAGATTTGCATCCCCCGCGGCGTGCTCTCGCCCACGCTGGAGCGCTTTGTGGCCGGGGTCAAGCGACTCAATGCCGTTAAATAGAATCCAGGTTAATCATTCCGAACGCGGTCATCACGGCCGCCAGCCGATCAGAGCGGAAAGATCAACGGGGTGGATCGGCCGCAAAGGGGCATACTCACGCCAGCGGCGCTGATTTCCGCCCTCCAGGACAAAAGGCAATCGAGGGATAACAATAGGGAGCTAGGGGTTGCAGTCGACGAATATTCGGTGGAAGCGGTGGGTGGCGGGCGCGGCGGGCTTGTTGGCCGCGTATACGGTGGCTGGGTTTTGGCTGGTGCCGCTGGTGATCAAGAATCAGGTCCCCAAGTTTGGGCAGACCGAACTGGCGCGCCAGGCGACGATCGGCGAGGTCAGTTTCAATCCCTATACCTTGCGCCTGGCGGCGCAGGATCTGCGCCTGGCCGAGGCCGACGGCGCGCCGCTATTCGCCATCGGCAAACTCGCCGTGGAACTGCAGTGGGTGTCGCTGGTCCGGCGCACCTGGAGCTTTGCCGAAATCCGCGTCACCGCGCCGAGCGCGAGCCTGGCGATCGCGCCGGACGGAAAATTCAATCTCGCCGAACTGCTGGCCA
>MERZ01000013.1:4167-4325 GCA_001770785.1 Burkholderiales bacterium RIFCSPHIGHO2_12_FULL_61_11
AAGACCGCCGGGCCGGCTACACCAACAATTTTTTCCCGATCGATTTTGAACTGACCCATTTCAGTACCCTGCCGGACCAGAACGACTCTTACACCTTCAGCGCCGATTCCGAGCGCGGCGGCAAGCTGCGCTGGAAGGGCGATATATCAGTGAATCCA
>MERZ01000013.1:4345-5537 GCA_001770785.1 Burkholderiales bacterium RIFCSPHIGHO2_12_FULL_61_11
GACCCTGGAAAACGCCTCTCTGCCGGAGCTGGCGGTGTACCTCAAGTCCTACACCCGTGGGACCCTGGCAGCCGGGCAGCTCGCCGCCACCTTGCCCTACCATTTTTCCTATAGCGACGGCAAGTTCGAAGCCAGCCTCGCCGGCGCCAGACTGGCGTTGCGCGACCTGGCGCTGGCGCACGCCGGCGCCAGCGATTCGTTCGCCACGCTGACGCGCCTGGACGTGAGCGACATCAGCGCCGACCTGGCGCGCCGCGAGGCGACGGTGGGCGAGGTGCGCGCCGATGGCGGCAAGCTGACGGTCAGGCGCGACGCCAAAGGCACACTCGATCTGGCGAACCTCCTGGTGACGGCCGCAGGGCCCGCAGTGGCCCCGGGCCAGGCGCTCGTCATCAACAACTGGAAGCTGGCGGTCAAGCAGGTGGTCTTCGATCAGGTGGCCATCAGCGCGGTCGATGAAACGGTCAGCCCGCCGCTCAAGCTGAGCGCGGACAAAGCGCGACTGCAGCTGCAACTGATCGCCGAGCAGGCCGGCACGGACTTCAAGCTGATGGTCACCGACGCCGCGTTGTCGCTCGCCGATCTGGCGCTCACGAGTGGCTCGCAGACGCCGTTCAAGCTCGCGCAGTTGGGCTTCGCCGACGGCGCCTTTGATCTGGCCGCGCGGCATGCCAGCTTCGGCCGGCTTTATGCCGAGGGGGGACAACTACAACTCACGCGCGACTGCAAGGGGCAGCTCGATATCCTGGGTCTGCTGCCCAGGTTCAGCGCGGCCGGCCAACAGGCGGAGGCACCGGCGCCATCCGCCTGCGCGCCTTGGATCGCCGTGGCCAAGAGCGTGGAATTGAGTAAATTTGGCGCGGAGGTCGAGGACCAGGGCAGTGGCGTCAAGGTCCATGTACAGGACCTCGTCGTGAAACTGGAGGACGCCAGCAGCGACCTCACGCAGTCGGTCAAGTTCAATGCCGGCCTGAACTTGCGGGAAGGCGGCCAGTTGTCGGCGCAGGGCAGGGTGGTGCCGGCCAGCGGCGCGATGGGGGCCGATGTGCAGGTGAAACAACTGGCGCTGGCGCCCCTGCAGCCCCTGCTGGGCAAGTACGTGAAGCTGAGAATCGCCGGCGGCAGCGTCTCCGCCCAGGGGGCGGCTTACTGCCGGCGCCGGCGGGGCGAAGAGCGCCGGCCCGCGCTATGC
>MERZ01000014.1 GCA_001770785.1 Burkholderiales bacterium RIFCSPHIGHO2_12_FULL_61_11
GGCAGCCGCACCCTGGTCGATACGCTCAATGCCGAGCAGCAAAAAGTCGCCGCCCAGCGCGATTTGGCGCAGGCGCGTTTTGTTTACCTGATCTCACGGGTGCGGCTGCAGGCGCTGGCGGGTGGCCCCAAAACCGAAGTCATCGACGAGGTCAATGGCTGGCTCAAGCCCTGAGCCCGCTGCCGCGCTGAAGCGGTAAATCCCGTGCTCCTGGGTGCGCCGCAACTGGCCGCCAAACCACAGCAAATGCAGATGCGCCACCGCCTCGCCCATGGCGAAGGTGGTCTGGTGCAGGTCGAGCTCGCGCTTGAACAGGACGGGCAAAATGTCTGCCGCGCTGCAGGCGCGCGCGCTGCAGGCCTGCATCACTTCGGCCAGCCGGTCACGGTGGTGATCGTGCAGTTGCCTGATGCGCGTGTGCAGGCCGCGGAACGGTTTGCCGTGCGAGGGCAGGGTCAGCGTGGCCGGGTTCAGTGGCAAGAATTTATCGATGGAGGCCAGAAACAAGGCGAGCGCGTTGGCTTCGGGCTCCAGGTCATAAACGCTCACGTTGGTCGAAATGCGCGGCAGCACCATGTCGCCGCTGATCAGGATATCGGCCTGGGCGCAGTGCAGGGCGATGTGCTCCGGGGCATGGCCATAGCCACTGATGCAGTGCCAGTCGCGCCCGCCAATCCGGATGATGTTGCCATCCATCAGGCGGCAAAAACTGGCGGGCACCGCCGGAACCAGCTTCGGGTAGTAGTCGGCGCGGGCCCTGATTTGTTCGAGGGAATGCGGGTCGGTCAGCCCATGCGAGGCAAAAAACCGGGCCGCGCTGGCGCCGCCAAAGCCCGTCGTGCTTTGCGAGGCCAGGCGCGCCATGGAGCAGTCGGTGGCGCTGATCCACAATCGGCACTCCTGCTGCGCCGTGCTCCAGCGCTGGCACAACCAGTGCGCCAGGCCAATATGGTCGGGGTGCATGTGGGTCACGATGACGCGCAAAATCGGCAGGCCTTCGAGCTGGCTGGCAAAAATGGCTTCCCATTGCGCCCTGGAGAGCTCCGCGCTGACGCAGCAGTCAACAACGCTCCAGCCCTGGCGCTTGCCGCCCGGCTGCCTCGCGTCATCGATCTCGTCGCGCAGCAGCCACAGGTTGATATGGTCCAGCGCAAAGGGCAGCGTCATGCGGATCCACTTGATTCCGGGCGCAATTTCCAGCGCCTCTCCCGCGGCGGGCAAGGTGTCTGAAAACGGGTAGTCCAATTGTTGTTCGAGGAGGTTCATGCGCTATTCGAGGTATATTTGACGTTTACGTAAACGTCACATGTAGTTAGTGATTGTAGGGTCGACACCCGCGGCGCGCTGTCGCCTCTGCTCCCCGGGTTTTCCTGATTGCACTTTCCACCTCATTATGGTCATCACCTACACCATCAGCGACCTGGCAAAAGAGTTTGACCTGACCACGCGCGCCATGCGTTTTTATGAAGACATGGGCCTGCTGCAGCCCCAGCGCGGGGGGCCGGGCGGACGCAACCGCGTCTACACGGCGCGCGACCGCACGCGGCTCAAGCTCACGCTGCGCGCCAAGCGGCTGGGCTTGTCGCTGGTCGAGGCCAAGGAAATCATCGACTCCTACGACAGCCCGCGCGACACCGCGCCGCAACTCCAGAAATTTCTGACCGTGCTGACCGATCACCGCAAGAAGCTCGAAGCGCAGATGATCGACCTGCAGGCCAATCTGGACGAGATTCGGGTCCACGAAAAGGAGGCCAAGGCGCTGCTCGCCAAGGCCAAAAAATCAATATAGGCCATAATTGGGACCTACTTGACGTTTACGTAAACGTCAATCAAGCGTCAATCAAGAAAATTTCTCCAAAAAGGCCATTCACATGGATGCACCCAGCGCGCCGTCAGACTTGTTCCGGCGCATTGAAGCGAGCTTTTTGCGGCAGGGCATGATGCAGCACCTGGGCGCGCGGCTGGTGCGCGTCGAGCCCGGGCTGTGCGAGGTGGCGCTGCCGTATTCGGAGCGCGTCATCCAGCAGCAGGGCGGCTTTCATGGCGGCGCCATGGGTGCGCTGGCCGACATTGCCGGCGGCTACGCGGCCATGACGAGGGTGGCCAGCAATACTGAAGTCACCACGGTCGAGTACAAGATCAATTTCCTGGCCGCGTTCAGCGGCGGCGAGCTGCGCGCCATTGGCCGGGTTGCCAGGGCCGGCAAACGCATCATTGTGGCCACGGTCGAGGTGCTGCACCTGGACGCCAACGGCAAGCAAAGCGCCTGCGCGCTGATGCAGCAAACCGTCGTTCCGGTGCCCAAGACCTATTAAGAGGGAGCGAGAAATTATCAATGTACCGGCTGTTCGTCATTGCGATTGCCGCGTCGCGTTGCTCCTCGCAATAACAGACCCCCGATTCGTCATCGCGAGGCTACGGCCGTGGCGATCCATCGTGGATCAAGCGGGGGCATGGATTGCCGCGCTACGCTCTCCATGAACCGTCTGTCATTGCGAACGTAGTGTGGCAATCCATGAACCCGCTTTTTTCGACGAT
>MERZ01000015.1:0-651 GCA_001770785.1 Burkholderiales bacterium RIFCSPHIGHO2_12_FULL_61_11
CGCTGATTTTCTTGATGCGGGGCAGGTCCTGGCGTTCGACCGGGCCGAACTTGGTGAAATCGACCTTGGGCCACGGCAGCAGGTCGAGCCCGGCACCGCTGCCACCCGCCGGCGCTTTGGCCAGTTGTGCCTGGGTGCGGGTGCTGCCCTCCATCACCGCCTTGGTGAAAGCCTGCACATCGTCTGGCGTGATCCGGCCTTTGGGGCCCGTGCCCTTGACTTCAGCCAGCGGCACGCCCAGTTCTCGGGCAAATTTACGCACCGACGGCGAGGCGTGTGGCAACGCACCTTGCGCGATGGCCGTGGGTTCATGCGGTGGCATGGCGACAGCCAATGCGATGGGTGCTGAAGCCGCTGCGGCAACGGCCACAGGTGCCGGCGATGGCGCGGCTGCCGGTGCCGGTGCGGCTGCAGCCACGGGCGCAGCCGGACCTTCCAGGATGGCCAGCAAGTCGCCAATATTGACCGTGTCGCCCAGCTTGACCTTGAGCTCCTTCAAAACACCCGCGGCGGATGATGGAATTTCCATGGAGGCCTTGTCAGATTCCACCGTGACCAGCGATTGCTCGGCCTTGATGGTGTCGCCGACCTTGACCAGCAGCTCAATCACGGCCACATCCTTGAAGTCGCCGATGTCGGGAACGCGCACTT
>MERZ01000015.1:672-11225 GCA_001770785.1 Burkholderiales bacterium RIFCSPHIGHO2_12_FULL_61_11
TATCGCCGGGCTTGACCAGCAGCTCAATCACCGTTACTTCGTCAAAATCTCCGATGTCAGGAACTTGAATGTCTATCAATGCCATGTTTGTTTGTCTCTGGTTGCTGTGAGTGTTCAGCTCAAGCTTCTGTTCGGTTTTACGCATCAAGCGTAAAGAGGATTGATTTTGTCGGCATTGATGCCGTACTTCTGAATCGCTTCAGCCACTTTGGCAACGGGGACGGTACCCTCTTCACTCAGGGCCTTGAGGGCGGCCACCACAATGTAATGACGGTTGATTTCGAAGTGCTCGCGCAGCTTGCTGCGGAAGTCGCTCCGGCCAAAGCCGTCGGTGCCCAGCACTTTGTAGCTGCGTCCTTTTGGAATATAGGAACGAATCTGCTCGGCGTAGGCCTTGATGTAATCGGTCGATGCCACCACCGGGCCGGTGTGCTTTTCAAGCTGCTCGCCGACGAAGGACACGCGTGGCTTGTCAGTCGGGTGCAGCAGATTCCAGCGCTCGGTGTTCTGGCCATCTCTGGCCAGCTCATTGAAGCTCGGGCAGCTCCAGACATCGGCGCCAACGCCCCAGTCTTTTTCAAGCAAGGCCTGCGCCGCGATGGATTCGCGCAGGATGGAGCCGGAGCCCAGCAACTGCACGCGCGGCGTGAGCTTCACGCCCTCTTTGCAGAGGTACATGCCCTTGATGATCTGCTCTTCGGTGCCGGCTTTGAGGCCCGGCATTGCATAGTTTTCATTAAGCAGCGTGAGGTAAAAATACACGTTGTCCTGCTTTTCCACCATGCGCTTGAGGCCATGGTGCAGGATCACGGCGACTTCGTGCGCGAAGGTCGGGTCGTAGCTGATGCAGTTGGGAATCGTGCCCGCCATGATGTGGCTGTGACCGTCTTCGTGCTGCAGGCCTTCGCCGTTGAGCGTAGTGCGGCCCGAGGTGCCGCCCAGCAGGAAGCCGCGCGCCTGCATGTCCCCGGCCGCCCAGGCCAGGTCGCCGACGCGCTGAAAACCGAACATGGAGTAATACACATAGAACGGCACCATGATCCGGTTGTTGGTGCTGTAAGAGGTGGCCGCTGCGATCCAGCTGCTCATGCCGCCGGCCTCGTTGATGCCTTCTTGCAGGATCTGCCCCTTGACGTCTTCCCTGTAGTACATCACCTGGTCTTTATCGACCGGGGTGTATTTCTGGCCCTCGGGGTTGTAAATGCCGATCTGGCGGAACAGACCCTCCATGCCGAAAGTACGGGCTTCATCCACCAGAATGGGCACCACGCGCGGGCCCAGCGCCTGATCGCGCAACAGCTGCGTGAGAAAGCGCACATAGGCTTGCGTGGTCGAGATTTCGCGGCCTTCGGCGGTGGGGTCCAGCACCGCCTTGAAGGTTTCAAGCGACGGCACGGCGAACTGTTCGTCAGACTTGACGCGGCGGTGCGGCAGGTAGCCGCCGAGCGCCTTGCGGCGCTCGTGCAGGTACTTCATCTCGGGGGTGTCGTCGGCCGGCTTGTAGAACGGGATATCGGCCAGTTGGCTGTCCGGAATCGGAATGTTGAAACGGTCGCGAAAGGCCTTGACGTCTTCATCGGAGAGCTTTTTGGTCTGATGAACAGTATTCCTGCCTTCGCCAATTTTTCCCATGCCAAAACCCTTGACGGTCTTGATCAGCAGCACCGTGGGCTGGCCCGCGTGATGAACGGCCGAATGGAAGGCCGCATAGACTTTTTTCGAGTCGTGGCCGCCGCGGCGCAGGTTCCAGATGTCGTCGTCGCTCATGTTGGCGACCATCTCCAGCGTACGCGGGTCGCGGCCAAAGAAATGCTTGCGTACATAGGCCCCGTCATTCGCCTTGAAAGCCTGATAGTCACCGTCGTTGGTCTCCATCATGATCTTGCGCAAGGCACCTTCCTTATCGCGCGCCAGCAGCGGATCCCAGCTGCTGCCCCAGAGCAGCTTGATGACGTTCCAGCCGGCGCCGCGGAAGTTACCTTCAAGCTCCTGGACAATCTTGCCGTTGCCACGTACCGGGCCATCGAGCCGCTGCAAATTGCAGTTGATGACAAAAATCAGGTTGTCGAGCTTTTCACGGGCCGCCAGGCCGATGGCGCCCAAGGATTCAACCTCGTCCATCTCGCCGTCGCCGCAGAACACCCAGACCTTGCGGTTTTCAGTGTTGGCAAGGCCGCGGGCGTGCAGGTATTTGAGGAAACGCGCCTGGTAAATCGCCATCAGCGGGCCCAGACCCATGGACACCGTGGGGAATTGCCAGAACTCGGGCATCAGTTTGGGATGCGGGTAGCTTGAAAGGCCCTTGCCTCCGACTTCCTGGCGGAAGTTGAGCAATTGCTCTTCAGTCAGGCGACCTTCAAGGTAAGCACGGGCATAAACACCCGGCGACACGTGACCCTGAATGTAAAGGCAATCGCCGCCATGATTTTCGCTTTCAGCATGCCAAAAATGGTTGAAGCCGGCACCAAACATGCTGGCCAGCGAGGCAAACGAGCCAATGTGCCCGCCCAGGTCACCGCCGTCAGCCGGGTGCAAGCGGTTGGCTTTCACCACCATGGCCATGGCGTTCCATCGCATGTAAGCGCGAAGGCGCTTTTCAAATTCAAGATTCCCAGGTGAGCGCTCTTCCTGGTCGGGCTCGATCGTGTTCACATAGCCAGTGTTGGCCGAAAACGGCATGTTAATGCTGTTCTGGCGGGCATGCTCGATCAGTTGCTCCAAGAGAAAGTGGGCGCGCTCCGGACCTTCACTCTCAATCACCGCCGACAGTGCATCCATCCACTCGCGAGTTTCCTGCGTGTCTTTGTCCAGCGCCTCGTTGGCTGCGGCGTGCAGGTTATTGACACCTGAATCATTTGCTTCGTTAGGATTGGCAGCCATTTTTTGTCTCCTGAATAAACACTTGTTAAGTTGCAACACAACCCACCGGGTTGCCCAAAAAGTCTGTTTCTAAAACGTGTTTTGAAAACGAATATTAGATTCAAGTCTCTAGTTTCTCATAATATTTATTAAATTTCAAATTGCGCTTAGTGATTTCATAATACGATATAGACCCACAACCATTTGCGCTTCGCTACCGCTGGCGCCTTGGAAACTGTGCCTAAAAATAGGGCGCGGCCTGCTTGGCGCAGGTATCTCACTTAAACTGCAGACTTCCCGTATGTTTAAACAAGTCCCCTCTTCGGCGCCAGCCACAGTCAGGCCCGCCTCCCGCCTTCCCTGGCGCCACTGGTGGCGCAAGCAGTCGCCAGCGCGGCAAGACCGTTTCATCACATTGGGGCCACTGTTGGCTGTCGTGCTATTCCTGGCCGCTGTCATTGCCGCATTCGGCTACCTGCGCATTGAAGAGATAGACCGCGAGCAGCAAGCCGTCAAGCGCGATGTCGAGTACGCCCAGCAACGGCTGCGCTTGCGTCTGCTCGAAAGGCAGGAGCAGCTCATGCGCGTCGGCCGCGATGTATCGAACAAAGAGGTTGACACCGAAGAGTTCATCATCCAGGCCGAAGCGCTGGTCAATCAGTATCCGGAGCTAATGGCGGTGAGCTGGGTGGACAGCAAACGCCGCATCAAGGTCACCTACGTTTCGCCCAGCGCCAACGCCAGCCAGCAGCGCGCGGCAGGCGAGCAGCTCAAGATCGGCGCGACGGACGACAGCTATGAACTGGCGCGCGACCTTCGGCAACCGGTCTATTCCCGACCCATTGTGGCCAAGGAGTCCAGCGGCTATAACGCGCCTACGCTGCAATTGCAGGTGCCGCTTGATGACCAGGGCAAGTTTTCCGGCGTCATCATGGGCGAATATTCGATTGACGGTTTGTTGCGCTTTGGCGTGCCTACCGAGGTCACGGCCAAGTATGCGGTGACGCTGGTGGACGATAAAAATCGGGTGCTGGCGGGCAACTTGCCACCGCCGAAAACCCGCGCGGCCCGCCTGCTCCCTTGGACCGATGACGCTGCCGCGTACGAAATACCCGTCTCACCCGTGGGGAATGGCCTGCTGATCCGGGCCGAAGGCTATCGCGCCTCGCTCGGTGTGGTGGGCAGCGGCTTTTTCTGGCTCGTCAGCGCCCTGAGCGCCCTGACGGTCTGGATGCTGCTGGGAACCTGGCGCCACACCCGCCGACGGGTGCAGGCCCAGGAGGCGCTGATTTACGAAACCAACTTTCGCCGCGCTATGGAAAACTCCATGCTCACCGGCATGCGCGTGCTTGATTTGCAGGGCCGCATCACCTATGTCAACCCGGCTTTCTGCCAGATGACTGGCCTGACCGAAGGAGACTTGGTGGGCCGCACGCCGCCTTTTCCCCATTGGCCAGAGGCCGACATTGCGACCTCAAGTGCGCGACTGGACGACGAATTGCACGGCCGGACACCGCCCGGCGGTTTCGAGGTTCGGGTCAAGCGCAAGAATGGACAGATATTTGACGCCCGCATGTACGTGTCGCCGCTGATTGATCCGCGTGGACAGCAAACCGGCTGGATGACGTCGATGACCGATATCACCGAGCCCAAACGTATTCGCGAAGAGCTGTCGGCCTCTTATGAACGTTTCACCACGGTGCTCGAAGGACTTGATGCGGCCGTCTCCGTGGCACCGCTGGGTAGCGAAGAGCTGCTGTTTGCCAACAAGCTGTACCGCTCCTGGTTTGGTGGTGAAGTATCCGGCCACATGAACCTGATTGCCCAGGCCGGTGTGCCAGCCGCGACACCTACCGGCGATGCGCTGGACGCGGTCGATGGACTGGCCGGTTTGCCTACCGACACGCTCACCGCGGCCCAGTCAGAAAACGCCGAGATCTTTGTCCCCGAGTTGGCGAAATGGCTGGAAGTGCGTTCGCGTTACCTGACTTGGGTGGATGGCCGTCTGGCGCAGATGATGATTGCCACCGACATCACGCCGCGGCGTGATGCGGAAGAGCAAGCCGCCCAGCAAAACGAACGCGCCCAGACCGCCAGCCGCCTTATCACCATGGGTGAAATGGCGTCAAGCGTGGCCCACGAACTCAACCAGCCGCTGACGGCCATCAACAACTATTGCAATGGCATGGTGTCACGCATCAAGGGCCAGCAAATCAGTAACGAAGACCTGCTGGTCGCGCTTGAAAAAACCGCCCGGCAAGCACACCGTGCCGGGCAGATCATCCAGCGCATTCGCTCGTTTGTGAAACGCAGCGAACCCAACCGTGCGCAAGCCGATGTCGCCACGATGACAAGCAACGCGATGGAACTGGCCGAGATAGAACTCAGGCGCCACCATGTGCGGCTGAGCCACTACATTGCGGCGCGCTTGCCCAATCTCCTGGTGGATCGGATTCTGATCGAGCAGGTGCTGATCAACCTGATGAAAAATGCGGCTGAATCGATTGCGCAGGCCAACCTGCCAGCGGCGCGCCGCAGCGTTGAATTGCGCGTGGTGCCCAAGCAGATCGAAGAACAGAGCGTGGTGGAGTTTTCGGTGCTCGATTCGGGCCACGGCCTGTCACCCGAAGTCATGACCCGACTGTTTGAAGCTTTCTATTCAACCAAGGCCGAGGGCATGGGCATTGGCCTGAAATTGTGCCGCAGCATTGTTGAATCTCACCAGGGCAGGATGGAAGCTGTCAACCTCTACAATGGGGGCGAAGTAGTGGGGTGCCGGTTTTCTTTCTGGATTCCCGTGGCAGCCCTGCTTTCACCAGCAATGCCTGCTATCGATGGCGTAGCGGTCAACGACGCTGGCATTCGCTGAGATCATTTCCAGGAAAAGTAGTCTACTGAGAAGGTATGGCATGAGCTTGATTCCGAAAAAAGGTAACGTCTACGTCATTGACGACGACGAGGGCGTGCGCGACTCCCTGCAATGGTTGCTCGAAGGCAAGGATTACCGTGTGCGCTGCTACGACTCGGCTGAAACTTTTCTGAGCCGCTACGACGCGCGCGAAGTGGCTTGTCTGATTGTTGACATCCGCATGGGCGGCATGACCGGTTTGGAGTTGCAAGACCGACTGGTTGAACGCAAGCCGCCGCTGCCGCTCGTTTTCATCACCGGCCACGGCGATGTCCCCATGGCCGTGGACACCATGAAAAAAGGTGCGGTGGATTTTATTCAGAAGCCATTTCAGGAAGAAGCGCTGGTCAATCTGGTCGAGCGCATGCTGGAGCAGGCCAAGGACGCCTTCAGCGAGCACCAGCAGTCCGCCAGCCGGGACGCCCTATTGGCCAAGCTCACCTCGCGCGAAGCGCAGGTGCTTGAGCGCATCGTCGCAGGCCGACTGAACAAGCAAATTGCCGACGACCTGGCGATCAGCATCAAAACGGTGGAAGCGCACCGCGCCAACATCATGGAAAAGCTGGGTGCCAATACCGTGGCCGATCTGCTCAAGATCGCCCTGGGCTCCAACACCCTCAAAGCCTGAACGTCCGGATCTCTTTTTACTACTTTTCTAATAGCTAATTAAGCCTTTGTTTACTGGGCTAAATGGCATTCTTACCTGCAAACCAGAAAACATATGACTGCACAGCTGATTGACGGCACCACCCTCTCCAAACAACTTCGGGCTGAAGTCGCCCAGCGCGCGTCCACCCTTCGCGCGCGAGGCATCACGCCCGGCCTGGCCGTCATACAGGTCGGCGAAAATCCGGCCAGCCAGGTCTATGTGCGCAGCAAGGTCAAAGCCTGCGAAGACAACGGGCTGCATTCGGTGCTGGAGCATTATCCGGTCACGCTTTCCGAGGCCGAATTACTGGCACGTATCGACGCATTGAACAAAGACCCGGCAATTCATGGCATCCTGGTTCAGCTTCCGCTGCCGCCGCATATCAACGCGCAAGAAGTCATTCAAGCGATTTCGCCAGCCAAGGATGTCGACGGTTTTCACGTCACCAACGCTGGCGCACTGATGGTCGGCCAGCCCGGTTTTTGGCCCTGCACGCCTTACGGTTGCATGAAGATGTTGGAGAGCATTGGCTACAACTTGCGTGGCAAGCATGCCGTGGTGATCGGCCGCAGCAACATCGTCGGCAAGCCGATGGCCTTGATGCTGCTGCAAAAAAATGCCACCGTGACCATTTGCCATAGCGCCACCCAGGACCTCAAAGCCATGACGCTGCAGGCGGATGTCATCATTGCAGCGGTCGGCAAGCAAAAGGTGTTGACCGCCGACATGGTCAAACCGGGCGCGGTGGTGATTGACGTCGGCATGAATCGCAACGACGAAGGCAAGCTCTGCGGCGACGTGGATTTCGACGGCGTCAGGCAAGTCGCCGGCTACATCACACCCGTTCCCGGCGGCGTCGGACCCATGACCATCACCATGCTGCTGTTCAACACGCTGGAAGCCGCTGAGCGTTCCTCGGCTTGCTGATACGGGATGGGTGCGGGTGGCGTGTACAGACATCCAACGCAAAGGCGAAAAGACGCCAAGAAAGAGGCGGACAACGAGAAATACCGCCCTTCCTTTATTGGATTTACTTTGCGCCTTTGCGTTGGAAGCTCCAGATTCAGTTCAACTTCCGCGAGCTCAAGCGCCATAGGGTGAACCCGGCGCACAGCCACTGGCCAAGGTACATCGCGCTTCCCACGCCGTGCCAGAGCCTGAGATTGCCGCCGTCAGCCCGGGCGTTGACGATGCGGGGTGCCACACCAAACTCGACCAGCACGGTCAGCAGCAGCCCCGCCACGACAAATTTCATGGCCAAACGCGCCTGTGCGGCAAGCGCCGGATCATCGTTTTTATTAAGAACCAGCAGTATCAGCAGGGTGCAGCCGATACTGAGCCAGGTTTGCGCCGTGAAGAGCTTGGCCGCCACGGCACCGGCTGCCGCAGGGCTTGCTAAATGCAGAAACAGCAAAGGCACCACGACAAAGCCAAGCCCCGTCAGGCTACCCCACCAGAGCGCCGCCAGCATGACACTGAAGCGCTCTCTCATGAAATGAAAAAGATCGGCGTTAAAAGCCGGGACAAGCGTGGAGACAACATTCTTCAGATGTAGCTGACCACCACAATCTCATAACGTCTGATACCGCCCGGTGCAAACACCTCAGCGGTATCGCCCTCGTCCTTGCCAATCAGGGCGCGGGCAATCGGTGAGCCGATGTTGATCAATCCATGCTTGAGGTCGGCTTCGTCTTCACCCACGATCTGGTAGGTCACGCTGTCGCCGGTGGCTTCATCAGCCAGTTGGACAGTGCAGCCAAACACTACGCGAGTTCCGGGCTCCATCGCCGTGGGGTCAACGATCAGGGCAGCCGACAACTTGCTTTCGATTTCCTGGATGCGACCTTCAACAAAACCCTGGCGGTTTTTGGCAGCGTCGTACTCGGCATTTTCGCTCAGATCACCCTGCGCACGGGCTTCTGAAATGGAGTTGATGACCCATGGACGCTCAACGGTCTTGAGCTTGTGCAATTCAGCCTTGAGCTTTTCTGCACCGCGCTTGGTAATGGGAAGGGTTGACATTTTTTGCTCCTGAAAATGCGAAACCGCCACCAGTCACCTGGCGGCGGCGTATTTAATCTGAAAGTTGAGCTAATTTTAAAGCAAATTTTACGGGATCACCGGGTAATTAGCCTGGTGTCAGCTGAGAACCAATTGGGCGTGAAGCTCCTGAAGTGAATACACGTTCAGGTTATCCAGGTATTTCATGCCTTCAACCGCCGCTTGCGCACCGGCCATGGTGGTAAAGGTGGTCACGCCGGCCAGCAGCGCCGAGGTGCGAATCTGCCGCGAATCGGCAATTGCATTGCGACGCTCTTCCACCGTGTTGATGACCAGCGCAATTTCGTGGTTTTTGATCATGTCCACCACGTGTGGCCGGCCTTCCGTGACCTTGTTCACAACCGTGCAGGCGATGCCTGCCGCCTGAATGGCCGCGGCCGTGCCCTTGGTGGCCACCAGCTCAAACTTCAATGTGGCCAAGGCACGCGCCACTTCAACGGCCTGCGGCTTGTCGTTGTTCTTGACCGTCAGGAAGACTTTCCCGGACCTCGGCAACCGGGTGCCAGCGCCGATTTGCGACTTCACAAAAGCCTCGCCAAAAGTCCTGCCCACGCCCATCACCTCTCCGGTGGACTTCATCTCGGGGCCCAGAATGGTGTCCACGCCGGGGAATTTAACGAAGGGGAAAACTGCTTCCTTGACGCTGAAATAAGGCGGCGTCACCTCCCGCGTGATGCCTTGCGAGGCCAGCGTCTGGCCGACCATGCAGCGTGCCGCCACCTTGGCCAGCTGGACACCGGTGGCCTTGCTGACAAACGGCACGGTGCGCGAGGCGCGCGGATTGACCTCCAGCACGTAAATCACGTCATGGCCATTAATGTGCTGAATGGCAAACTGCACATTCATGAGGCCGACCACATTCAAGGCATGGGCCATGGCAGCGGTCTGGCGCTTGATTTCGGTGATGGTTTCGGCACTGAGGGAATAAGGCGGCAACGAACAGGCCGAGTCGCCGCTGTGCACGCCCGCCTGCTCGATATGCTCCATCACGCCACCTATGAAGGTTTGGCCTGCAGCGTCTCGGACGCAATCGACATCGCATTCAATCGCGTCGTTCAAAAAACGATCAAGCAACACCGGTGAGTCGTGGCTCACCTTGACGGCTTCGCGCATGTAGCGTTCCAGGTCCCGCTGCTCGTGCACGATCTCCATGGCACGGCCACCGAGCACATAGCTGGGGCGCACCACCAGCGGGTAGCCAAGTGCAGCGGCCTTCTCGAGTGCTTCAGGCTCGGTGCGTGCCGTGGCATTGGGCGGCTGCCGCAGTTTGAGCTCATGCAGCAGCTGCTGAAAACGCTCACGGTCTTCGGCGGCGTCAATCATATCGGGCGAGGTGCCGATGATGGGAACACCATTGGCTTCCAGATCCAGCGCCAGCTTCAAAGGCGTTTGCCCGCCGTACTGAACGATAACGCCCAGCGGTTTTTCCTTATCGACAATCTCCAGTACGTCTTCCAGCGTGAGCGGCTCAAAGTAAAGGCGATCACTGGTGTCGTAATCGGTGGAAACCGTCTCGGGATTGCAGTTGACCATGATGGTCTCGTAGCCGTCCTCGCTCAGGGCAAGGGCGGCGTGGACGCAGCAATAGTCAAACTCAATGCCCTGCCCAATGCGGTTGGGCCCCCCGCCCAGCACCATGATTTTTTTCTTGTCAGTCGGTAGCGCTTCGCACTCGCTGCCCTCGGCCTCATAGGTGGAGTAAAGGTAGGCGGTGTTGGTCGCAAATTCGGCGGCGCAGGTGTCGACCCGCTTGTAGACCGGTCGCACGCCCAGCGCAATGCGTTTTTCGCGAATGGCGGTATCGGTGGTTTTGAGTTGCTTGGCCAGGCGGCGGTCGGAAAAGCCCTTTTGCTTCAATGCCCGCAGCGTGACAGCGTCGATTTTTTCGAGCGTCGTGGTCTCCAGCTCAAGTTCAATCTTGACGATCTGCTCAATCTGCACCAGAAACCAGCGATCGATTTTGGTCAGCACAAACACTTCGTCCACGCTCAGCCCCATGGCAAACGCGTCGCCCACATACCAGATGCGCTCGGGGCCCGGGGCGCCCAGCTCCCGCTCGAGGACTTCGCGGTCCTG
>MERZ01000015.1:11242-15982 GCA_001770785.1 Burkholderiales bacterium RIFCSPHIGHO2_12_FULL_61_11
CTCAAAGGCAAAACGCGGGATCTTGGTGACCACGTAATCAATGCTGGGCTCAAAGCTGGCGGGCGTGGCGCCGCCGGTGATTTCGTTGCGCAGCTCATCGAGCGTGTAGCCAACGGCAAGCTTGGCAGCCACCTTGGCAATCGGGAAACCGGTGGCTTTGGAAGCCAGTGCCGAGGAGCGCGAGACGCGCGGATTCATCTCGATCACGACCATGCGGCCATCATCCGGATTGATGGAGAACTGCACATTGGAGCCGCCAGTGTCCACGCCAATCTCACGCAGCACCGCCAGCGACGCGTCGCGCAGAATCTGGTATTCCTTGTCGGAGAGCGTCTGGGCCGGTGCCACGGTGATGGAGTCGCCGGTGTGCACGCCCATGGGATCCAGGTTTTCAATCGAGCAGACGATGATGCAGTTGTCCGCCTGGTCGCGCACCACTTCCATCTCGTACTCTTTCCAGCCCAGCAACGACTCTTCGATCAGCAGTTCACTGGTCGGCGAGGCTTCGAGCCCGCGCTTGCAGATGACTTCAAATTCTTCGGGGTTGTAGGCGATGCCGCCGCCGGTGCCGCCCAGGGTGAAGCTGGGGCGAATGACAGTGGGAAACCCCAGCGTTTTCTGCACGACCCAGGCTTCATCCATGCTGTGCGCAATGCCCGAGCGGGCCGAACCGAGACCGATTTTGGTCATCGCGTCCTTGAACTTCAGGCGGTCCTCCGCCTTGTCGATGGCTTCGGGCTTGGCGCCGATCAGCTCGACCTGGTATTTGTCAAGCACGCCGTTGCGCCACAGATCAAGTGCGCAGTTGAGCGCCGTCTGACCGCCCATGGTCGGCAAAATGGCATCGGGCCTTTCCCGTGCGATGATTTTTTCAACCGTCTTCCAGGTGATGGGCTCGATGTAAGTCACGTCGGCGGTGGCCGGATCGGTCATGATCGTGGCGGGGTTGCTATTGATCAGAATGACCTTGTAACCCTCTTCGCGCAGCGCCTTGCAGGCCTGCACGCCGGAATAGTCAAACTCGCAGGCCTGGCCAATGATGATCGGGCCAGCGCCAAGGATGAGGATGGATTTGATGTCCGTGCGCTTAGCCATTTTTCTGGTTCTCCTGAGCCTGGGTCATGAGCGCGATGAATCTGTCAAACAAATAAGAAATGTCATGCGGGCCCGGCGATGCTTCAGGGTGCCCCTGGAACGAAAACGCGGGCTTGTCAGTGCGGGCCAGGCCTTGCAGCGTCCCGTCAAACAGGCTGATGTGCGTGGCGCGAAGCTTGGCGGGAAGGCTTGTCCCGTCAACCGCAAAACCGTGGTTCTGGCTGGTAATGCTGACGCGCTGGGTGTCAAGGTCTTTAACCGGATGGTTGGCGCCGTGGTGGCCGAACTTCATCTTGAAGCTTTTGGCGCCACTGGCCAGTGCCATGATCTGGTGGCCCAGGCAGATGCCGAAAGTCGGGATGCCGGTTTCAACCAGTTCGCGCACCGCCGTAATGGCGTAGTCGCAAGGCTGCGGATCACCCGGGCCGTTGGCCAGGAAAATGCCATCGGGTTTGAGCTTGAGCGCGTCAAAGGCCGAGGTCTGGGCCGGCACCACCGTGATGCGCGCGCCGCGCTCGGCCAGCATCCGCAGGATGTTTTTCTTCACCCCAAAATCAAAGGCCACAACGTGGAATTTTGGCGTGATCTGCACGCCGTAACCCGATCCCAGTTTCCACTCGGTCTGCGTCCACTCGTAGGTCTGTTTCACTGACACGACCCTGGCGAGATCCAGCCCGCTCATGCTGGGCGCGCCTCTTGCGGCCGCTACCGCCTTGTCAATGGCAGGTTGACTCACCGGTTCACCCAGGGCGAGCGCCGAAATGCATCCGTTCTGGGCGCCCTGGGTACGCAGGTGACGCGTCAGCTGGCGCGTATCAATCCCGGCAATCGCGACCGTTTTTTCCTTGACCAGGTATTCGGCCAAGGTCATGGACATACGGAAGTTGGATGCCAGCAATGGCAAGTCCTTGATGATCAGGCCGGCGGCATGGATTTTGTCGGCTTCAACATCCTCGGCATTGACGCCGTAGTTGCCAATATGGGGATATGTGAAGGTGACGATCTGCTGGCAGTAGCTCGGATCCGTGAGGATTTCCTGGTAGCCGGTCATGGCGGTATTGAACACCACCTCGCCGATCGTGGAGCCCGCAGCTCCAATCGAATTGCCAATAAAGACCGTGCCGTCTGCGAGCGCCAGAATGGCGTGAGGGGTTCTTCCTTGCATTCCCTGTAGAGACAAAAGCACTGGGTTCTCCGGTTTGGTTACGGTTCGCCCAAGCGTACACAAGAAACGTCTCTGTAAAGACTCTTGCGGGCTGCTTTTGTGAGGGTGTTGGCTTTGAATGCGCTCGGGCGACGCTGTGTTTTGAAAAGCCTCCAAGTATAACCTGCCACCACGCTTTTCACTGCGTGTATTACGTACGCTGCTCCCGATGAGCTATCCGGTCTTGGAGCCTTATTGCTGGGCGAGTGCGCTCGCATGCAGACAGATGGCGGCAGCGGCGGCGACGTTGAGCGATTCTTCACCGCCAGGCTGGTCTATGCGCACGGTCAGACTGGCTCTGGCCATCAGCTCGTCGCTGACGCCCTGCCCTTCATGGCCCATGGCCCAGGCGCAGGGCATGGGCAATTTTTGCTGGTGTAGAAAGCTGCCGTGGTGCGAACTGGTGACCACAATGGGAACGGTCAGGCGGGCCAGCTCACCGGGTTCGACACCCTCCACCAAGCGCAAGGAAAAATGGGCGCCCATGCCGGCGCGCAGCACCTTGGGCGACCAGAGCGCTGCCGTGCCTTTGAGCGAAATTATCTGGCGAAAGCCGAAGGCGGCCGCGCTGCGCAAAATGGATCCGACGTTGCCGGGATCCTGCACGCGGTCCAGAATGACCGAGGCCGCATCCAGCCGCAATTCGGGCGCAGCAGGCAGATCCAGCACAAAGCCCATGCGCGCGGGGGACTCCAGGCCGCTGATTTCCGGCAACAACGCGTCCGGAATCACTATGTTCTTGACAGCTGCCTGCGCCAACTCGCCGGCGGCTAGAGGCCAAAACGATTCTGAAAAAACGGCAAACACCGGCTTCAGCCCGCGTGCCAGCGCGGCACGGCACAGATGGTCCCCCTCCAGCCAAACCCGCTGTTGCTTTCGGTAAGCCGTGCTGTCCTGCGAAAGCTTGCGCAATTCCTTGATGAGCGGGTTATCGCGTGAAGTGACCTGCGTGACGGGGATAGAAAAACCAGGACTCACCGCAGCACCTCGGCCACGGGCGCAAACGACCTTCGGTGCTGGGGACAGGCGCCATGCTCACGCAATGCGGCCAGATGCTTGACCGTGCCATACCCCTTGTGGGTGGCAAAACCATATTGCGGATATTCCAGGTGGAACTCGGCACACCAGTGGTCGCGGTACACCTTGGCCAGAATGGATGCGGCGGAGATGCATGGCACCAGATCGTCGCCCTTGACAATCGCCTCAGCCAGAATGCCAAGTAGGGGCAAGCGGTTGCCGTCAACCAGCACTTTGTTGGGCTTGAGCCGCAAGCCCTCCACCGCTCGCTTCATGGCGAGCATCGTGGCCTGCAAAATATTCAGGGCGTCAATTTCTTCAACGCTCGCTTGGGCAATGGAGCAGCACAATGCTTTGGCGCGAATTTCGTCATACAGCTTTTCACGCCGCAAGGCCGTGAGTTTTTTGGAATCAGCCAGTCCCTTGATGGGATTGAGTTCGTCAAGAATGACCGCCGCCACCACCACCGGCCCGGCTAAGGGCCCGCGCCCCGCCTCGTCAACCCCCGCCATCAGCCCGGGAATGTACCAGCACAGGGGTGCTTGCTCAACCTTCAAGTATTTTCTGGATCGCATGGCTTGCCAATTGTGAAGTGTCGCGCTGCAGCTCAGCGTGCAGCTTTGTGAATCGTTGCTCAACCGCTGCTATTTTGTCAGGTGCTGAAGAGAGTGCCTCCACCCACTGCAGCAGCGCAGCCGCCAGCGCCTCGGGCGAAGCCGCATCCTGCAGCAACTCGGGCACGACAAAATTCTGGCAGAGGATATTGGGCAAACCAACCCAGGGTTGCAGCTTCTTGCGCCGCATGATCTGCCACGACAACCAGTTCATGTTGTAGGCAATCACCATGGGACGCTTGAACAAGGCAGCTTCCAGCGTGGCGGTGCCACTCGCAATCAGCGTGACATCGCAGGCGGCCAGCACCGTGTGTGACTGGCCTTCGACAATCTGCAGATCAGCCCGTACCCCAGCCGCATCGGCCAGCCGCTCGATCTGGTGTTTCAGCGAGGGGATGGCTGGGACTATGAATTTGATCGCTGGCTGCGCCCGTTTGACAATCGCTGCAGCCTGAAAGAACCTTCTGGCCAGGTAGTTTATTTCCGACTCCCGGCTGCCCGGCAAGACGGCAATGACGGTCTCGTCATCCTGCAATCCCAGCTTGCCCCTGGCCGCCAGCCGGTCCGGCTGCATGGGAATCACGCTGGCCAGCGGATGACCCACATAGGTCGCCGCAATTCCGTGGGCGGCCAGCAAGGCGGGTTCAAACGGGAAAATGCAGAGCACAAGGTCCACACTGCGCCTGATTTTATCGACGCGGTCTGCACGCCAGGCCCACACTGAGGGACTGACAAAATGAACCGTCTTGATCCCTTTGCTTTTTAGCGCCGCCTCAAGGTCGAGGTTGAAATCGGGCGCATCCACGCCGA
>MERZ01000016.1:0-1341 GCA_001770785.1 Burkholderiales bacterium RIFCSPHIGHO2_12_FULL_61_11
CGGCTCGTCGAGCAACAGCAGCTTGGTAGCTTGCATCAGCAGCATGCCGATTTCCAGCCACTGCTTTTGCCCATGGCTTAAATTCCCCGCCAGGCGGCTCACACTGTCGGCCAGATGAATCGTCACCAGAATCTCGGCCAGGCGGTCACTCTGCGCCGAGTCCAGCCGGAAGAACATCGAGGACCAGACATCACGTTCATGGCCCTTGTTGGTCTTGAGCGCCAGCTCCAGGTTTTCAAACACCGTAAGCTGCTCAAACACCGTGGGCTTCTGGAACTTGCGGCCAATGCCCAACTGGGCGATCTCGGCTTCCTTGTAGCGCAGCAGGTCAATCGTGCTGCCGAAGAACACCGTGCCTTCGTCGGGCCGCGTTTTTCCAGTGATGATGTCCATCAGGGTGGTCTTGCCAGCGCCATTGGGGCCAATGACGCAGCGCAGCTCACCCGGTGCAATATCGAGCGACAACTTGTTAATCGCCTTGAAGCCGTCGAAGCTGACGCTCACGCCATCCAGATAAAGGATACGGCCATGGGTGACATCGACCTCGCCGGGTGTGGCAATGCGGCCCGTGCTGGCGTTTCGGCCACCCGATTCGGTATTGTTTTTTCCGGCTGCCAGGAGCGCCAGGTGCTCCTCCACGCGGCGAGCGCCTTGTTCCAGAAGATCGGGCGTCATCTCTCCCATCCCTTCCTGAGTTTCTTCATCAGCCCAACCACCCCATCGGGCAAAAACAGCGTCACGCCGATAAACAAGGCCCCCAGAAAATACAGCCAGAATTCGGGATAAGCCACGGTAAGCCAACTCTTGGCACCATTGACGATAAAGGCACCCACAATCGGCCCGATCAGGCTGGCGCGCCCGCCCACGGCCGCCCAGATGGCAATCTCGATCGAGTTGGCCGGACTCATTTCACCCGGGTTGATGATGCCCACCTGCGGCACATACAGCGCACCGGCCACGCCGCACATGATGGCCGAGATGACCCAGATGGTGAGCTTGTAGCCGAGCGGGTTGTAGCCCGAAAACATCACGCGCGTTTCCGCATCACGTATGGCTTGCAGCACGCGGCCAAACTTGCTGCCAACCAGCCATTTGGCAAACAGAAAGAAACCCAACAGGCTCAGGCCGGTCAGCACAAACAGCACCATGCGCATGGACGGCGTGGCAATCGGAATGTTCAATATCCGCTTGAAATCGGTAAATCCGTTGTTGCCGCCAAAGCCGGTCTCGTTGCGGAAGAACAGCAGCATGGCGGCAAACGTCATGGCCTGCGTGATGATGGAAAAATACACGCCCTTGATGCGTGAGCGAAAGGCAAAATAGCCAAACACAAAAGCCACC
>MERZ01000016.1:1362-5363 GCA_001770785.1 Burkholderiales bacterium RIFCSPHIGHO2_12_FULL_61_11
GTCGCTTTTGTAGTTGCCGTCACGGCCAATCTGGCGCATCAGGTACATGCCCATGACGTAACCGCCGAGCGCAAAAAACACGCCGTGACCCAGTGACAGTATGCCGGTGTAGCCCCAGATCAAATCCATGGCCAGCGCAAGAATGGCATAGCACATGATCTTGCCCAGCAACGCCACCGCGTAGGTGCTCATGTGCAAGGCGTTGCCCTCGGGGACCCACAGATTCAGCATGGGAGCGACGGCACTGACCACAATGAGCGCAATGATGAAGGCGCTCCAGCCGCTGCGGGTGAGCAAGGGGGCTTTGGAAGGCAGTGGATTGCCGCGCTGCACTCGCAATGACGACGTAGTAGAAGTAGTCATCATTCATGCCTCCGCTGAGCGGCCCTTCATCGCAAAGATGCCCTGCGGCCGCTTCTGGATGAAGATGATGATGAACACCAGAACGGCAATTTTGGCCAGCACCGCGCCGGTCCAGCCTTCGAGGAATTTGTTCAGGATGCCCAGGCCCAGCGCGGCATACACCGTGCCGGCCAGTTGCCCCACGCCGCCCAGCACCACCACCATGAAGGCATCGACGATGTAACCTTGGCCCAAGTCCGGCCCGACGTTGCCGATCTGGCTCAGCGCGCAGCCTGCCAGCCCGGCAATGCCCGAGCCCAGCGCAAACGCGTAGGTGTCAATGCGCGCCGTGTTCACGCCCATGCAGGAAGCCATCGCGCGGTTTTGCGTGACGCCGCGCACAAACAGGCCGAGCCGGGTTTTGCCGATCAGCCAGGCCATTGCCAGCAGCACTGCCGCGGCAAAACCGATGATGACCAGCCGGTTGTAGGGCAGTGAAAGATTGCCCAGCACCTGTACACCACCGCTCATCCACACCGGGTTTTCAACGCCAACGTTTTGCGCGCCAAAAACAGAGCGCACCAGTTGCTGCAGCATCAGACTGATGCCCCAGGTCGCCAGCAGCGTCTCCAGCGGGCGGCCATAGAGGAAACGGATCACGCTGCGCTCCAGCGCCGCGCCCATGAGCGCCGAAGCCATGAACGCTACCGGCACGGCGCCCAGCAAATACCAGTCGAAAGCGCCGGGCAGGTATTTCTGGAACAGGCCCTGCACCGCGTAGGTGGCGTAGGCGCCGATCATCATCAGTTCGCCGTGCGCCATGTTGATGACTCCCATGAGGCCATAAGTAATGGCCAGTCCCAGCGCCACCAGCAGCAAAATACTGCCCAGGCTGACGCCGCTGAAAATCGCACCCAGTTTGTCGCCCCAGGCGAGTGAAGCCTGGACCTTGGTCAGGGCCGCCTGAAGCGCGACTTTCACGTCGGCGTCAGCCTCGGTGCCCAGGCGCTCAATCAGCGAGGTTTTGGTGTTGGGGTTGTTGCTGGCGGAAAGCAAGGCGGCGGCTTCAAGCCGTTTGGTCTTGTTGGTGCTGCCCAGCATGATGGTGGCGCGCATCATCTCCAGCTGGCTTTTCAGCTCGGGCACCGTTTCAGCCGCGAAGGCCTTTTCAATCAATGGCAGGCGGGCCTCATCGCTGTCAGCGGCCAGTGTCTTGAGAGCATCACGCCGCATCTTCTCGTCTTTTGAGAAGAGTTTTAGGGTGGCCAGCGCATTGTCGAGTTCGCTGCGCATGACATTGGGATTGATCACGTCTTCAGCATCAGCGGGCAAGGGCAGCTCTGCACCTGTGACGGGGTCAAAGGCCCTGTCACCCTTGACTACCAGCACCCTGTCGCCGCTGGTCTTGACGGCATCGTCAGACAGCGCCTGGATGAACGCCGCTGTTTTTTCATCAGCATGGGCGACAGCCTTGCCCAGCGCCTCCACGCGGGCCTCAATGTCGCCAACTGCCATGCCTTTTACCTCGTCAGCCGTTAAAGCATGGGCATAGCTAGCTATCAAACACGTAGCAATCAGGAATAAACGGCGAATCGGCATGAAAAGAACCTGTAGATTGGGCGGGGCACACCACATGGTATTGCGCCCAGACTGCAACTTTCTTGGAGTCCTCTGCCCGGCAACCAGCCCAGGCAGAAGAATACAATGGGTAGCGTCTTACTTCTTGACGGGCTCATCCGGCTTCTTGTCGTTGCCTTGGATGTACGGGCTCCATGGCTTGGCCTTCACCGGGCCGGGCGTTTTCCACACCACATTGAACTGGCCGTCAGCCTTGACCTCGCCGATAAACACCGACTTGTGCAGGTGATGGTTTTTCTCATCCATCTTCGACACGATGCCCGACGGTGCCTTGAAAGTCTGGCCAGCCATGGCGGCAATCACCTTGTCGGTATCGGTGGATTTGGCTTTTTCCACGGCCTGCTTCCACATGTTGATGCCGATATAGGTCGCTTCCATCGGGTCGTTAGTCAGCGGTTTTTCAGAACCGGGAAGTTTTTTGGCTTTGGCGTAATCCGACCATTTCTTGATGAACTCGGTGTTAGCCGGGCTCTTGATCGACATGAAGTAGTTCCAGGCGGCCAGGTGGCCTACCAGCGGCTTGGCGTCCACCCCGCGCAGTTCTTCCTCGCCGACGGAGAAGGCAACGACCGGGACATCCTTGGCCTTCAGGCCCGCATTGCCAAGCTCTTTATAGAAAGGCACGTTGGAGTCGCCGTTGATGGTCGAGACCACCGCCGTTTTGCCGCCTTGCGCGAATTTTTTCACGTCAGCCACGATGGTCTGATAGTCGGCGTGGCCAAACGGGGTGTATTTTTCGTCGATGTCCTTCTCGGCCACGCCTTTGCTCTTGAGGTAAGCGCGCAGGATTTTGTTGGTGGTGCGGGGGTACACATAGTCGGTCCCCAGCAGCACCCAGCGCTTGGCGCCGCCGCCGGCCTTGCTCATCAGGTAGTCCACTGCGGGAATGGCTTGCTGGTTGGGCGCGGCGCCGGTGTAAAAGACATTCTTGCTCAACTCTTCACCCTCGTACTGAACGGGATAGAACAGCAGGCCGTTCATTTCCTCAACCACCGGCAGCACCGACTTGCGCGAAACCGAGGTCCAGCAGCCAAAGATGACGGCCACCTTGTCCTGGCCGAGCAACTGCTTGGTCTTTTCCGCAAACAGCGGCCAGTTGGAAGCCGGGTCAACCACCACGGGCTCGAGTTTTTTGCCGAGCACGCCGCCCTTGGCGTTGATCTCGTCAATCGCCATCAGAACAGTGTCTTTCAACACGGTTTCCGAAATGGCCATGGTGCCCGACAGACTGTGCAGCACGCCGACCTTGATGGTGTCGGCTGCCATGGCGTTCGAAGCAAAAGTCAGTGCGCCGCTAGCTACCGCTGCGGCAGTGGCGATGGCCTTGAGATGTCCTCGACGATTCATGATGATCCTCCAAAAATGGGTTGGCTGTAAATTGGCGGTTTGAAATCAAACAGCTGCTACCGACTGAGCAAGCACCGTGCCAGATGGGCGGAGATGCGTGAATCAAGTCTCCGGCCTGCCGGGCGAAGGCGGTCAGGTTCATTGGGTTGCGGCTATTCTTTTGGCAAGGGCGTGCCACGCGCGCCGATTTGCCGTCAACAGGCACAGATGTTGCGGTATCCTGATGGTCCGCACCAATAACGCCACTCCAACGCACCAATATGGAACTCACCCCCCGCGAGAAAGACAAGCTCCTGATTTTTACCGCCGGTTTGCTGGCCGAGAGGCGCAAGGCGCGCGGCCTGAAGCTCAACTATCCGGAAGCGGTGGCGCTGATCAGCGCCGCGGTGATGGAAGGCGCGCGTGACGGCAAAACCGTGGCACAACTCATGAGCGAGGGCCGCACCATTTTGAGTCGGGCCGACGTGATGGACGGCGTTCCCGAAATGATTCCGGATGTGCAAGTGGAAGCCACTTTCCCGGATGGCACCAAACTGGTGACCGTGCACCAACCCATCATCTGATGACCTCTGGAGACCCCCATCATGCCTTTTAATGCTCTATTTTTAATAGCTGCTTGCGCACTATCCACGGCAGCCTCAGCCCATACAGGCGTTGATTCAGGCAGTTTCCAC
>MERZ01000016.1:5372-5899 GCA_001770785.1 Burkholderiales bacterium RIFCSPHIGHO2_12_FULL_61_11
ATGCAGGGCCTGCTGCACCCCTTGAGCGGCAGCGACCATCTGGCCGCAATGGTGGCCGTGGGCTTGTGGAGCGCGCTGGCGCTACGCTCGCCATGGCAGGCCCCGCTGGCTTTTGTCGCCCTGTTGAGCGTGGGTGCAGCCGCTGGATTTGCGGATTTTGAGCCGCCTGCGGTAGAGCCCATGATTGCTGCGTCCATGCTCATCCTCGGGTTGCTGGTTGCCGCGCGCAAGGGCCTGCCGGTTGCCGCAGCCATGACGTTGGTGGGCCTGTTTGCATTTTTCCACGGTGTTGCGCACGGCGTGGAACTGGCGGCGGGGGAGCGCACGTTGGCCCTCTTGGGCATGGTCATCACCACAGCCGGCCTGCACCTGGCAGGTGTTGCCCTGGGGCATTTTGTGATGCGGCAGCGCCACTGGCTCTCGCGGGCGGTGGGCTCTGGCGTGGCGCTGCTGGGGGGCTACACCCTGGCGCAACTGGTTTGAAGGAGCGGCACCCATGATTCCCGGAGAAGTTTTCACCGACGGAC
>MERZ01000016.1:5912-12741 GCA_001770785.1 Burkholderiales bacterium RIFCSPHIGHO2_12_FULL_61_11
GCGGGCGAGCGCAAGGTATTCGGGTTTCGCGGTTTGACGCAAGGGGCTTTGTAATGGCAACGATTGGACGACGTGCTTACGCCGAAATGTTTGGCCCCACCGTGGGCGACCGGGTGCGCCTGGCCGATACCGACCTGATCGTTGAAGTCGAGGCCGACTACACGCTGCGCGCCGGTGGCTACGGCGAAGAAGTCAAGTTCGGTGGTGGCAAGACGATACGCGACGGCATGGCGCAGTCGCAGCGCACGAGCGCTGATGGCGCCGTGGACACTGTCATGACCAATGCCCTGATCCTGGACCACTGGGGCATCGTCAAGGCCGACATAGGCCTGAAAGACGGGCGCATCGCAGCCATCGGCAAAGCGGGTAACCCCGACACCCAGCCGGGCGTGGACATCATCATCGGCCCCGGCACCGAAGTCATCAGCTGCGAGGGCAACATCGTCACGGCCGGCGGCATCGACTCGCACATTCACTTCATCTGCCCGCAGCTCATGGAAGAGGCGCTGGCGTCAGGCATCACCACCATGCTGGGTGGAGGCACGGGCCCGGCCACCGGCACCTTTGCCACCACCTGCACGCCGGGCGCGTGGAATATCGAGCGCATGCTGCAGGCGGCCGACGCCTTTCCGATGAACCTGGGTTTTCTGGGCAAGGGTAATGCCAGCCTGCCGGCGGCGCTGCACGAGCAGGTCAATGCCGGGGCCATCGGCCTGAAGCTGCACGAAGACTGGGGCAGCACGCCCTCAAGCATCAGCAACTGCCTGGATGTGGCCGAAGAAACCGACGTGCAGGTGGCGATCCACACCGACACACTCAACGAGTCGGGCTTTGTCGAAAACTCCATTGCCGCCTTCAAGGGCCGCACCATTCACACCTACCACTGCGAGGGCGCCGGCGGTGGCCACGCGCCCGATATTCTCAAAGTCGTGGGCGAAGCCAATGTGCTGCCCTCCTCCACCAACCCGACGCGCCCGTTCACCGTCAACACGCTGGACGAACACGTGGACATGCTGATGGTGTGCCACCACCTGGACGCGTCCATTGCCGAAGACCTGGCGTTTGCCGAAAGCCGCATCCGCAAGGAGACCATCGCCGCCGAGGACGTGCTGCACGACCTGGGCGCCATCAGCATCATGGCCAGCGACAGCCAGGCCATGGGCCGCGTCGGTGAGGTGATTCTGCGCACCTGGCAGACCGCGCACAAGATGAAAACGCAGCGCGGCAAACTCCCCGGCGACAGCGAGCGCAATGACAACTTCCGCACCAAACGCTATATCGCCAAGTACACCATCAACCCGGCCATCGCCCACGGCATCAGCCACGAGATTGGCAGCGTCGAAGTCGGCAAATGGGCCGATCTGGTGGTCTGGAAACCCGCTTTTTTTGGCGTGAAACCGGCGCTGATTTTGAAAGGCGGCTTCACCGCCATGGCCGCCATGGGCGACCCGAACGCCTCCATCCCGACGCCGCAGCCGGTGCACTACCGCCCGATGTTTGGCGCCTTTGGCGGGGCATTGACGCGCGGCTCTCTCACCTTTGTGTCGCAGGCCGGCCTGAACGCGGGCATCAAGCAACGCTTTGGTCTGACCAAAACCTTGAGCGCGGTCAAAAACATTCGTGGCGTGCGCAAGCAGCACATGGTGCACAACAGCTACCTGCCAAAAATGGAAATCGACGCCCAGACCTACAGCGTGCGCGCCGACGGACAGTTGCTGACCTGCGAGCCCGCTGTCACATTGCCTATGTCGCAGCGCTATTTCCTGTTCTGATGCTGCAGATCTCCAGACTCATGCCGCAAGGCGCCGGGCTGGCCCCGGTGCTGCTCAAGCGCGCCCCGACCATCGAGCTCGACTGGGACGTGCGCCAGAAAAGCCGATTTCAGGCCACCGACTCGACCGGCCGCAGACTCGGCGTTTTTTTGCCGCGTGGCACCGCGGTGCGCGGCGGCGATGTGCTGGTGGCGGAAGACGGCTCGCTGATCCGGGTGCTTGCCGCCGCACAGCCGGTGCTGGTGATCACCGCCTGCGCCGAGCACGGCAGTGCCTTCGACCTGCTCCGTGCCGCCTACCACCTGGGCAACCGCCATGTGCCAATCGAACTGAAACCGGATCACTTGAAGATTGAGCCGGACCATGTGCTGGCCGACATGCTACGCGCGATGCATTTAACCGTGGCTGAGGTCAATGAACCGTTTGAACCAGAAAGCGGCGCCTACGCCAGCGGCAGGCAGGTTCATGATCACGGCCATGGACACGACCATTCCCACCACTGAGCCGCAGACCCCGCATGACAGCAGCTTCATGCAACTGATATGGCTGGCCTCGCCGGCGCTGCCGATCGGCGGTTTTTCTTACTCTGAATGCCTTGAAGCCGCCGTGGACAGTGCGCGGGTAGCTACAGAATCAGGAGCGGCTGAATGGCTGCTGGAGCAGTTGCACTTGTGCCTGGCACGTAGCGACCTGGCGGTGGTCGCCCAGGCCGTGCCGGCCTGGCAGCGTGCTGATTACCCCCGCCTCGCCGAGCTCAACGCTTGGGTGCTGCAGACCCGCGAAAGCAGCGAACTGCGTGGGCAAACCGAGCAAATGGGCCGCTCTTTGCTGGAGTGGCTGCGCAACCACACGACCGCCCGCGCCGAACAAATCAACATCCTGGCCGCGTGTCAGCCGACCTACCCGGTGGCCTTCGCGCTGGCAGCCGGCGCTTGCCAGGCGCCGCTGCGCGACTGCCTGCTGACCTACGCCTTCGGCTGGGCCGAGAACATGGTGCAGGCGGCCATCAAGTCGGTGCCGCTGGGCCAAAGCGCCGGGCAGCGCATTCTGTCGGCGCTGACGGCCGCAATTCCGGCCGCCGTGGACCACGCACTCTCCTTGACTGACAGCGAGCGCCAGGCTTTTTCCCCCATGCTAGCGATCCTGAGCGCCCAGCATGAAGTTCAGTATTCACGCCTTTTCCGTTCGTAAACCCCGTACCGTTCGAGCTGAGCCTGTCGAAGCCTCCACACCATGACACCCCTTCACCATATCAAAAATCGCACCAAGCACTTACCTCCCCTGCGCGTCGGCATCGGCGGGCCGGTCGGCTCCGGCAAGACCACGCTGCTGGAGATGCTGTGCAAGTCCATGCGCGCCAGATACGACCTGGTGGCCATCACCAACGACATCTACACCAAGGAAGACCAGCGCCTGCTCACCGAGAGTGGCGCGCTGGCGGCCGAACGCATCATGGGCGTGGAAACCGGCGGCTGTCCGCATACCGCCATTCGCGAAGACGCCTCCATCAATCTGGAGGCGATTGACCGCATGCTGGTGGACTTTCCCGACGCCGACATTGTGTTCATCGAGTCTGGCGGCGACAACCTGGCAGCCACCTTCAGCCCGGAGCTCTCTGACCTGACGATTTATGTCATCGACGTCGCAGCTGGTGAAAAAATTCCGCGCAAAGGCGGCCCCGGCATCACCAAGAGCGACTTGTTCGTCATCAACAAGACCGACCTGGCACCCTACGTGGGTGCCAATCTGGCCGTGATGCAGGCCGACACGACACGCATGCGCACCACCGCGCGCGGCCTCAATCCCTTTGTCATGACCAACCTGAAAGCCGGCTCGGGGCTGGCCGAGGTGGTGGCATTTATTGAAAGCCGGGGGATGCTGCAGGCAGAGCCGGCTTCGCCTGCGTGCTGACAGCACGGATACAGGTTGAATCCAATGGAGTGGCCGCCACCGCCTGCCGCCGCATGATAATGGCGGTCAAGTGGGGTGCAAAAAAAGATGCGTGCCCCTCATCTTTTGGGCGTCACACAAGGAGCAAGCCATGGTCATACGTGTTGTCAGGCTTGGTAGCCCGCGGGTGGAAGGCGAAGGCACGCGCATCGGAACTGTGCGCCGTCCACCGCGTGGCGTGCCCAAGACCATGTTCGCATCACAGAACTGGTACGACGTGTGGTTCCCGAACCTGGCGCCGAGCCTCGACGCCATGAAACTCGGACAGAAGGCCAGCACGCCCGCCCAGTGGGCCGCGTTCACCAGGAAGTACCGGGCTGAAATGGCAACTCCCGACAATCGCCACGCCATCGAGCTACTCGCAGCACTGTCCCATCAAGGTAATTTCTCGGTCGGCTGCTACTGCGAAAACGAAGCGCATTGCCATCGTTCGGTCCTTCGCGAACTCTTGATCGAGCAGGGTGCCGAACTGGCCCCCGGTCAGCGTCTTAAACCCTTGCGTCGAGCGGAGCGGGTCCCATTAGAAGTCCCCGTCCTTCACGTACGGATAGCTCCACAACGTCACCTGCAAGAGGCAGGACTTGACCCACGCGGCGTACATTTTCTCGACGTCTTCAGCGGAGTGCCCCTTCTTGGCAAGGAACGGCTTGAGTGTGAACGTGACGGGGAATACCAGCAGGAACAGGTTGCGCAAGGGCACGATCTCGGTCGAGGCCGCGCCGTCGGTGCGGTTCTTCTTCGTGCGGTGGTGGCGCAGGCCGATCTCGTGCTGGTAGTCGAGCCACTTCTGGTCGTACTCGGCTTGGGCCGTGTCGAGGATCCACTGGCCGAAGCGCTTGCGAACAGCGCCCAGGTAGTCACCGAGCGGCTTGCCATCACTCTTGCTGGTGAACGACGCGAGCAGGTGCGGGTTCGAACCGACGAACCCGTACCAGACGTCGAGGATCGCCTCGACCTGGTCCTTCACGATGTCACGAGAGAGGCGCAAATATTTGACGTCCTCATCGCCAAACAAAACGCTCTTTTTCATCAACTCGAAGTCGGCGAGCGTTACTGGAGATCGCATCATGGCGTTCGTACCATACGTATACCCGGGGATGCTTATCGTGTCTTTCATGGTCAGATCCTTTCCTTTTCGTTGGTTCGGGTGCTCGGTTCCTAACCTCGTCGCCAATTTAGCACCGCAGGGGAATCTGGGACAGGAATGTACTTTTCGGCAAGGGAGTTACGAAATGGTTATAACCAGTCCTCGGTTCGTGCGCGATGCGACACCTGGGATGGTGGTCCATTCCCCCTGCGCGCAGGCCCTGCGCCAGCGTATCCCTGACGGTCTGAGCCAGTTCGCCATCGACCGTCAATGAAATTTAGTGCCGGTTTTGAGACAAATTTTCTTCCGGCGGTTTCATCGACCTGAAACTTCGATAGAGCGCCAGGTCATATACCAGTTTCAGGCCGCCACAGAGAAAGAAAGGAACGCTGAACAACGCCGGGTTGGCCAGAAAAATTCCTGTCAGCGCCGGCGAGAGCGATGCGCCGACCGAACGCGCGATGCCCGTCACGCCTGCCGCGGCCGAGCGCTCATCCGCAGAAACGACGGCCATCGTATACGATTGCCGCGTCGGTACATCCATCTGCGAAATGCTGAAACGCGCCAGTAGCAGGCCGATGGCCAATGGCAGGTTCGGCATCAGGGGAACAAGGATCAGCAGCAGGTTGGAAGGAACATGGGTGAAGACCATGGTGTTGATCAACCCAAAGCGCTTCGCCAGGGGCACCGCCAGCAGTGCCGAAATCCCCGCCAAAATATTTGCGCCAAAAAAGATGCTTCCCAGCATGCCTGTGTCCACGCCAAACTTGATGTGGAACCAATACGCGATCATGCTTTGCAAGATGAGGCCGCCCGCGAAGGCATCGAGCGCGAACAACGCGGACAAGCGCAGCACCACGGAGCGCGAGCGGTGGAGTCCCAATACAAGTTTTGTTCCGGCTGGAATCTTTTCCTGCACTTCGACGGCCGACGACACGGTCAGAAAAAGCAGCGCCAACACCAGACCGCCGACGGCGTAAGCGCCCAGCACAACTCTATACGCATCCAGCGCCAGCCAGCCGCGGTCCTGCAGAATTTGCGCCACCCAGCCACCGCAAAGCGCGCCGGTGGCGGTCGCAAACGAGCCCGCCAGGTTGTACCAAGCGAAGACCTGCGTGCGCTTTTCGTCGGGAATGATCTGGCTCAGACCGGCCTGTTCGACCGAAAGAAACGGCCCGATCTCGTTTCCGCTCGGGCTGATGACGCCGACGATGGCGGCGGCCATCAGCACAACCATGTTGTTTGTCAGAATGAACACAAGTCCCGCGCCCAGCATCAGCAGCGCGCCAATCTGTAAAGTGCGCCGCCTGCCAAACCTGTCCGCAGATGTGGTCAGCCATAGTGAAACTGCGGCGTCGCCAGCCAGCGTCAGCGAGAACAGCAAACCGATTTGCTGGTCAGTCAGCCCGACTTGCGCAAGATAAAGGGCCAGGATGAGAGACAGGAATCCGTAGCAAAAAAGGCGGACGATACGTGTCGTGAAGAGAATTCCAAAATCCATTTGGACTTATTTCCCTGCCACATCCAGCCTGCACCACGCATACAGCGCGTCGTAAACTTCGAATTGGTGCTGCAGGTTTTCCAGATCATCCGGGAAGCGCAGACCGTAGCCGCTGGCAATCGCTTCCAGTCCGCGCGCGAGCGGGTCCTGGTCGATATCTGCACCGATGTCCGCGGCATGGACGATTTTTGCCAGCCGCAACAAGCCCGGCTCCTTCAATTCATACTTCAAAATAATGGATTCAAAGGAACAACGGCCCTCATGATGTCCGAGTTCCACGCCGGGCGCGTCGAATGGGATCGCAGCTGTTTCGTCGGCAACTTTATCAACTTGATTCCTGGGTACAAATAAAAACTCCGCCGCGCTATCAATGAAGCGGCTGATGAGCCACGGACAGGCCACGCGGTCAACATGCACATGCGAGCGGGTAATCCATTTCACGGCAATCTCCTGTTGTGTATGTCGATGGTAAACACAGATCCGCATTTGAATCAAGCCCGCCTGGCCGGGCGCCGGCAC
>MERZ01000016.1:12754-14045 GCA_001770785.1 Burkholderiales bacterium RIFCSPHIGHO2_12_FULL_61_11
CGAATGCCAAGGCAGGCGGTCCACAAGGACGCGAACGACATCAGCTCGCCGCGATAACATGGCGGCATGAGCCTCACCCAAAAAGCCAGTGCGGCCCCTGCCCTGCAGCCACTCGAAGGCGTGCGCATCCTGAGCCTGGCGCTCAACCTGCCCGGCCCGGCCGCACTGATGCGTTGCCGCCAGATGGGTGCCCGCTGCCTCAAGCTGGAGCCGCCTGCCGGCGACCCGATGGGCCACTACAACGCGCAGGCCTATACGCAACTGCACGCCGGCGTGGAAATCCTCAGCGGTGACCTCAAGACCGAGCCGGGTCAAAAACTGTTGCACCGCGAACTGGCGAGGGCCGACGTGCTTCTCACCTCGTTCCGGCCCTCGGCCCTGGTCAAGCTGGGCCTGACATGGAAGGCGCTGCACAAACAACACCCACACCTGAGCCAGATCGCCATCGTCGGCGCCCCCGGCGAACGCGCCGAAGAACCGGGTCATGACCTCACCTACCTCGCTGAAAACGACCTGGTCACCGGCCTCGATTTGCCCGCCACGCTCTACGCCGACATGGGCGGCTCGCTGATGGCCAGCGAAGCCGTGCTGCAGGCCGTGATGCACCAGCGCAGCAAGGGCAAGGGCGTTTACCTCGAAGTCGCGCTCTTAGGCGCCGCAGCTTATCTTGCCTTGCCGCGAAGCTGGGGCCTGACCCAGGCCGGTGCAGCCGTCGGCGGCGGCCATGCCGGCTACCGCGTTTACCCCTGCAAGGACGGTCGCGTGGCGGTTGCCGCGCTGGAGCCGCATTTCGCGGCCAGCCTGTGCGCCGCTGCGGGCTTCGAGTCGGCCAGCATGAAGGCGATGTTTGCACCCGCCACGCACCAGGCCGTCGCCGCCTTTTTGCTCACGCGAACGCGCAAGCAGCTCGACAAGCTGGCAGTGACCAAAGATATTCCGCTGCACACGCTGGCCAATTAAAACGGACGACCGGGACCTGTTCGCCGCGGAAGTGACAACTGAAACCAGCAAGGTCCTAGTGCTTATCCAGCAGCTTCATGGTTTCCCGCATGAAGGCGGGCAGGTCGGAAGGCTGCCGGGACGTCACCAGGTTGCCGTCCACCACCACTTCGCTGTCCTCGTACAGGGCACCCGCCTCGCGCATTTCCTCCGCCACGGAGTGGTAGCAGGTGGCGCGCCGCCCGCGCAACAGGCCGGCGGAGATGAGCGTTTGTGGGCCATGGCAGATGGCCGCAACGGGCTTGCTGTCCGCAAAAAATGCCTGCGCAATGCGCACCGCCGCCTGTTCCTT
>MERZ01000016.1:14063-20874 GCA_001770785.1 Burkholderiales bacterium RIFCSPHIGHO2_12_FULL_61_11
CTTGCCGCCGGGCAGAACCAGTAGGGCGTAATCGTCCGGGTTCACGTCCTTCAGCGACTTGTTGGCCTCGGCTTCGTAGCCATGCTTGCCATTGATCTTGCCGCGACTGATCGAGGCGATATCAACCTCGACACCCGCTTCAAGCAGGCGGTAATAGGGCACCAGGAGCTCGGAATCTTCGAAATGGTCCGCACTGATGATGAGCGCTTTCATGGTGCCCTCCTTGGCAACGTCGCATGGCCTGGCATGGCCTAAGTTGACGGCACTTCGATCCGGCCGCTCGGATCGCGGACCATCTCGCCAACCACTTTATGGAGCGATTCGACCCGGCGTTTGGTACGAATAGGCGGGGTGCAATTCTGCATATCGGCTCAGCCGACTTTATGCAGGCATGGCATGGATCATCTGCTTGAATTTCTCCCAATCGGTGGCGGCCCAAACCTCCGAATAGGACCGCCCATGGGTTCGGATCAGGGTCGAGACCTTCGTCGCGGTGTCGATGTCGGGCGCCTCGAAGATATCCAGGTAGTCGTAGGGGCCCAAGACCGCGTAACTGCTCAACCACTTCACATGCGGGCACTGGGCACGGATTGCCCCCACGGCTTTTCTCTCCAGGTCTTCCAGGGCATGCGGCGAGCGCAATGTTTCGGCGGCAACACGAGTCAACATGATGAATGTAGGCATGGTGGGTTTACTCCTTTCAGGGAAAGAGGAGATGAAAGAGGATGGGCGCTTTCCGCTTAAGGTATCGATCTGACGGACGAGCGAGTTGATTTATATCAAACGCGGGCGACAGTCAACGCGCCAAAGTTGCCTCGCTTGGGTCGCGCCAAATTTAACCGGCAGGAAGTGCTCGATCAGCCACATGGTGGTGCTGGCATGGGAAGACAGCGTGCGCACGTTGAAATGGGAGAGTCCGTTTGCCAGCGCGGCATAAACCAGCATTTGATCTGCGGCGTGGATATCAAGTGTCGCGCCGGATTCGATTTCGGCGCGCAAGGCGTGGCCGGCCTCTTCGCCCAAGCGCTCCGCGGGCACGCCGCGTTGCGCCGTCGCAGCCGCGCCCAACACGCCATTCCCACAGTGCGCCCACAACGCAATCGCGCCGCCTTGCCCAACAGCTTGCGGCCAGGCAAGCAGTTGCTGCTCAATGTGCGGCGCGGGAACCGGCGGCAGCGCCTGCTGCGCTGCCCACGCCATGCGTGCTGTGATGTGCGCCGGCAAGTTGGAGGTATGGGCGATGCCGCCCACTTCGCTCAGCGCGCCCCGCGCCTCCAGCACCAGTGGCCGCAGCCCTGCCCCAGGCTCCACTTCGACCCTGACCTCACCGCCCCCGCGAGGATAGTAGCCGCGCTTCACCACGTGGAGCGACACACGCCCGACCATCAACGTCAGCAGCGGCAAGAACACACAGCGAAAATAATCCAGCGGCGGCGAGGCGCGTACGTCCGTCCCACCCGTGATCCGCATGACAAGGCGCTCTGCGCACATCAGCGCCACCGGCAGCACAGCCTGCAACACCAGCGTAATGCTGCCGGCGGTGCCAACGTCGAACTGGAACTCCCCGCCGCGTAGAAGATCGGGATGAAAGACAATCTCCTGCGACTTGACTTGCAGGCCTTCTGCCTCGGCGTTGCACAACGCCGCGACCGCCTTGACTGCCGCCAGGTGTTGGGGTGCCAGCCCCGGATTGGAACGCCTGGCGCGCACGTTGCGCACACGCAATGCCTGCCCGGTGATTGCTGCCAAGGCCACCGCCGTGCGCAACAATTGACCGCCGCCTTCGCCATGGGAACCGTCGATTTCGATCATTCCAATTCTCAATCTGAAAACAGGTTACCGAAAGGCTCGACAAGCTGGCGCTGGCGAAAGACATTCCGCTGCGTACGATGGCGTGATGGCGCAGGCTGCGGCCGTTGATTCGTACCCGGTAGCATCGCCGCTCAGGCTTTCACGCCGCTGCGCGCGTCCTTCTTGAGTGCGATGGTCAACAGCAGTGACGCATCCTCGATGCCGCGCAGCGCATGCATCTCATCACCTGAGACGAGTATCAGCTCACCAGCGGCAAGCTGCCGCACCCCCGCATCGCAGGTGAACTCGACGCGCCCTTCAATGCACAGCACGGTGATTTCACCGGCCACGACATGCGGCGGCATGTCGTCGCCAGCCAGCAGCACGACGCGGATCACTTCGAGATCGCCGGACTTGAACAGTGCATGGGTGCGCGTCTTCGCAAGCGCGGCGCCAAGAGGCCGCACATCAATCACGTCGCCGGGTGCAGCGTGGGAAATAGCCATGGTTTTCTCCTTCATTCATGGTGCGCGGCGGACTGACCGCACGCTTAGAGGTACTTTAACGGGGTTCGGTACGTGGCGCTGGGGATGGAGGGCGACAAAGTAGCCATGACACCCATCTTTTTAGTTGGATATAGCAACCCACGTTGCCGTCCGCTTTGACTTGCGTAAACAGTGCCTTGGCTGTGCGCCAGGGCGGCGGTCGATCCGAATCACTCGCAGCCCTCTCGCACCCCATCAGGCCGGTCCATCCGACAGGCTATGCAATGCCTGAGCAATGGCCGGCGCCATGCTGACGGCGTTACTCGGGTGCGCAATACAGTCGGTGCTCCAGATTTCGGCCACGCCAGCGTCCTGGATCACCTGCAGCGCATCGCCGGCAAACAACGCGTGCGTCACCGCCACGTCCACCGAGGCCGCACCGGCCGCGCGCAACAGCTGTGCAGCACGCGCCACGGTGCGACCGCTGCTTGCCACGTCATCGAGCAGCACCACGGCGCGGCCCTGGACGTTGACGGACGGCAGCACGATCTCCACCGCTTTGTCGCCGTGCCGCACCTTCTGGCAGACCGCATGGTCAAGGCCGTGACGTGCCGCCGCCTGCGCCACCCAGTGGGCGGACTCGCGGTCCGGCCCGATCAGAAACGGATGGGGCCGGCGCTGCGCGATCCAGTCGACCAGCAGCGGCGCGCCGCTGAGCACGATGGCCTGGCGTACCGGCACCGCCTCCTCCAGCGTGGCGATGCGGTGCAGGTGCGGGTCCACGGTGATCACGGCGTCAAACAGCGACGCCAGAAAGTGCCCAACGATGCGCTGGCTCACCGCCTCGCCAGGCAAGAACGCGATGTCCTGCCGCATGTAGGCCAGGTAAGGCGCCACCAGCGTCAGGTGCCGGGCGCCCAGCGCGCGTGCGGTGCGCGCGGCCAGCAGCAACTCGACCAGTTTCTCGTTCGGCTGGGCCAGCGTGCGCAGCAGCACCACACGCTCAGGCAGCGCGGGTGGCAGGCGCAGTTTGAGTTCGCCGTCCGGAAAGCGGTGACGATCAATGGCTGCGGGGCTCAAGCCTGCCACATCGGCCAGGCGCAAGGCGGCATCGGCCTCGTCGTCAAAATTCAGCAGGCAGGGGGGCACGCGCATCAAAACTCCACGAATACATGGGGCAGGTCTTCGGCGCGGCCGATCGCGTAGCCATTGAACTTGCTGCTGAGCTGCCGCGCGAACGCCAGGTCGGTGTGGAACTCGGCATGAACCCGGTACAAGACGTCTCCGGTGGCCACCGTGTCTCCCAGCTTGCGCAGCAGGTCGACCCCCGCATTCTTCACCTTGGGTGCGCCGGCCAGCCGCGCCACTCGCGCAATCTGGAGGTTGTCGATCCCGGTCACGACGCCGGCTGCACTCGCCAGCACCTCAAACGTCAGCGAGCCCAGTTCGGGGTGGTTGTGGTCAAAACCGCGCGAACCCTGCGCCGCAATGATGGCGTTCATGCGCGCCAGGGCCCGGCCCGAGTCCAGGATGTCCCGGGCGATCGCAAAACCATCGCCGCCGCGCACGTCGGGGTTGCACTCGATCAGCCGGCCGGCCAGGCGCAGGGCCTTCTGCCGCAGGTCATTGGGCGCGCGCGGGTCGTTTTCCAGCACCCGCATCACATCGCGCGCCTCCAGCACCGGGCCGATGCCAACACCAACCGGCTGACGGCCATCGGTGATCACCACGTCCAGCGACAGGTGCATGCGCGAGGCGACGTACTCGAACAGGCGGCGCAGGCGCTGCGCATCGGGCATGGAGCGCACCTTGGCGGTGGGACCGATCGGGATGTCGAGCACCAGGTGCGTGGAGCCGGCGGCGATTTTTTTCGACAGGATGGAGGCCACCATCTGCGCCGGCGAATCGATCGACAGCGGCCGCTCGACAGAAATCAGCACATCGTCGGCCGGCGACAGATTTGCCGTCCCGCCCCAAGCCAGGCAGCCGCGGTGGTCGCGCACGATTTCCGAGAGCTTGTCGAACGGCAGCTCCACGTTGGCCAGCACCTCCATGGTGTCCGCCGTGCCGGCTGGCGAGGTGATCGCGCGTGACGAGGTCTTGGGGCACAGCAGGCCATGGGCCGCCACGATCGGCACCACCAGCATCGAGGTTCGATTGCCCGGAATGCCGCCGATGCAATGCTTGTCCACCACCAGCGGCTCGTGCCAGTCGAGCCGGCGCCCGCTGACCACCATCGCCTCGGTCAGGAAGTAGACCTCCTCGCGGTCCATCTCGCCCCGGTTGGTCGCCACCACGAACGCCGTCAGTTCGATCTTGGAGTAGTGGTGCTGCGCAATATCGCGCACGATGGCCTGAAAATCCTCCTTGCCCAGCCGCTCGCCGTTGATCTTGCGGAACAGCGCTCCCATGGACTCCGGCGGCTCGGCCTGCGACACAGTGGCGGTATGGCCGTCCTCCACGTCCAGTTGGGCAAAGGCGTCCTCCGAGAGCCCCAGTTCGCTGCTATCGACGATGGACGGATCGTCCACCACGTTCAGCGTCGCCAGGATGTGCCGGCCGTTGGCCCGGACCTCGACCTTGGAGAGGGCCTGAAATCCCTCGGCGCGGTACACCCCGCAGTCGCGATTGAGGTAGGCGACGTTCTCGCGGTACGTGTCGATGGCGACCCGGCGCAGCGCCAGATTCGAGGTGAGAGCATGGTTGCCGGGCTCCGGATCGGGCGGCAATGCTGCGACGGGAACTTTGCTCATGGTGATAGCCTACACCCGAATGGTCCGCCTGCCGCGGGCACAGCTTGAGCCACCTGGCCTTGAAAAAAACATCCAACGCATTGGATTTGAAATATTTTCCTGGGTAGCGAGAATCGCTGCAGGGCTCTTTTTGGCGTAGCTGCCACCGAACAGTCTGTCATTTGCTATTGAATAAATAGCTGCCAAAGCACGATGGATATGTGTTGTCAGCCGATTATTATTAATAACCTGACTACCAGAACCACCTGGACTTCCCGAGCGCCTGCTCCTTGCGGAACCGATGAATCAGCGCGGTTTGCGGGAAGGTTTCATGCCGGGCGGCTTGGCCGCGCCGGTCGCACGCGGCGGCAAGCCGGTGTGCTGCGTGAGCAAGCGTCCCTTGACGACAGTCGAAGCCTTGGTCACGACCGTTGTCGAATTCTTCTTGCGTGCGCTGGTGTAGCCGCCGTCGGTCATGGGCTGGAAGGTCGGGATCAGGTGCTGCTTGCCGTTGCCGATCAGGTCGGCGCGGCCCATGGCTTTGAGCGCTTCGCGCAGCAGCGGCCAGTTGTTGGGGTCGTGATAGCGCAAAAAGGCCTTGTGCAGGCGGCGGCGTTTGTCGCCACGCACGATGTCCACCGTTTCGCTGTCGCGCGTGACCTTGTGCAGCGGATTTTTGCTGGTGTGATACATCGTGGTGGCCGTGGCCATCGGTGACGGATAAAAGGTCTGCACCTGGTCGGCCCTGAAGCCGTTTTTCTTGAGCCAGAGCGCCAGGTTCATCATGTCTTCGTCGCTGGTGCCAGGGTGCGCTGCGATGAAATACGGAATCAGGAACTGCTTTTTGCCCGCTTCCAGCGTGAACTTCTCAAACAGCTGCTTGAACTTGTCATAGTTGCCGATGCCGGGCTTCATCATCTTGGTCAGCGGCCCCTGCTCGGTGTGCTCGGGCGCTATCTTGAGGTAGCCGCCGACATGGTGCTGCACCAGTTCTTTCACATACTCGGGGCTCTGCACGGCCAGGTCGTAACGCACGCCGGAGCTGATGAGAATTTTCTTCACGCCCTTGAGCGCCCGCGCGCGGCGGTACATCTTGATCAGCGGGTTGTGGTCGGTGTTCAGGTTTTGGCAAATACCCGGATAGACGCAGGAGGGCTTGCGGCAAGCGGCCTCGATCTCGGGGCTTTTGCAGCCGATGCGGTACATGTTGGCCGTTGGCCCGCCCAGGTCGGAAATCGCGCCGGTAAAGCCTTTGACGGTGTCACGGATCGCTTCGATCTCGAGAATGACCGAGTCTTCAGACCGGCTCTGGATGATGCGGCCTTCATGCTCGGTGATCGAGCAAAACGTGCAGCCGCCGAAGCAGCCGCGCATGATGTTGACGCTGAAGCGGATCATCTCCCACGCCGGGATTTTGGTGGCGTGGTCGTGGCTGCCGTTTTCGTCGGCGTAACGGGGATGCGGCGCGCGGGCGTAAGGCAGGCCAAACACATGGTCCATCTCGGCCGTGGTCAGCGGGATCGGCGGCGGCGTGATCCAGACATCGCGCGCAGTGGCGCCTTCGCCGTGCGCCTGCACCAGCGCTCTGGCATTGCCGGGGTTGGTTTCCAGGTGCAGCACGCGGTTGGCGTGGGCATACAGCACGGCGTCGCTCTTGACCTGTTCGTAGGAAGGCAGGCGAATCACCGACCGGTCGCGTGGCGGCACCTTGATCTTGCCCTGCATGGACGGCAGGCTGGGATTGGGCACAAAGGTCAGCGGCTTGATGGCGGGGCTGGCATTGGCCGGATTTGTTTTTTTGGA
>MERZ01000016.1:20892-31645 GCA_001770785.1 Burkholderiales bacterium RIFCSPHIGHO2_12_FULL_61_11
CGACTCGGCTTTGACGGCCACTACCGCTGCCTCGTCTTCGCGGGCGCAGGTGGCGCCTTGGCTCCTGGCCTGCTCCGAGATCATCAGGTAGGGATTGACATGGGCCTCGATGCGGCCGGGCGCATCGACGCTGGTCGAATCAATCTCGAACCAGCCCTGCGCGGTTTCGTCGCCGCTGCGGCGTATAAAAGCCGTGCCGCGAATGTCGGTCATGCTGGCGATGGATTGCCTGGCGGCCAGGCGGTGCGCCACTTCGACAATCGCACGTTCGGCATTGCCATACAGCAGCAAATCACATTTGGAATCCACCACGATGGAGCGGCGCACCTTGTCGGACCAGTAGTCGTAATGCGCAATGCGGCGCAGCGAGCCTTCAATGCCGCCCAGAATGATGGGGACTTCCTTGTAGGCTTCGCGGCAGCGCTGCGAATACACCAGCGCGGCGCGATCGGGGCGCTTGCCGCCAATGTCGCCGGGGGTGTAGGCGTCGTCGCTGCGGATCTTGCGGTCCGCCGTGTAGCGGTTGATCATCGAGTCCATGTTGCCGGCGGCCACACCGAAAAACAGCTTGGGCTGGCCCAGCACCTTGAACGGCTCGGCGCTTTGCCAGTCGGGCTGCGCAATGATGCCGACGCGAAAGCCTTGCGCCTCCAGCATGCGGCCAATCACAGCCATGCCGAAACTCGGGTGATCGACGTAGGCGTCGCCGGTGACGATGATGACGTCGCAGCTGTCCCAGCCGAGCGCCTCCATTTCAGCCCGGCTGGTGGGCAGAAATTTGGCCGTGCCAAAGCGGGCCGCCCAGTACTGGCGGTAACTGGTCAGCGGTTTGGCGGAGCGCGTAAAGAAGGAGACGTCAACGGGGGCGTTCATGGGACGATCGGTAGAAGCCGTCGGGATCAGCTTGCGGTGAGTCCGGCGGTTTGGGAATAACCCGCGATTTTAAGGTTTTAACCCGTCCGCGCACCGTGAAGGGGCTCTTGGCGCGTCAACTGCACCAAGCAGGTGATCAGACCATGGATTAGTAACGCGGCGTCATCTGTCCGCGTATTTCGCCGCCCGGGTGGGCTGCCGTATGGACGTTGGCGTACCAGCGACCCGCCAGCAAGTCAGCCGCTTGCGCCGGCGTCAGCGTGGCGCGGCCTTCCATCGGGCTGCGAATGGGGCCGGTCCACGGTATGGCAACACCCGCATTGGCGCCAATAGCGGCAGGGCCATGAAAGTGCGCCGCCGTGGCCGGCCCCGTCAGGCCTGCGAAGTTGGCTTTCCAGCGAAGCAGATTGGTCTCCTTGTTGAGCACGGCGTCGACCGAGCCATTGCCCTGGCTGGCGTTGGGCGGCACCTCGTTGCCAGCGCGCAGTTGGGTCGTGAATGCCACCATATTCGACTGGCGCTCCATCATGCTGCAGCCAGTCATGGTGGCCATGGCTGCCACCGCAACAGCGGCAAGGGAAATTCGGGTTACCTGGCGACGAGTGCGCATGATCAGCTCCTTTAAGTTGTAAAACGATTGTCATTAGCGCACAAACAGGCGGTGCTAGGAAAAACCCCAATGCGACCCGTCGGCTTTGTAGGCCTTCGCCGCGAATTTTCCGGGTGTGCTGGCAATGCGCCGGACGGCCGCCTATGATTCAAGTTGCGCGAATACTTGCGTCTGGAGACATCGTGAAGACCCTCTTGCCACTGACATTGCTCGCCTTGCTGTTAAGCGGTTGCCCTGACACCAAAATCCCGAAGGTACCGCCCAATGTGCCGGTACCGAAAGCCGCTGCCAGCGCCCAGTACAGCCCAACTGAGTTGCCGGCACAAGCCCGATTTTTTTACCAGATGGCCGCATGAGGCAATGCATGAAAGTGAATGCGCTGCTCGCCGCGGCTGGCGTCCTGCTGAGCGCCTGCGCTTTGCCCTCAGTGCCGGGTGAGCCGGCTGCCCACAAGGTGAATGTGGATGGTGCGCCCTACCTGCTCAGCCAGCTCACAGCCAGCACCTGGACCGCAAGCACGGCCGGGAGGGCCAGGCCGCTGAAAACCAGTTTTTCCCACCAGGCCGCGCTGCTCCAGGCCATCGAGAAAACCTCGGGCTGCAAAGTGACTGACAGCGACTACTCGCGCCAAGGCCTGCAACTCGATGCCCAGGTCGATTGCGGCAGCAAGCTCAAAAACTAGGACCCGAACACCCACCAAAATCCATCCCGTCAGCGCAAGCAGCTATCAGATATATAGCAGGTACAGAGCTTTACACCATCCTCCCGGCACAACCAGTAACTTTACCTGGCATGCGGTACGCCGCTGCTGGCCGGGGGCGACACTGCCAACAACACCCAAAGGAAACTTTCATGACCCTTAGCCACACAATCAAAAAAATCTTGCTCTCTGCCCTGCTGGCAGGTGTCCTTGCGACGCCGGCGCTGGCGCAAATCAGCATCAGCATCAACATCGCTCCACCGCAGCCGCAATACGAGGTGGTTCCGGTGCTGGCCCTCAACCGGGTCTGGGCGCCAGGTTACTGGGCTTGGTCAGGTGATCGTTACGTCTGGGTTCGCGGTCAGGCCATCATGAAACGCGACGGCTACCGCTGGGCGCCCGACCATTGGGAACAAAAAGGCAATGGCTACTATCGTCAACAGGGAAACTGGGTACGCGAGGCCCACTACGTACCGGTCAAGGAGAAAAAGGCCATGAAGATCAAGTACGACCAAGGCAAGCACCAGGGCGGGCGCCCCGGGAATGGCAAGGGCAAGGGACACGGCCCCAAGCGCTAAAACCGGATTCACTTTCGTGCGGGAATAAAAAAGCTGGCGGCCTGCCAGCTTTTTTTGTCGCCCCCGGCGCAGCGTCAGGCGTCCAGTTCCGGGTAGCGCCGGAAGATACCGTCTTCGTTGAAGGCTATGCGCCGCTCGCTGGCGAGATAGGCCGCAACGCGTTTGTTTTGCGCCACGCTGCCATGCAGCGCATCAACCCCCGGCGTTTTATTCAAGGCACGCCGGCAAGCCTTGGGGAAAGCGTAGAGCAGGCCAGCAACCAGCTGAAACAGCGACAGGTCGGCGTAGCTCAGCCGTGCACCCACCAAATGCGCATTGCCTTTGGGGTTGCGTTGCAGCACGCTTTCAAACCATGCCAAGTACTTGGGGATGCGTACCTGGCGAAACTCCCTGGCGCGTCTGGCGGCCTCCGGTTTCTGGTCTTCATAGTACAGGCTGCTGGCTATCGGGTGATGCGTGTCGTGCGCCTCGGCCACCGCATCAGCGACGGTCAGCTGAAGCTGGTGTGTCCATAGGCGCTGGGCCTCGCTTTTGCCCACCAGGCCCAGGCGCGGGCCGAGGTACAGCAAGATCGCCGCCGTCTGGCCGACGATGACCTTGCCATCGACCAGAAAAGGCGGCGCAAACGGCGGACGCTGCACCTCGGAGCTCTCCATGAAATGCATCATGGCCGCCACGCCCCGCCCTTCGCCCGCGCAGCCGCGCGCCACATCCACGTAATCGGCACCCGCTGCCTCCAGCGCCAGGCGCACAAACTCGCCACGGCCCTGAATCGTTGGCCAGTAGTGCAGTTCGTAGGGCATGGCAGGCTCAGCCCGCTGCGGCGATCTGGCGCAGGGCCTGCTCAAACACTTCGACCGGCTGCCCGCCGGAGATCAGGTGGCGGTCATTGATGATGATGGCTGGCACCGAGTGAATGCCCTGCGTCAGGTAAAACTGCTCGCGCTCGCGCACTTCATCAGCGTAGGCGTCTGACGCCAGAATCTCGCGGGCGCGTTGCGCATCCAGGCCCGCCTCGCCGGCCACTCGTGCCAGGACCTCGTGCGACGCCGGGCTCTGGCCATCGGTAAAGTAGGCTTTGAAAAGCGCCTCTTTCAACGCCTTTTGCCGCTCAGCCCCCTGCAGCTCGGCCCAGTGCAGCAGACGGTGCGCATCAAAGGTGTTGTAAATGTGGTGGCGCCCGCCACCGGGCTCATCGGCCATGCTGAACTTGAAGCCCAGCTCGGCGCCGCGCAGGCGAATGTTTTCGCGGTTGGCCTGGGCCTGCCCTGGCGTAATGCCGTATTTCTGCGTGATGTGTTCAGTGATTTCCTGGCCCTCAACACCCATGCCGGGATTGAGTTCAAACGGCTGAAAATGCAGCTCGGCGGTGACGTCGCTGCCAACACGCGCCAGGGCCTGCTCCAGCGCTTTAAGGCCAATCACGCACCAGGGGCAGGAAACGTCTGAGACAAAGTCGATTTTGAGTTGGGTCGTCATTGTGTGAGTGTCTCGCAAAAAATGCGAACTATCCGGTTAACGCTACGCACTGTATTCCGGTATTTTTGAATGTGCAACAACGTCTTGACGGGTCACTGGCATTGCCAATACCGCGGAAGGTTGCAGGCAGTCATGCAATATCAAATTAAAGAGGCAGCATGCGTCTCACGGCGCCATCTGATTGGCCACCAGGCGGTGCCAGGTCATCTGGCGAGTCTGACGGGGCGGCAAATGGGAGTATTCTGACCAACACAAATGCGCGACGGGGATCAACAAGCTGCAATTTCAAGGGGGGTGCTTTCGATGGCGGAGTTCATGGAATGCTATGAAACCGGAAACAAATGCCACGCTGCGCCAGTTGGCCGCTCGATCTCATCGCGGCATCCTTGAAGCCATTGGAAAGCGGTAGCCGACAGAGTATTTATATTTGCTACTAAATAGATAGCTTACGATTTGTTTATGTCGGTTAATCCTTACTTGACTATCAATAATTAGTTCCGTGCCAATAGGTGATGCCCATCCCCGAGAAGCCGCTGCGCGCCAGCTCTTCCATCTGCACCACCGAGTTCACTGACCCATTCCCGGGCCCTCTATTGAAGAAAGACAGCATCATCGAAGCCTTCATCTACGACGCCATTCGCACGCCGCGCGGCAAAGGCAAAAAAGACGGCAGCCTATATGAAGTCAAGCCCGTCAACCTGCTGGCCGGTGTGCTGACCGAGCTGCAGCGGCGCAACGGCTTTGACACCGCGGCCATCGATGATGTGGTGATGGGCGTGGTTTCGCCGGTCGGTGAGCAGGGTGCGGTGATTGCCAAGGTGGCGGCGCTCAAGGCGGGCTGGGACTTCCGCGTTGCTGGCGTGCAGATCAACCGCTTTTGCGCCTCGGGCCTGGACGCCGTGAACCTGGCCGCGCAAAAAGTGCGCTCGGGCTGGGAAGATCTGGTGGTCGCCGGTGGCGTCGAAAGCATGAGCCGCGTGCCGATTGGCTCCGACGGCGGCGCTTGGGCGCAAGACCCCGAAACCAACAGCGCCACGCTGTTTGTGCCGCAAGGGGTCGGGGCCGACCTGATTGCGACGCTGGAAGGCTTCAGCCGTGCCGACGTCGACGGCTTTGCGCTGGAGAGCCAGCGGCGCGCGGCCAAAGCGCAAGAAATGGGCTACTTTTCCCACTCGGTCGTTCCGGTCAAGGACAGCATCGGCCAGATCATTCTGGACCACGACGAATTCATCAAGCCCCACACGACCCTGGAAGGCCTGGCATTGCTAAAACCCGCGTTCGAGCAGCTCGGCGCCATGGGCTTTGACAGCGTGGCCCTGACCCGCTACCCGCAGGTCGAGCGCATCAACCATATTCACCACGCCGGCAATTCATCGGGCATTGTCGATGGTGCGGCGGCAGTGCTGATTGGCTCCGAAGCCGCCGGTAAAACGCACAGCCTGAAACCCCGGGCGCGCATTGTGGCGGCGGCCCTGAGCGGCGCCGACCCCAGCATCATGCTGACCGGGCCCATGCCGGCGGCGCGCAAAGCGCTGGCCAAGGCCGGCATGACGATTGACCGGATCGACCTGTTTGAAGTCAACGAAGCTTTTGCCGCCGTGGTGATGCGCTTCATGAAGGAGATGAAGGTGCCGCACGACAAGGTCAACGTCAATGGCGGCGCAATTGCCATGGGCCACCCGCTGGGCGCGACCGGCGCAATGCTTGTGGGCACGCTGGTGGACGAGCTGCAGCGGCGCCAGCTGCGCTACGGCATGGTCACGCTGTGCGTGGGTGGCGGCATGGGGATTGCAACGATTGTGGAGGCCATCTGATGAAAACAATCAAGTACGAACTTGACAACGGCATTGCCACCCTGACGTTTGACAAACCCGGCTCCAGCGTCAACACCCTGTGCCTGCAGTGGCAGGATGATTTGAGCGCAGCCACGGCACAAATCGTCAGGGAGCGGGACGCTATCCGGGGCATCATTCTGGCCTCGGCTAAAAGCAGTTTTTTTGCCGGTGCCGATCTCAAGGCCTTGATGCGTCTCAAGCCCTCAGATGCAAGCGCCATGTTTGCCGAAATCGAGCGAATGAAAAAGAATTACCGCACGCTCGAAACGCTGGGCAAGCCGGTCGTGAGCTGCCTTAACGGCGCAGCGCTGGGCGGTGGCTGGGAGGTGGCGCTGGTTGGCCACTATCGCGTGGCGGTCGATGATTCGAAGATCCAGTTCGGCCTGCCGGAAATCACGCTGGGGCTGATCCCCGGCGCCTCCGGCATCACCAAAATGACACGCCTGCTGGGGTTGATGAGGGCTCAGCCCTACATTCTGGAGAGCAAGCTGTTCAACCCACGCGAGGCGCTGGCCCTGGGCCTGGTGCATGAGCTGGTGCCCGACGCTTCGCATTTACGCGCCAGCGCGCTGGCCTGGATTGCAGCCAACCCCAGGGCGCAACAGCCCTGGGATGCCAGGGATTACAAAATCCCCGGCGGTACACCGGCCAACCCCAAGATAGCCGCCGCGCTGAGCGTGGCGCCTGCCATGCTGAAAAAATCCACGCGCGGCCTTTACCCGGCCCCGGAAGCGGCCCTGGCGGCGATGGTCGAAGGCGCGCAGGTGGACTTCGACACCGCGCTGCGCATCGAGAGCCGCTATCTGGCCAGTGTGGCGGTCAGCCCGGTCGCCAAGGCCATGATCAATACCTTTTTCTTCAACCTGAACGCGATCAAGTCGGGTCAGTCGCGACCCAAGGGCATGGCACGGTTCAAACCGCAAAAGGTCGGAATTCTGGGTGCCGGCATGATGGGCGCGGGCATCGCGTACGCGCAGGCCAGCAAGGGCATTGCCACTGTGCTCAAGGATGTCAGCCAGGACAAGGCCGAGGTGGGCAAGGCCTACAGTATCAAGGTGACCCAGCCGCGCGTGAACAAGGGCCGCATGAGTGCCGAGGATCAAGCCACCCTGCTCTCGCGCATCACCGCTACCGACAAGGCGGCCGATCTGGCGAGTTGCGATCTCATCATCGAGGCTGTGTTTGAAAGCCGTGACCTGAAGGCCCAAGTCACCCGGGAAGCTGAACCTTTACTGGCCCCGGGCGGCTTTTTTGCATCCAACACCTCGACCCTGCCGATCAGCGGATTGGCGAAGGCGAGCGCCCATCCGGAAAAATTCATCGGCATTCACTTCTTCAGCCCGGTTGACAAGATGAAGCTGGTCGAGATCATCCGCGGCCAGCAGACCGATGATGAAACCGTGGCGCGCGCCTTTGACTATGTGCAGGCGCTGGGCAAAATTCCCATCGTGGTCAACGATTCGCGCGGCTTTTACACCAGCCGCACCTTTGGCTCCTTTGTCATGGAAGGTGCGGCCATGCTGGGCGAAGGCATTCCGGCCGCAGTGATTGAAAATGCCGGAATCCAGTGCGGCATGCCGGTCGGCCCGCTGGCGGTGCTCGACGAAACCGCGCTGTCGCTGGGCGTTCATGTGCTGGACCAGACCCGCGCCGACTTCAACGCCGAGGGCCGCACCTACATCGCCACGCCGGGCGAACTGCTGATGGAGCGCATGGTCAAGGAATTCAATCGCCAGGGCCGTGCCGCGGGCGCGGGCTTTTATGACTACCCGGCGGATAAATGCGCCAAAAAGACGCTATGGCCCCAGCTCAAGCCGCTGTTCGAAAAGCCTGGCATCGCCTGGGACATCACCGACCTGAAAGACCGCCTGCTCTACCGCCAAGCCGTTGAAACCGCCCGCTGCCTGAGCGAAGGCGTTCTCACCGCCGTACACGATGCAAATATCGGCTCCATCTTCGGCATCGGCTTTCCGGCATGGACGGGGGGCGCGATGCAGTTCATTTACGGCATGGGCATGAATGCCTTCGTTCAGCGCGCCGACCAGCTGGCGACGCGGTTCGGACCGGGTTTTGTGCTCAACGACAAGGTCAAGGCCGCGATCAGGCAACATCAGCCGGTTTACTGAGGCCGAATGGCCAATCCCTCAATTACTTGACTCAGTCAGGTAATTGGGGGGAAGACCGACGTGCGCGTGCTGTACGAGCTGGCGCACTGCCAGCAGACCACGGCCACCGAGCTGGGGCGTAATCTGGCACTGGACGCCGGCTATTTGAGCCCGTGGTCCTGCGCGATCCGCAACCCGGCGACTTGGGCCGGGTGGTGCGGCAGCATGGCGAAATTTATGCGCGTGAGTACGGCTGGAACAGCGAGTTCGAAGCGCTGGCCGTGGACCAGTTTTGCACGCATCGTGGCACGCTACTCGGGCGACGCTCGTGTTTCGCCATTGCCCAGCACCGAGCACTTTCGCATCATGGCCTACGCGCAATTGACCTGGCGCGAGTCCCTGCGCGACGTCGCTGGCAGCCCGCGGTGCGGCGGGAACCGGTGATAATTGGCGCATGAATGCCCTGCCCATCGAAGAAGAAGCCGCGCACCCGCAACCCCAATCGCTAACTGACCTCTTTGTTTCCTTCACCCTGCTGGCGCTGCAGGGCTTTGGCGGCGTGCTGGCCATTGTGCAGCGCGAGCTGGTGGAAAAAAAGCGCTGGATGACGCGCGAGGAGTTCATCGAAGACTGGGCTGTGGCGCAAATCATGCCGGGGCCCAATGTGATCAACCTTTCACTGATGATTGGCGGGCGCTACTTCGGCCTCAAGGGTGCCATGGCGGCGCTGGCGGGCATGCTGACGGTGCCGTTGGCAATCGCGCTGCTGCTGGCGCTGGTTTATGCCCAGTTTGGCGGGCACCCCGGCGTGGCGGGCGCGCTGCGCGGCATGGCCGCGGTGGCCGCCGGCCTCATCGCGGCGACTGGCCTGAGGCTGTTCGGCGCGCTGAAAAATAACGTACTGGGCCTGCGCCTTTGCATCGGATTCGGCGTGCTTTGCTTTGCCGCCATCGCGCTGCTGCGCTGGCCGCTGGCCTATGTGCTGCTGGGCTTGGGCAGCGTGGCCTGCGTCCTGGCGTTCCGCAAGCTCACGCCATGACGGAGCCACTGCACCTGGTTTTCGGCGCACGCGACTGGTTTGACCTGTTTTTGCATTACCTGTCGCTGTCGCTGCTCTCCATCGGCGGAGCCATCACCACGGCGCCCGACATGCACCGTTTTCTGGTCGACAAGCAGCACTGGCTGCTCGATTCGCAGTTCAACGCTTCAATCGGCATTGCGCAGGCCGCGCCCGGACCAAATGTGCTCTTTATCGCCCTGCTGGGCTGGAATGTCGGCGTGAATGCGGGCGGCATGTTGACCGGCCTGCTGGGCGTTTTCCTCGCCATGCTGGGCATTTTGATTCCCAGCACCACGCTGACCTATTTGACGGCCCAATGGGGCCATCGAAACCGCGAATTGCGGGCGGTGCGGGCTTTCAAGCAGGGCCTGGCGCCCATCGTGGTGTCGCTGCTGATCGCCACCAGCTGGATTCTGGCCGGCGCCAACGGCAGTTCGCTGAAAGACTGGCCGGTTTGGCTGCTCACGGCCGTTACCGCCCTCATCGTCTGGCGCAGCAACATTCACCTGCTCTGGCTGCTGGCCGCGGGTGCGCTGCTCGGCTGGTTTGGCTTGATCTAATGAATACTAGGCGCTTGCCGGGCGGCGGTGGCGCAGCGCTTCATACAGGCAAACCCCGCTGGCCACCGAAACGTTGAGGCTCTCCACCGCGCCATGCATCGGGATGCTGACCAGTTCGTCGCAGGTTTTTCGCGTCAGCAGGCGCATGCCTTCGCCTTCAGCGCCCAAGACAAGCGCCACCGGGCCCTTGAGGTCGACGTCGTAAATCGTCTTGGGTGCGTCGTCACTGGTGCCTATGCACCAGATGTTGCGCTCCTTGAGTTCACCCAGGGTGCGCGCCAGGTTGGTCACCATGAAATACGGCACGGTTTCGGCGGCGCCGCTGGCCACCTTGGCCACGGTGGCATTGATGCCTGCGGCGTGATCCTTGGGCGCAATCACGGCATGGGCGCCCGCGCCGTCGGCCACCCGCAGGCAGGCCCCCAGATTGTGCGGATCGGTCACGCCGTCGAGCACCAGCAGCAGGGGTTGCTCAGTGCCGGCGGCCTCCAGTTGCTCCAGCAGCTCATCAAGCGACTTGACCTGGGCCACCGCAGCCACGCGGGCCACCACGCCCTGATGGCCGTGGCTGCCGCACATTTTGGCCAAACGCAGTCCGTCGGACTCTATCAGCCGCACCCCGGCTTCACGGGCACGCTCGATAAACTGGCGCATGCGGGCGTCGCGTCGCGACACATCGAAAAAAACTTCAAGAACCGACTTGGGCGCGGTCTTAAGGCGCACACCGACAGCATGAAAACCGAAAAGAACTTTAGGGGAAGAAGACATCCAGGGATTATCACTGCATGTCTTGTGCCTTCGTATCCGGATCGATAGACTGTATGGGTGTACTGCCATGCGCCACTTCCGCCGCCATGCCAATGGATTCGCCGAGGGTCGGATGCGGGTGAATGGTCTTGCCGATGTCGATGGCATCGGCGCCCATCTCGATCGCCAGCGCGATTTCACCAATC
>MERZ01000017.1:0-1342 GCA_001770785.1 Burkholderiales bacterium RIFCSPHIGHO2_12_FULL_61_11
CCCGTGGATGCAGGCGCTTCCAGGGCGACTGCTGCACACCAACGTGGTGGGGTGCGCCATATTTGCCGCCGTCTCGGGGTCCAGCGCCGCCACTTGCGCCACCATCGGCAAAATGACCTTGCCAGAACTCAAGCGCCGCGGTTACCCTGAGGATATGACCATCGGCACCCTGGCCGGCGCGGGCACGCTGGGCTTGCTTATTCCACCGTCCATCATCATGATCGTGTACGGCGTGGCGGCCGATGTGTCTATCTCCGACCTGTTCATTGCCGGCGTCGTTCCGGGCATTCTGCTGGCAACACTGTTTTCTGGCTACATCATGATTTGGGCCCTGCGCCACCCCGACCAGGTGCCCCCGCGCGACGCGCCAATGTCCTTTGCCGAAAAAATCAAGGCGTCCTCCAGCCTGATTCCCGTGGTCTTGCTCATTACGACTGTCCTGGGTTCCATTTACGCGGGTATCGCCACGGCCACCGAGGCCGCTGGCGTCGGGGTGGTGGGCGCACTGGTGTTGTCGACGCTGCAGGGTTCCATGAACTGGCCTACGTTTCGCGAGTCGCTCATGGGTGCCACGCGCCTTTACTGCATGATCGCCATGATCCTGGCGGGCGCAGCCTTTTTGACGCTGGCCATGGGTTATATCGGTTTGCCGCGCCATCTGGCCGAGTGGATCAGTGGCTTGGGTTTGAGCCAGTTCGGCCTGCTCATGGCGCTGATGGTGTTCTTCATCATTCTGGGCTGTTTTCTCGACGGCATCAGCGTGGTGGTGTTGACCATGGGGGTGCTCATGCCTACGGTATTGGCCGCCGGCATCGACCCGATCTGGTTTGGCATTTTTGTGGTGCTGGTGGTTGAAATGGCGCAAATCACACCACCTGTGGGTTTCAATCTGTTTGTGCTGCAAGGTATGACCGGCAAAGAGCTTCCTTACATTGCCCGCGTGGCCTTGCCCATGTTTCTCTTGATGGTGGCGGCGATTTTGCTGATCTATTTCGTGCCCGAATTGGTTACCTGGCTGCCTCACCAGATGAAACGTTGAGCAGAGTTATTTCCTTGCCATGGGGTGGTCGTGGGCGCCAAAAAATTGACATTGGCATCGGTCTACGGTGCAGCACGCACAACGGGCGGTATGACTGGAAGCGGAATTCTTCTTCACATCGCGGGCCTGTGGCTGCTCTCGACGCTGGACGCGTCCGGCAAGTGGCTGGTTATGGCCGGCGTGCCAGTGCTCATGGTGGCGTGGGTGCGCTATGCCGTGCACATCGCGCTGATGACGGCTGTCGTGCTGCCATCGCGAGGCAAAGCCATTTTCAAAACACAGTCCCTGGCGCGCCAGCTCACC
>MERZ01000017.1:1722-3907 GCA_001770785.1 Burkholderiales bacterium RIFCSPHIGHO2_12_FULL_61_11
CTTGCTGGCGCCCTTCAGCTACCTGCAGATTGTGGCCGCAACCCTACTGGGCTGGCTGGTATTTGACCAACTGCCGAGCCCAATCACAGCGATCGGTATTGCCTTGATCTGTCTGGCAGGGTTGGGGGTGGCGCTGGGCGAGGTGCGTATGGCGTTTGTCAGGTCGCGTACGGCGTTGTTGAGCAAGTCAGAAACTGCTACCCACGCCACCTATGCCCGCAGTGAGACTCAGGATGACACGGGGCCGTCAGCACCTGGCTCGGTCGATTGAGCCGCATCGTTGTCTTCGGGCAGCTCGGTTTCAGCACCCTCTCCCACCTTGCGGTCGGCTTTGTGCTTCAGTTTCTCTTCCTTCTTCTTCTTTTTCGCCAGTTCTTTCTGACGCTTCTCGTATCCGTAATTCGGTGTTGCCAAAGTGTTCTTTCAGGTTGTTAGAGGCACTTTACCAGAAGTTTCAAACATCTTCGTTGCGACAAACTGACCTGCCACCATGGGTAGTTGGGGAATTTCGGTCAAACCCTATCGACCTGTCGATGGCCAATTGGTGCGGTGACCATCTGCCGCCTCAGCTGCCATGCCGATGTATTCCCCAAGCGTGGGTTTTTTTATAATTTGTCACGATGACTAAACCGTCTTCCCTTTTGTCGCCGGACCTGATTGCCATGGTGGATGGGGGCGTGTCCGCGATTGTCAGCTCATGCGACGCCGCGCTACGCCCCAGCATCATGCGCGCCGTCGGCAGCGCTATTACGCCCGACGGCCAATCGATTTCGGTCTACCTGTCGCGCCGGCAGTCGCGCCAGCTCTTGCAGGACGTCGCTGCGAACGGCCACATTGCCGTCGTCTTCAGCCAGCCAAACAGCCACCGCACGCTGCAGGTCAAGGCGATCAGCGCGCGCACCCGCAGTGCGGTGCCCGCGGACCAGCCGGTACTGCAGCGCTACTTGCTTGCCATGCAAGCGGAGGAGTCCCGGGTCGGCTTTGACCCCGCCTTCACCCGGGCCATGCTGGCCTACCAGCTCGATGACCTGGTGGTCATCGGTTTCGAGCCCACGCAGGCGTTTGACCAGACGCCCGGGCCCAAGGCGGGTGCCGCCCTGCCCGGCCTCGCGTCGGGGAGCGAGGCATGAGTGATCTGGTGCTGGGCGCCATCCGGCCGTGCCTGGAGGGGGCCATTCCGGCGATGATGGCCACCTGCGCTGCCGACGGCACCCCCAATGTGGCCTATATTTCTCAGGTCTACTACGTGGACGAGCAGCGCGTGGCCCTGTCGTTCCAGTTCTTCAACAAGACACGCCAGAATATTCTGGCCAACCCGTATGCCAGCGTCCTGGTGCTGCATCCGGTCACTGCCGGGTTTTTCCGGCTCCACCTGCGCTACCTGCGCACTGAAACCGAGGGCCCGCTGTTTGAAGGCATGAAGGCGCAATTGGCCGGCATTGCGTCGCACAGCGGCATGGCGAACGTGTTCCGTTTGCTGGGCTCCGACGTCTATGAAGTGCAGACCATCGAAGCGGTGGCAGGCGAACCGCTGCCGGCGCCGCCCGCGCGCTGCGGCATGCTCCAGGTGGTGCGGCGCTGCAGCGAGCAGTTGTCGCGCTGCACGACCCTGGATGACTTGTTGAATGCCGCGCTGGCCGTCCTGACCGATTCCCTGGCAGTGCGCCACGCCATGGTCTTGATGCTTGATCCTCTCACCCAGCGCCTGTACACCGTGGCCAGTTGTGGTTATGCCACGTCGGGCGTGGGCTCGGAAATTGAAATGGGCGACGGTGTCATTGGCGTGGCGGCGCGCGAGCGCACGCCGGTGCGCATCATGCACATGACCAGTGCCTACCTTTACAGCCAGGCCGTGCGCAGCAGCCTGCGCGCCGATACACCCGGCTTGGCACTGGATCAGGACATTCCCTACCCCGGCCTGCGTGAGCCGCACAGCCAACTGGCCGTGCCGATCGTGTCGGTCGGGCGCTTGTTGGGTGTGCTGTTTATTGAGAGCCCCAACGACCTGCAGTTCAACTTTGAGGACGAAGACGTGCTGGTTGCCATGGCGGGCCAACTGGGCGCGGCCATTGACCTGCTGCAAGTGTCACCCGAACCGGCCGAAGTGGTGCCGCCTGCCGCCCCCTTGCCGGTAGCCGTGGGCAGCCCCCTGCAAGTGCGCCATTTCCGGGCCAATGACAGCATC
>MERZ01000018.1:0-11180 GCA_001770785.1 Burkholderiales bacterium RIFCSPHIGHO2_12_FULL_61_11
ACTCATACCCCTGCAGCTGGTCGTAACAGGTGCCGCAACTCACGACCACGGTCTTGATGTCCAGGTAATTGAGCGTGTTGGCGACCCGGTGAAACAGCACGCGGTTATCGGTGATCATTTTTTCAGCCTTCTCGAACTGGCCGCTGCCGCGTTGCGGATAACCGCAGCACAGGTAGCCCGGTGGCAGCACGGTCTGCACCCCAGCGTGCCACAGCATGGCCTGCGTCGCCAGTCCAACCTGGCTAAACAAACGCTCGGAGCCGCAACCCGGAAAATAAAACACCGCTTCGGTTTCAGCCGTGGTGCTTTTCGGATTGCGAATAATGGGAACGTAATCCTTGTCCTCGATGTCAAGCAGCGCGCGAGCCGTCTTCTTCGGCAAGCCACCGGGCATCTTCTTGTTGATGAAGTGAATCACCTGCTCTTTGACCGGTGCCTTGCCCACTGTGGCCTCTGGCTTGGCGGTTTGCTTGCGCGCCAGGCCGCGCAGCAAATCATTGGCCAGTCGTTGAGCCTTGAAGCCCATACCCACCATGGCGCCGCGCATGAATTTGATGGTTTGCGGACTGGTCGCGTTCAGGAAGAACATGGCGATGGCGTTGCCGGGCCGAAAAGACTTCTGGCCCATCTTGCGCAGCAAATTGCGCATGTTCATCGACACTTCGCCAAAATCGATATCCACCGGGCAGGGCTTCAGGCACTTGTGGCACACCGTGCAATGGTCGGCTACGTCCTCAAATTCTTCCCAGTGCTTGATGCTCACGCCGCGCCGGGTTTGCTCCTCGTACAGGAAGGCCTCGATCAACAGCGACGTCGCCAGAATCTTGTTGCGCGGGCTGTACAGCAAGTTTGCCCGCGGCACATGCGTGGCACACACCGGCTTGCACTTGCCGCAGCGCAGGCAGTCCTTCACGCTGTCGGCAATGGCACCAATATCGGACTGCTGCATGATCAGCGACTCGTGGCCCATCAGGCCGAAGCTCGGCGTGTAGGCATTGGTCAAATCGGCCGGCAGCGCTTGTCCATCAAGCGCAAGATGCTCCTGATTGCGTAGCAGCTTGCCTTTGTTGAAGCGGCCTTCCGGATCGACCTTCTGCTTGTACTCGGTGAACGGACGCAGTTCCTCGTCAGTCAGAAATTCGAGCTTGGTGATGCCTATGCCGTGCTCGCCGGAAATCACGCCATCGAGCGAGCGCGCCAGCCCCATGATGCGCGCCACTGCTTGCTGCGCGGTTTGCAACATTTCATAGTCATCGCTGTTGACCGGCAGATTGGTGTGCACATTGCCGTCACCGGCATGCATGTGCAAGGCCGCCCAGACGCGGCCCTTGAGCACGCGCTTGTGGATGGCATTGCATTCCTCAAGAAGGGGCAAAAATGCGCCGCCCGTGAAAATGGCCTGAAGCCGGGGCCGTATCTGGGTTTTCCAGCTGGCCCGCAGCGTATGGTCCTGCAGCTGCGGGAAAAAAGTGTCTATCTCCTGCAGCCAGCCAGACCAGAGGACACGCACTTCATCAATCATTGACAGCGCCTGGCCGACCCGGTCTTCCAGCAGTTCGGCGGAAGGAATGATGCTCGCGTCGTCCGATTTACCCAAAGGCAGGTTGCCCCTGAGGAAAAATGTTTCCAGCTCGTCACACAACCTGATCTTGTTGCGCAGGCTCAATTCAATATTGATCTGCTCAATTCCGTCGGTGTATTCGGCCATGCGCGGCAATGGAATCACCACATCTTCGTTGATCTTGAAGGCATTGGTGTGCCTGGAAATGGCCGCTGTACGTTTGCGGTCCAGCCAGAATTTCTTGCGCGCCTCCGGACTGATGGCCACAAAACCCTCGCCGCTGCGTGAGTTGGCGATGCGGACGATCTCGCTGCTGGCACGGGCCACGACGTCCGCATCATCGCCGGCGATATCGCCAAAAAGCACCAACTTGGGCAGGCCGCCGCGCTTGGATTTGGTGGCATAGCCGACGGCGCGCAAGTAGCGGTCGTCCAGGTGCTCCAAACCGGCCAGAATGGCCCCGCCGCGCTTTTGCTCGGCGAACATGAAATCCTTGATTTCCACAATGCCGGGAACGGCATCCTTGGCATGGCCAAAAAATTCCAGGCACACCGTGCGGGTGTGCGCGGGCATGCGGTGCACGATCCAGCGCGCGCTTGTAATCAGCCCATCGCAGCCTTCTTTCTGGATGCCCGGCAATCCGCTCAAAAACTTGTCGGTGACATCCTTGCCCAAGCCTTCCTTGCGGAACGTCTTGCCCGGAATGTCAAGCCGTTCGGTGCGCACAGCGGTCTTGCCGTCGGCTTCAAAGTACCTGAGTTCGAAACTCGCCAGTTCGGCGTCGTGGATCTTGCCCAGGTTGTGGTCCAGGCGTGTCACTTCGAGCCACTGGGCATCGGGCGTCACCATGCGCCATGAGGCCAGGTTGTCCAGCGCCGTTCCCCACAACACGGCTTTCTTTCCGCCGGCGTTCATGGCGATGTTGCCACCGATGCACGACGCTTCAGCCGAGGTGGGGTCCACTGCAAACACAAAACCGCCCCGCTCGGCGGCATCAGCCACGCGCTGGGTCACCACGCCGGCTTCAGTCCAGACAGTGGCTACCGTTTGCGCAACGCCGGGCAACGACACCATTTCCACTTCACTCATGCCTTCGAGCTTTTCGGTGTTGATGACCGCCGATTTCCAGGTCAGCGGAATCGCGCCACCGGTGTAGCCGGTACCGCCGCCGCGCGGAACAATCGTCAGGCCCAACTCGATACAGCCCCTGACCAGGCCCGCCACTTCGGCTTCCGTGTCGGGGGTCAACACCACGAAGGGATATTCAACACGCCAGTCGGTTGCGTCGGTGACATGCGAGACCCGTGACAAGCCATCGAACTTGACGTTGTCCTTTAGCGTCAGCTTGCGCAATTTGCGCGCTGTCTGGCGGCGCAGGCCGGCCACTTCTTCAAACGAATCATAAAAGCGGCTGACCGCGCTCCGTGCGGCGTCCAGCAACTCACCCACGATGCCATCGCGCTGCTTATCCACCTCGGGCGTTCGGCGCTTTTCAATCTCTGAGAGGCGGTGCTGCAAGGCATCCACCAGCAATTTGCGGCGCTTGGGATTCTCGATCAAGTCATCCTGCAGATACGGGTTGCGCTGGACCACCCAGATATCCCCCAGTACTTCATACAGCATGCGGGCAGACCGTCCGGTGCGCCGCTCGCCGCGAAGAAAGTTCACCAGCTCCCAGGCGTGCTCGCCCAAAAGGCGAATGACCACTTCGCGATCGGAGAAGGAGGTGTAGTTGTAGGGAATCTCGCGGATGCGTGCGTCGTCGTGCCTCGCGTCATCGGCGAAAACGCTTAATTCTTGAAGGGTAGTAGGGGCGTTCATCGTGAAAAGCCAGCTGTTTCGGACCCACGTCCCATGCTGTTGATCTATATTATCGCAGCGCAGCATTTGTCACGAGGCAGGGAGGTTATGACCTCGTGAAACCCCGCTTGTTCAAATCAGTCGCTTGAATCGGCCTGTCTGATACCATTTTTATCTGGTCAAGTTTATGGAAGTCACCTCCAATCACTGGCCTTATCTACGCTGGATCGCCCACCGCGGCGCCGGCAAGCTGGCCCCAGAAAACACTTTGGCGGCCTTCAGGCTGGGCGCCCGCCACGGCTATCGCATGTTTGAGTGCGACGTCAAACTCAGTGCCGATGGCGTGCCCTTCCTGTTGCACGACGACACGCTGGATCGCACCACGAATGGCCAAGGCGTGGCCGGCGAGCAGCCTTGGCAAGCGTTGTCGAGGCTTGACGCGGGCCGCTGGCATTCGCGGGAGTTTGCCGGTGAGCCGCTTCCCAGGCTTGACGATATTGCCCGCTACTGCCTAGCGCATGGCTACTTCCTGAATATCGAGATCAAACCCACGCCGGGACTCGAACGCCCAACCGGCACGGTCGTGGCCGATGAAGCGGCAAGGCTCTGGAAAGATGCAGCCATGCCGCCTCTGCTCACTTCGTTTGAGCCGCCTTCACTGGAGGCTGCCCAAGCCGCCCAGCCGCTACTTCCGCGCGGACTGCTGCTGGACCAGCTCACTGAAGGCTGGCTGGAGACAGCCCGGCAACTGCAATGCGTCGCCATTGTTTGCAGGCACAAGCTCTGGAATGCCGACTCGGTGTCGCGGGCCAAGCAAGCCGGTTTCAGGCTGCTGAGCTACACCGTCAATGACCCAGCCAGCGCCCGCCGACTGATTGAGTTGGGCACCGACGGCATCATCACCGACCGGGTTGATGCCTTCCGGCCCGAGGGGTAAACAGCGCCCCTCAGGCTTTCCAGCCGCGCAGCAGCAGCCACTGGCAAAGCGCTGCGCCCAACACCAGCGCGCCATAGGTCAGCATCTTGCCGTCATGGCCAAAGAACAGCAGTCCAGCCGTGAGGATAAGAACATTTGCTACAAAAATAATAGTTACCTGCACCCACCAGCTCTTGGCAAACGGCCTTTTTGAGCTAAAAAATCCGAAAAACAGACGCGCCAACAGCACCAGCAGCAAAGCGAGCAGCGCAGCAGGCGCCATGAAATTAAGGAGGTGGTTGATCAGCAGATAAGCGCTCATGTCAGCAATTCAAAAACGATGGGGAAAAAGCCTGATTTCCCCTGTAAAGAGGCGCTCAAGGGCAATTGATTGACGCAAGTTGCACTTTCTTGCACACTTCAATTTTATAATCAGCCCATGTCAGTCTGGGCCTTAGGGCTAAACCATCACACCGCACCGCTCGATTTGCGCGGACGTTTCGCCTACGCCGTAGACCAGATTGAGCCGACCTTGCGCGGCTTGCGCGAATCCCTGGCGCGCCAGCCCGAGGCGGCACTGCTCTCCACCTGCAACCGCACTGAGATTTACTGCGCCGGTGATACCAACGACCTGGACCACACGCTGGAGTGGCTGGCGCTGAGCGGCGGGGTGTCACCCGCCTTGCTGCGTTCGCACAGCTACACCTTGCGGGGTGACCAGGCCGCCCGTCACGCTTTTCGCGTGGCCAGCGGGCTTGATTCCATGGTACTGGGCGAGCCACAAATCCTGGGTCAGCTGAAAGATGCGGTGCGCGCCGCCGAAGGAGCAGGCGCCATGGGCACCACGCTGCACCAGCTGTTTCAGCGCTCCTTCGCCGTGGCCAAGGAGGTACGCACCACCACTGAAATTGGCGCGCACAGCATCAGCATGGCGGCGGCCTGCGTGCGGCTGGCCGGCCAGCTGTTTGAAGATTTGAGCGACATCAAGGTGCTGTTCGTCGGTGCCGGCGAAATGATTGACCTGGCGGCCACCCACTTTGCCGCCAAAAGCCCCAGATCCATGGCCATTGCCAATCGCACGCTGGAGCGCGGCGAAAAGCTGGCCAGCCGCTTCGGCGCCGAAGTGATGCGCCTGGGTGAATTGCCCAGTCGGCTGCATGAGTTTGACGCCGTCATTAGTTGCACCGCCAGCACCCTGCCCATCATTGGGCTGGGTGCCGTTGAGCGGGCGGTCAAGCTGCGCAAGCACCGCCCCATGTTTATGGTGGACATGGCGGTGCCGCGTGACATTGAGCCTGAAGTCAGGGCACTGCCAGATATTTACCTTTATACCGTGGATGACCTGGCGCAGGTCGTGCAAACCGGCAAGGACAACCGCCAGGCGGCAGTGGCGCAAGCCGAGGTCATCATCGATGCGGGCGTGCAAAACTTCATGCACTGGCTGGGCCAGCGACGCACCGTGCCGCTGATTCAGCAGATCAATGCGCAAGCCGATGAATGGCGCGCTTTGGAGATTGTGCGGGCCAAGAAGCTGCTGGCCAAAGGCGAGCCAATCGATGCGGTGCTTGAGACACTGACTCGCGCCCTGACGCAAAAAATGCTGCACGGCGCACTCGCCGAACTGCATACCGGGGACGCCAGCAGCCGCGAAGCCACGGCGCACACGGTGTCCAGGCTATTCTTGCGCGGCCAGTTGAACCGGGCCTACCGAGAACACAAAGAGCATTAGCGGCGAAGCCATTGTTCCCCGTTGTTGCGCACTCATCTGATGCGCTCTTCCTATTTTTTTGCCCATTGGGCTGCCGACATTCCATGAAACCCTTTCTTCGCCAAACGCTGGACCGCCAGCTTCTGCGGCTGCATGAGCTGGACGCATTGCTGTCTGCCAGCGATGTGGTGAGCGACCTGGCGCGCTTTCGCGCGCTGACCAGGGAGCACGCCGAAACCAGCGTGTTAGCCGGGCAATACAGCCAGTTCCTCCGTCGCGAGGCCGATCTGCTGAGCGCCGAAAACATGCTGATCGAGGCCAAGGACGATCCCGAAATGGCCGCCATGGCTGAAGAAGAGATTGCGGCCGCCAAAGCGGATATAGCGCGGCTTGACAAAGCCCTGCAGCTGATGCTGATTCCCAAAGACCCCGACGACGTGCGGGCGGCGTTCATCGAAATCCGCGCCGGCACGGGTGGTGACGAATCGGCCCTGTTTGCCGGCGACCTGTTTCGCATGTACACCCGCTTTGCCGAGCGCAACCACTGGCAGACCGAGATCATCAGCGAATCGGCCAGCGAACTTGGCGGCTTCAAGGAAGTGGTGCTGCGTATCGATGGACCGCCGGATGCGACGGGCGTGGGCGTGTATGGCAAGCTGCGTTTTGAATCCGGTGGTCACCGGGTTCAGCGCGTGCCGGTGACGGAAACCCAGGGCCGCATCCACACCAGCGCCTGCACGGTGGCCGTGCTGCCAGAGCCCGACGAAGCCGTCGCCATCCTGATCAACCCGGCCGACCTGCGCATCGACACTTACCGCGCCAGCGGCGCGGGCGGCCAGCACATCAACAAAACCGATTCGGCCGTGCGCATCACGCACCTTCCGACCGGAATCGTCGCCGAGTGCCAGGAGGGCCGCAGCCAGCATGGCAACAAGGCCCAGGCGCTAAAAGTGCTCAGCGCCCGCATCCATGAAAAGGACCGCTCGGAGCGCGCCGCAAAAGACGCCGCCGTGCGCAAGGGCCTGGTCGGCAGTGGCGACCGTAGCGACCGTATTCGCACCTACAACTTCCCGCAGGGCCGGCTGACGGACCACCGCATCAATCTGACGCTGTATAAACTTGGTCTCATCATGGACGGGGACCTGGGTGATGTCATCACGGCGCTGCAGGTGGCGCGTGGCGCTGAACAACTTGCCGAGCTGGAAAACGCCTCGGCCAGCCAGACCCCTGACTTTCATGCATAAAATCGACCTCTAGCTCAATGGACGCAGGCATAAATAGTTATTATTTTTGTAGTCAATTCCAGGGAGAACGGTGAACCAACCCACATGCGCGCAGGCCTTGGCCACCGCCCAAACCCTGGGGCTGGAGCGGTTGGACAGCCAACTACTGCTGCTTCATGCGCTGGGCAAACCCTTTGATGCCAGAGCCTGGCTGCTGGCGCACGACACCGATGAGCTGACCGAGGAAATCGCCCGGCATTTCCGGGCGCTGTGCTTGCGCCGGGCCACCGGTGAGCCGCTGGCTTACATCGTTGGCAGCAAGGAGTTTTTTGGTCTGGAGTTGCAAGTGGATTCCCGCGTGCTGGTACCGCGCCCGGACACCGAGACGCTGGTGCAATGGTCGCTGGACCTGCTGCGAGCGCCCGGCATGCCGCCAACGCCCGAGATTCTTGACCTGGGCACTGGCAGCGGTGCCATTGCGCTGGCCATCGCCCACAGCCTGCGAGCCGCGAGCCGCCAAGCCCGTGTCGTTGCGGTCGATGTGAGCGCTGATGCATTGTGTGTCGCCCGCGAAAATGCGCGCCGACTGGGGCTGGACATGCAATTCATCGAAAGCCGCTGGCTGGAAAAAGTTAGCGGACACTTCGACCTGATCGCCAGCAATCCACCCTATATTGCCAGTGCCGATCCGCATCTGATCGCATTGCAGCATGAGCCGCTGGCCGCGCTGGCAGCCGGTGTCGATGGGCTGGACGACATTCGGCAGATTATTCAGCAAGCGCCCGGGCACCTGCAGCCGGGCGGCTGGCTCCTGCTGGAGCATGGCTACGAGCAGGCGGGCGCGGTACGCGATCTGCTGGCCCAGCGGGGGTTCTTGCAGGTTCAGAGCCGCCTGGATCTGCCAGGCATTGAACGCTGCTCAGGCGGAAAGTGGCTGGCAAGCGCGGCATGAATGCCAAATCAGCGACCAACAGCCCCACCCCTGCGCCGGGCATCAAACGGCAGGATAATTACTTTTGTTTAAATTCCGATTTTCAGATTCTGTTGATTGAAAACGGCCCGGCCGAAACGCCTGTTATTGACCCTGCGGCCTTGTACGGCCCCCAACCTGAAGGACTTCACCATGAGCAATTCCGACCCTACCCAGCAACGCATTGACCAGATTGTCAAATCCAGCGACGTCGTGCTGTTCATGAAGGGCACGGCCCAGTTTCCGATGTGCGGCTTCTCAGGCCGCGCGATCCAGGTGCTCAAGGCCTGTGGCGTGGACAATCCCGCGACGGTCAATGTGCTGGAAGACGAAGAAATCCGCAGCGGCATCAAGGAATACAGTAACTGGCCGACCATTCCCCAGCTGTATGTCAAGGGTGAATTTGTTGGCGGCTCCGACATCATGATGGAGATGTACGAGAAGGGCGAACTCCAGCAAGTGCTGGGCACGCCCGCCGCCTGAGTTGGCAACGCCCCGCCTGGGCGTTTTTCAGGCAGATTGATTAGCGCGTGTAGCCTTCGCAGGCACCTGCGTTGACCCGGCCCTTGCATTCGCGCTTCAGGCGTGTGCTGCGTTCCTGGGCCGTTTCCTCGGAGCCGCGCAGGAACGTGACCTTGCCGACAGGTCTCGTCGCGGCTGCCTTTGCCGCCTTTTTTCCTGCTGTTGTCTTTGCTGGCTGGCCCGCAAGCTCGGCGGCCTGTGCAGGGACACTCCCCATCAATACCGCGGCAACGACGATGAAAGCCAGTGCTGGCTGGATCATGGACTTATTCATGTTGTTTCCCCTGCTGAATCTGCTTGAACGAAAACTGAACTGCAAACTTATTGCAGTTTGGGGTCGCTTGATTTCGGACCACCCTGGCCGTCGTCATCGGGCGGAGTGTCTGCCGGCAAGCGGAAATCTTCGCTGGCCCACGCCCCCAGATCGAGGTTTTTGCAGCGTTCACTGCAAAAGGGGCGAAAAGGATTGCTGGGCGCGTAAACGCTTGGACCGCCGCAATTGGGGCAGACCACCCGCCTGACCGGCAACGCGTCTTTATCTTTATTCATGGCGGTCATGGCTTCAAACAAAGAGGGACAGATCAGGCGCATTGGCTCAGGAGCAAAGCGTCAATTCGAAAATCGAATCATCGGTGCTCTGGTGCAGCCGGTCATCGCTTTCGAGGCGCATGAGCCGCACCGAAGCCATCAGGCGGTTGCCACTAATTTCCGGAATCAGCCCCAGCATGGAATCGATACGCAAACGCAGCAAATGAAAGGTGCGTCCTTGCGGCAGCGTCTGCTGATATTGCCCGGCGGGTGCCGCCACCTTTTGTGGCGCCCCAGAATCGCGCAGCAGCCTGAGCAGCAGGCGTATGGATTCAGCCAGCGGCACCAGTGGCGCAACCCAGCGCTGCAGATCCTGCTGGCGTGTGGCGGTGCCCAGGTGCTGCCAGGCATAGTAGGCCGGCAAATCGAATTCGCATGTGCCGCCGGGAATGCCAACACGGCTGCGAATACTCATGAGCCAGTCATTTTCGGTCAATGACTGCCCGGCTTTGCCTGGAAGATTGTTCACGGCTGCAAAACACCCTTCGAGCTGACCGGTGACTTCGGCGAGCACCACCTCGGAAATGGCCGGATTGCCGCGATAGCCGTTGAGGACATGCTTTTGTTTGTCGAGATCCTTGAGCACGTCGGTTTTCAAGTCCGCCCGCGCACCAACGTCCATGACTTCAAAAATGGTCGTTATGGCATAGTGATGATCAATCGGACTCTCGCGCTTCACCAGTTCGCCCAGACGGCGGAACAGGTGTTCCAGTCGCAAATAGGTCCGTATGCGTTCGTTGAAGGGGTACTCGTAAAGGATCACAGGGCGATTTTCGTCAGCTTCATTGAGAATAGATATTTGCGCATCATAGCCCGAAGCGGGTAGCAAGCTGGTGCACCAGCAGGCCCAGCGCCTCAAGGGATAAACCATCGTTATAAATGCAGGTATCGGCTGCCGCCAGGCGTTGCGCACGGCTGGCTTGTCCCGCCATTATTTTTTCGACCGCCTCTTGGGTCCAGCCATTGCGCGCCATCACCCGGGCGATTTGCGTGGCTTCAAGGCAATCCACCACCAGCACATGGTCGACCTGCTGGCGCCAGCGCCCGGACTCCACCAGCAATGGAATATCAATGACAATGCAGGCCAGGCCGCCCTTCGCGGCTCGCTCCGCCTGCCCGACTTGCCGCAGGGTTTCCTGGCGCACCAGGGGGTGAATAACGGCCTCCAGCCGCTGCCTGGCAGCCGGGTCATGGAAGACCAGTTGCCGCATCTGCTCACGGTCCATTGCGCCTTGCGCCGTGATGAACGCGTCACCAAAGTGGCGGGCGATTTCTTGCACGGCAGCCCCGCCCGGTGCCGTGACTTGCCGGGCTATGGCATCGGCATCGATCAGGGTTGCGCCACAGCCTGCCAGCAGGCTTGCCACCGTGCTTTTGCCGCTGCCAATGCCTCCGGTCAGGCCAATGCGTCGAACTGCCATTGAAACGTCCTAAGATGGCATCACAGTCCGATAAACTGCGAAATGGACTGGGGTCCGAAAAACAGCGAAGTGAAACCCGCACCCGCCAGGAAAGGGCCAAATGGCACGTAGCCACCCTCGCGCAAGCCACTGGAGAATTTCATTGCGATACCGATAACCGTGCCAATCACCGAGGCCATCAGGATCATCGGAACCAGCGCGGGCCAGCCGAACCAGGCGCCCAGTGCTGCAAACAGCTTGAAGTCACCGTAGCCCATGCCTTCCTTGCCAGTCACCAGCTTGAAAGCCCAGTACACACCCCACAAGGAAAGGTAGCCGCCGACTGCCCCCCAGAATGCGGTATTCAAGTTGACAGCCGGATTCCAGCCCAGCCCCGCCACGATCAAACCGATCCACAGCAAGGGCAAGGTGATGTCGTCCGGCAGCAAGGTGGTGTCCCAGTCAATCAGCGCCAGCACCAGCAGCGCCGCG
>MERZ01000018.1:11197-13811 GCA_001770785.1 Burkholderiales bacterium RIFCSPHIGHO2_12_FULL_61_11
CAGCGCGGTGGCCGACCAGCCCCAGCGCCCAACGCAAAAGAAGAACAAGGCACCCGTCACGACCTCCACAACGGGATAGCGCAAGCCATAGGGCGCACCGCATGCAGAGCACTTGCCTCTCAGAAAAAAGTAGCTGGCGACGGGAATGTTTTCATACCAGCGTATGAGGTGACCACAGTGCGAACAGCGCGAACGCGGCACCATCAGATTGAATTTCTCGATGGGCTCCAGCGGCTTTTCGGCCAGCTCGGCACATTCCTCGGCCCATTGCCGCTCCATCATCTTGGGCATGCGGTAGATGACGACATTGAGAAAGCTCCCGATCAGCAAACCGAGGATGCCAGCCAGCAGGGTGTCCATCTCCGGCCCCAAACCCAGCCCCATCAAACGACTTGACCCAGCTTGAAGATCGGCAGGTACATGGAAACCACGATACCGCCAATCAATGTACCCAGAAAAACGATGATGATGGGCTCCATCAGGCTGGACAGGCCCGCCACCATTTCATCGACTTCCGCTTCATAAAAATCGGCCGCCTTGCCCAGCATGTGATCGACCGAGCCCGACTCTTCGCCAATGGCGCACATCTGCAGCACCATGGTGGGAAACAGATTGGCATTGCTCATCGCCGCCGTCAGGCTGGTGCCGGTCGAGACTTCCTGCTGAATTTTTTCGGTGGCGTCGGCATACAGCGAGTTGCCGGCCGCGCCGCCCACGGAGTCAAGGGCTTCCACCAGCGGCACGCCCGCGGCAAACATGGTGGAAAGAGTGCGGGTCCAGCGCGCAATGACGGCCTTTTCAATCAGCGGGCCAAACACAGGGAGCTTGAGCAACAGCCGGTCCATGACTTTTTGCATTTTTTCATTGCGTTTCCAGGCCTGCATGAAGAAATAGAGGCCGCCGCCAATACCGCCAAAAATCAGCCACCAGTAGGCGACAAAAAACTCGCTGATCGCAATCACCAGCAAGGTGGGGGCCGGCAAATCCGCGCCGAAGGAGGAAAACACCTCCTTGAACGCGGGAATCACGAAAATCATGATCACGGCGACCACCACAAAAGCCACCACCACCACCGAAATGGGGTACATCAAGGCCGACTTGATTTTTGATTTGATGGCCTCGGTCTTTTCCATGTAAACCGCCAGGCGGTCCAACAGGGATTCCAGAATACCGGCGGCCTCCCCGGCCTCGACCAGATTGCAGTACAGCGCATTGAAATACAGCGGGTATTTGCGAAAGGCGGCACTCAAAGACGTCCCGGTTTCCACGTCGGTGCGCACGTCATTGAGCAGCTTGGTCACACTGGCATTGGGATTGCCGCGGCCAACGATGTCAAAGGATTGCAGCAGTGGCACGCCCGCTTTCATCATGGTGGCAAGCTGGCGGGTAAAAATGGCAATGTCCCTGGGTTTGATGGACTTGCCTGAGCGCATGCGGCGCTTCTTTATTTTGCTGGGCAACACGCCCTGCCGGCGCAAGGAAGACTTGACCTGGTTCTCGCCAGCGGCGCGAATTTCGCCGCGAACCGGTTTGCCACCACGGTCCTTGCCCTCCCACTCGAAAACAAATTCCTTACCGCTTTTGGATACTGCTGTTGCCATGATGTCTTCTCGTTTTATGGACAGTCTTCGGACCACCCGTCGCTACAGTCACACCCCAATGTTTCAAATTTAACGCATGGCGTTATTCGGAGCTTCCTTAAACATTGGTGCAGGCCAAAACCTCTTCCAGCGAAGTCATGCCGAGTTTAACTTTGGACAAACCGGACTGACGCAAGCTCCTGACGCCTTCCGCTTCCGCCTGCGCTGCGATGTCCAAAGCGCTGCCGTCGCGGAGAACGATTCTTTGGATCTCTTCAGAAATAGGCATGACCTGGTAGATGCCGACACGGCCTTTGTAGCCATTGCTGCACATCGAGCAGCCCACCGGATGGAAAGGCGTCCAGGAGCCATCGACTTCATCTTCCTTGAATCCGGCCTCCAGCAAGGTCTCGCGCGGAATGTCTTTAGGGGTCTTGCAGTTGGGGCAGAGCCGCCGCGCCAGTCGCTGGGCGGTAATCAGGATGACGCTGGAGGCAATATTGAAGGGCGCGATACCCATGTTGCGCATGCGGGTCAGCGTGCTGGGCGCATCGTTGGTGTGCAGCGTGGACATCACCAAATGCCCTGTTTGCGCGGCCTTGATGGCAATATCGGCAGTTTCAATGTCACGGATCTCGCCGACCATGATGACGTCGGGATCCTGCCGCAAGAACGCCTTGAGCGCGACGGAAAAGGTCATGCCGGCCTTCTCATTCATGCCGACCTGATTGACGCCCGGCAAGGTAATTTCGGCAGGGTCTTCAGCGGTGCAAATGTTGACGCCTGGCATGTTTAGCAGATTCAGGCAGGTGTACAGCGATACTGTCTTGCCCGAACCGGTAGGACCCGTGACCAGCACCATGCCATAGGGCCTCCGGATCGCTGCCAGCAGACGGTCTTTTTCAGCCGGCTCGTAGCCGAGCGCATCTATGCCCAGCTTGGCAGTGCTCGGATCCAGAATACGAATGACGATTTTCTCGCCGTACATGGTGGGCAAGAAAATCGTCATTCGTATTCTGGATCCGAGCACTGCC
>MERZ01000018.1:13871-14135 GCA_001770785.1 Burkholderiales bacterium RIFCSPHIGHO2_12_FULL_61_11
AGTTTCTCCTTGATGGCCACCGGCGGCGACGCGATTTCGCGCAGTTCGCCGTCGATCCGAAAACGCACGCGGTAGGTATGTTCGAACGGCTCAAAATGCAGATCGGACGCCCGCATGCTGAAGGCATCCAGCAGCATTTTCTGCAAAAATTTGACAACCGGCGCATCTTCAACTTCCGACACGCTGGCGTCGCCGTCGTCGGCCGACTCCGACTCTGCAATAGCCTCATCAAACTCAAAATCCTCGCCGATGATGCTTTCCATC
>MERZ01000018.1:14207-14543 GCA_001770785.1 Burkholderiales bacterium RIFCSPHIGHO2_12_FULL_61_11
ACACCCATTTGGGTGGAAAACTTGATTTTTTCCGCAGCCTCCTGATCTGACGGATCGGCCGTCGCCACGATCAGGCGATTGTTGCGCTTGCTCAGTACAACAATACGGTAGGTCAGGCAAATCTTGCTATCGAGCAGACCTTTGGGCAAGCGCTGAGCGTCTATGGCCTCCAGGTCGAGCAACGGCGCTGCGAAAGCCGTGGACATGGTGTGGGCCAAATCAAACGCCGACACCGCACCCGACCCGGTCAGTTCCGCGATGAAACTGGTTCGCCCGGTTTTTGCCTTGCGGAAAATGTCTTCAGCAGCCTTCTGGCCCAACTTGCCAGCCGCTACC
>MERZ01000018.1:14564-16013 GCA_001770785.1 Burkholderiales bacterium RIFCSPHIGHO2_12_FULL_61_11
CGTGCTGCGTGTACATCGAAAACACCCGCGACATCACACCTGGCGATGAAACTATGCCAAGAAACACACAATAAGACAGAAAAATCTCATGGGGTGAGAGGATTCGAAGCTCAGACCTCTAAGCCCCGAATATCCTCTGAAGGCCAGGACTTGGATTTTATGGCCATTTTTGACCCCTATTTGCCATGTTGCCGTGTGCTATCTGATGGCGAAGATGTTTTGACCGCTTGGGCTCAAAAAGGGCTCAAAAAGTGCCCGGATACGCCCCGCCGTCGGCCAGCACATTCTGGCCGGTCATGTAACTGGCCTGCATGCTGCACAGGAAAGCGCAGATGGCGCCAAACTCATCCGGGTGTCCAAAACGCTGGGCCGGGATGGTCCGCCGTCGGGCGTCTGCAAGAGACTCCACCGACTTACCGGTCTTCTGCGAAGTCGTCTGCAACATCGACTTGATGCGGTCGGTATCGAAGACGCCGGGCAGCAAGTTGTTGATGGTGACGCCCTGCGCGGCAAGCTTGCTGCGCGCCACACCGGCGACAAAGCCCGTCAGCCCGCTGCGCGCACCGTTGCTCAGGCCCAGGATGTCGATGGGCGCCTTGACCGCGCTGGAAGTGATGTTGACGATGCGGCCAAAACCGCGCGTGGCCATGCCGTCCACCGTGGCCTTGATCAGCTCGATGGGTGTCAGCATGTTGGCGTCCACCGCCTTGATCCAGGCGTCCCGGTCCCAGTCGCGGAAATCGCCCGGCGGCGGACCGCCGGCGTTGGTGACCACAATGTCGAAGTCCTTGCGCACCGCAAAAACGGCGGCGCGGCCTTCTGCCGTGGTGATGTCTGCAGCGACAGACTGCACTGTCGCGCTCGCCGGGCGGGCGCTGTCAGCAATTAATGTGCTCGCTGCAGCCTGCAAAACCTCGGCGCCGCGCGCCACGATCAGCACATGCACGCCCTCGCGCACCAGCGCCTGCGCGCAGCCAAAGCCCAGCCCCTTGCTGGCGCCGCACACCAGCGCCCATTTACCGGCAATACCCAAGTCCATAGGAACTCCTTGATTTGAAAACTGACTGAAAAACCGCCGACCGCTAAGGCGCTGGTCGGGTGAAGACAAAAATTCCGGCAATCACCAGCACGCTACCCGCGGCCACCCAGGCGGTGAAAGGTTCACCCAGAATCACCACCCCCATCAAAATGGTGGACATGGGGCCGACCATGCCGGTCTGCGCCGCCAGGCTGGCACCAATGCGCTCGATCGCCATCATCACCATCAGCACCGGCGCGGCAGTGCACAGGGTAGCATTCAGAATGGACAACCAGATCACCTCGGGCGCGACCAGGGCGGCGCTCAGGGGCCGAAGCAGCACAAACTGCAGCAGGCAGAGCAGGCAAGCCACCGTGGTTGCCAGTCCCACCAGCCGCAAAGCGCCCAGACGCCCGACCAGCTCACCGCAG
>MERZ01000018.1:16021-22974 GCA_001770785.1 Burkholderiales bacterium RIFCSPHIGHO2_12_FULL_61_11
TGATCTCGTGGCCAAACACCAGCACCACGCCGCAGTAGCTGATGGCCATGCCGATCAGCTGGCGCACCCTGATGCGCCGCTGATACAGCACCAGCCCCATCAACAAGACCAGCGTGGGGTAGAGGTACAGGATCAGCCGCTCCAGCGAGGCGCTGATGAAGGCCAGGCCGGCAAAGTCGAGAAAGCTGGCCAGGTAGTAGCCGGTAAAGCCGAGCCAGAGCACGCCCAGCCAGTCTTTGCGCGAGAGCGACGCTTTGCCGCGGCTGGCCCACCAGGCCATCACCGCAAAAAACGGCAGCGCAAACAGCATGCGGTACATGATCAGCGTGACGGCATCAACGCCGTAGCGGTAAGCCAGCTTGACGATGATCGCCTTGCCACTGAACGCAATCGACCCGAAGGTGGCGAGCAACAGCCCTGGTACTCTGCTTTTAGTCGCTAATTGTGCCCGTCCCGTCCGGGCTAGAGGCATTTTTTTTCTTTACTCTTGCTCAAAATATCTTCTTGAAAGCCCGTAGCCTGAACGTCACCCTGCTGAGGGTCGCACGGGACGCGTGAGGCGGCCGTCATCGACCGGCGAACGGGCCACATCGAATTGACCCGGAATGCCCGCACCCCTCAGCGCGCCAATACCCGCCCGTCAGGGGCCATCTTGATGCCAGGGGGGTAGGCCCCGCTATCTGTGCACCGTCAATCTTCGATGAAAGCCTCTTCCCGCTTCTTCTTGATCGATGGCAACAGCACGATCACCAGCAGCAGCGCACAGACGGCCAGCAAGCTGGCTGACAGCGGACGCGTCACAAACACGCTCCAGTCACCACGGGACAGCAGCAGCGCCCGGCGCAGGTTTTCTTCCATCATCGGGCCCAGAATCAGCCCCAGCAGCAGCGGCGCTGGCTCAGCTCCGATCTTGTAAAAAATGTAGCCGATCACGCCAAAAATGCCCACGATCCAGATGTCCCAGGTGTTGTTGTTGGTCGAATAAACACCAATCGCGCAGAACAGCACAATCGCCGGAAACAGGAAACGGTAGGGCACGGTCAGCAGCTTGATCCACAGACCAATCAGCGGCAGGTTCAGGATCACCAGCATCGCGTTGCCAAGCCACATCGAGGCGATCAGGCCCCAGAACAGTTCCGGGTTGCTGGTCATCACCTGCGGGCCGGGCTGAATGTTGTGAATCGTCATGGCGCCCACCATCAGCGCCATCACGACGTTGGATGGAATTCCCAGCGTCAGCAGCGGAATGAAGGAAGCCTGTGCCCCGGCATTGTTGGCCGCCTCGGGACCTGCCACACCGCGGATGTTGCCCTGGCCGAAAGGCACTTCGCCGGGCCGGCCCTTGACTTTTTTCTCTATGGTGTAGGCCGCAAATGCAGACAGCAAGGCGCCACCACCCGGCAGGATGCCCAGCGCACAGCCCAGCACCGTGCCGCGCAAGACGGCAGGCGTCATGTCCTTGAAGTCCTGCTTGGTCGGGAACAAGCCCTGTACCTTGACGGTAAACACCTCGCGGTGGATCTCGCGCTGTGCCAGGTTGCTGATGATTTCACCGTAACCGAAAATACCCATCGCAATGGCCACGAAACCAATACCGTCGGTCAACTCGGGCACGTCAAAGCTGAAGCGTGCCACGCCAGAGTTCACGTCGGTGCCCACCAGACCCAGCAACAGACCCAACAAAATCATGCCGACCGCCTTGAGCAGCGAGCCCGATGCCAGCACCACGGCACCAATCAGGCCCAGCGTCATCAGGGCAAAATATTCGGCCGGACCAAACTTGAAGGCCAGTTCGGTCAGCGCCGGGGCAAAGGCGGCGATCATCACGGTCCCCACACAACCCGCAAAAAACGAGCCCAGGCCGGCAGCGGCCAGCGCCGGCCCCGCTCGTCCTTTTTTGGCCATCTGGTGACCGTCAATGCAGGTGACGACTGAGGAGGATTCACCCGGCAGATTGACCAGGATGGCGGTGGTGGAGCCGCCATACTGGGAGCCGTAGTAAATGCCGGCCAGCATGATCAGCGCCGACACCGGAGGCAGCGCATAGGTGGCGGGCAGCAGCATGGCGATGGTGGCCGCCGGGCCGATGCCGGGCAGCACGCCGATCAAGGTTCCCAGCAGACACCCCACCAACGCGTACAAAAGATTGATAGGCGTGAATGCCACGCCAAAACCCAGGGCCAAATTTGCAATCAAATCCATTTTCTTTTCCTTAGCCTGTAATGAACTCAGGCCATACCGGGAACTGCAGCGCCAGCGCCAGTACGAAAACCAGATAACTGCCAACAGCCAATGCGGTTGCCAGAATGAGGGTTGTCCTGAATTTCCAGCCGGCTTGGGCCATGCTGGCAATAAAGGTCAATGCGTAAATCGCGACAATCAGGCCGAAGGCAGGCAGATGGATGCTGCGTAGACCCGCCAGCAAAATGCCGAACACAACGTTGGCGCTAATGATGTAGAACAGCGGCCGCCAGGCCCATTTGCCTATTTTGTCGCCGTCTATGGTTTCGATCACCAGCGCCTTGAAGGTGATCACGGCCCCGACAAGGGCCATCAAGATGCCCAGCATCAGCGGAAAATAGCCAGGACCCATGCGGTCACCCGAACCGACGTTGTAGGTGGTTGCACCCCATGCGAAGGCGGCACCGACCCCCATGAACATGAGGCCGGCGGAAAAGTCTTTTTGACTCTTTATATTCATTGTTTGTCTACCCATAAAAAAATGCGTCGGTGGATTCTGCATTCAAAGACCGGGGCTGGCCATGTGGTTTTCACTTACAGCGGGTTCACCCTTATAGGGTTCACCCTTATAGAACTTGACCGCATCAGAAAACCTTGTGCACAAGGCCCGCATGGAACCCCGGGAGTTTCAGGACAGCGACGGCGTGGTCGCCAGGATTTCTTCGACGGTGGTCACCCCTTCGGCCACCTTCAGCACGCCCGCCAGCCGCAGCGGACGCATGCCGTCGGCCACGGCCTGGCGTCGCAGCGCGTCCATATTGGGTTCCTTCGAAACCCTTTCCTTGAAGCCTTCAGTCACCGCCAGCAACTCGTACAAGCCCATGCGCCCCCGGAAGCCAGTCATGCGGCAATCGACGCAGCCGACTGCTTTGTAGGGCCGGTAGCCGCCGCTGATTTGCCAGGGTTTCACCAGATCTGCGAGCGTGTCGCGCGAGGCGCTGTGGTCCGGCTCACGGCAGCTGCTGCACAAGGTGCGTACCAGCCGCTGCGCCAGCACGCCGAGCAAGGTGGCATTGATCAAGTAGGAAGGCACACCGAGCTCCATCAGGCGCGAGACCGCCGAGGGCGCATCGTTCGTGTGCAGCGTACTGAAAACCAGATGGCCGGTCAGCGCGGCCTGCACCGCCATTTCAGCGGTCTGCAAATCACGGATCTCTCCCACCATGATGATGTCCGGGTCTTGCCGCATGAGCGCGCGCAGCCCTTCGGGAAAACCGAAATCCAGATGCGGCTGAACCTGCGTCTGGTTGAAAGCGGGCTCGATCATCTCGATCGGGTCTTCAATCGTGTTGACGTTGACCTCTTCGGTGGCGAGACGTTTAAGCGTGGAATACAGCGTGGTGGTTTTGCCTGAACCGGTCGGGCCGGTCACCAGCACAATGCCGTTGGGGTGTTTGACCAGTTGCTCCCAGCGCTCGGCGTCGTGCTGCGAAAAGCCCAGCGCATCCAGATTCTTGACCGTGGTGTCGGGATCAAAAATACGCATGACCATTTTTTCGCCAAATGCGGTGGGCAGGGTGGACAAGCGCATTTCGATCTCGTCACCGCGCGGGTTGCGGGTCTTGATGCGGCCATCCTGCGGGCGACGTTTTTCAACCACATCCATGCGGCCCAGCAGCTTGATGCGCGCCGTCATGGCGCCCAGCACGCCCATGGGCAACTGGTACACCGGATGCAGCACGCCGTCGATGCGAAAACGGATCACGCCCTGCTCGCGCCGCGGCTCCAGATGAATATCGCTGGCGCGCTGGTCAAAGGCGTATTGCCAGAGCCAGTCAACGACCTGCACCACGCCCTGGTCATTGGCATCCAGCGGCTTGTTGCTCTTGTTCAGTTCAACCAGCTGCTCGAAACTGGCCGAGCCTGAACCGCCGCCCGCCTTGAGCGCCGCCTTGACGGATTTTGCCAGCGCAAAAAATTCGACCGTGAACTTGGCGATGTCCAGCGGATTGGCCACCACCAGCCGCACACTGCGTTTGGACTGGCGTTCGACCTCCGATACCCAGTCGGTGACAAACGGCTCGGAAGTGGCAATCACCACCTCGTGCGGTGTCACCTGCACGGGCAGCACCTTGTGCCGCTCGGCATACACCGCCGACAGGGTATCTGCCACCTTGCCCACATCGACCTTGAGCGGGTCAATCCTCAAATAATTGAGGCCAGCGCGTCCCGCCAGCCACTCGGCAATGGTTTCGATATCCAGCGGTTTGCCGTCGGCCAGACGCGTCATGCCGACACTGGCCAGCCTGATCAAGGGATGCTGGGCGCTTTGCACTTGCGAACAGCGGGCAATGGTGCGCCGCGCCTCGGCGCTGCTGATGACGCCGTCAACGCTCAGCCATTCAACCAGTTGGCGCCAGTCCAGCGGGCCGGTATGAATTTTTCTGGATCCGGAGTCCGGTGGAGATTGGAGGGGCAGCACTGCGCTCATGCTTGGCACTTTACCCCAAACATTTCTTCACAATTCATGCGCGCTTCAGGCCACTGGCGCGAAAAGCCGCAACCACTTCTTGGCCGGCAGTTCCCAGCGCGATTCAATCACGTCGGCGCGCAGCAAAAGCTCGGCGCGCTCCGGGCGAGTCGGCTCGCGCTGCGCCATCACCACTGTATTGCCCTCGCGGGTCGGCCGGAACGCCCAGACCGACTCCGGGCCAAAGGCCTCGGCCATTTTTGTCAGCGACTGGACATAGCTGGAATCGCGCCCAAAGAGATTCACCGTCATCACCCCCTCCTCCGTGAGCAGGTCCCGGCAATGGGCGTAAAAATCAGCGTCATCCAGCACCGGTGCAGCCGCTTCGTGGTCGTACAAATCGACATGCAGCAAATCGACCGTGCCCTGATGCGCTGGTTTTTGTATCTCCGCGCCGGCATCGGCCTCAATGACCTGCAGCCGCAGGTCATCGCGCGGCAATTTGAACCACAGGCGGCAGGCCGTGACCACCTGCGGGTTGATCTCGATCGCCGTGGTTTTCATGCGCAGCTTTTTGTAGCAAAACTTGGTTAAAGCTGCCGAGCCAAGGCCCAGCTGCATGGCATGTTTCTTGGCGACTGACGCAGCATCGGTGAAAAGCAGGCCGACCATCATGCGTTGGACATACTCCAGCTCTATGTCAAAGGGCGCATCACGCAACATGGCGCCTTGCACCCAATCGGTTCCAAGGTGCAAATAGCGCACCTCGCCGTAGTCTGAAAAATTGACCTCGGGTAAATCGGTAGCAGTTTTCGCTGTATCTTTTTTCGACATTTAAATTAAATCAACCTATGTTCTTCAAAACCTCACGCCAGGCAGCGAGTTTGCGCTCAAAACTCCAGGCCGCATTGACCGGTGGGCGTCATGCCGCTGGGCCGCCAGCGAGGCCGCACCCGGAAAACTGCCAGGTATCAGCAAGCGTGCGCGGCCAGAGCGGCAGGGGCGGCAAGCCGGTCAGCACGAGATCAAGCCCTTGAGCCTGGGCAAGGCCTGCAGCGCGTTGGCGCTGGTCGCCAGCGCCAACGCTTCAGGCGACAAACTCCGCAGGCTGGCCACCTGGCTGGCGATACGGGGCAACTCGCCCGGCTCATTGCGGCCCTGCGCCTGCCCTGCCGCACGCTGCGCGGCCGTGGTGTACAGCCATTGTGGCGGAATGTCGGGCGAATCGGTTTCCATCACCAGCGCCTCCAGCGGCAATTCAGCGGCCAGCCGCCTGAGCTGGCGGGCCGGCTCAAACGTCAGCGCGCCGCCAAAGCCCAGCTTGAACCCGAGCTTGATGAATTCCATCGCCTGCTGCTCGCTGCCATTGAAGGCGTGGGCAATACCGCTCCAACCACCTTCTGGCGCCAGATCCCGCAACTGCTTGAGCAGTTTGTCGGCCGAGCGCCGCGCATGCAGGATCACCGGCAAGCCGTGCTTGCGCGCCAGCAAAAGCTGCTCGCGGTAAAAATATTCCTGCCGTTCCCGCAGGGGGCTTTGGGTCAGCGCGGGCACAAAATAATCCAGACCGATTTCACCGATGGCCACCAGGCGCGGATCGGACTTGGCGTGCGCCAGCGCCGCATCGAGCGCCTGCAAGTCGGACTCTATTGCCGAAGGGACACACAGTGGATGAATGCCCAGCGCATAGCTGAAGGAAAACTCATGCGCCAGCCGACGCACCGCCTCGAAGTTGGCAAGCTGCACCGCCGGCAGCACGCAATGCGCGACCCCGTTGGCGGCCGCCCGCGCCCGCACGGCGGCCAGGTCCGCAGTGAATTCCGCGGCGTCCAGGTGGCAATGGGTGTCGATCCAGGTCGTCATGAAAATCATGATACCTGCTGTATTTCAGGCCTGGAACCGTTCAATTCAAAGCGGCAAGAAACCATTTGTCACAGAAGTCTTGCGCGGCTATCCAATTGACGTGCAGGAATGCAAAAATCGTGATACGGTGCATTTGTTGTTGATCCACCGCTTTTGATTTTTACCTCACAGGTGAACGAATGCGAAGGCCTGCACTTTACAGTAGCTCCAACCGCTCCAGGAACGAACTGGGTGGTGGTGATGCGCCGGGCGCAGCCGATGGCCAGGCAGCGCCCCAGTTGGCACGCGTTTCATGGGGTTCACGACTGATCGAACGTTTCTCAGGCAGTCAGCTGCACCTGCTTTGGGCTCTGGTGGGTCTGCTGGTCTTGTTGTTGGTCGTCAGTTTGTCCCTGCCGCCGCGGCCCACGCCCCGCCAGCTAACCCAGCATGACATCAA
>MERZ01000019.1 GCA_001770785.1 Burkholderiales bacterium RIFCSPHIGHO2_12_FULL_61_11
AACAGTTTCAACTTTGCGACGGTGTTCACCGAGAACGCCTTTGTTGGCAATGACCGCATTTCCGACGCCAATCTGCTCACGCTGGGTCTGACCTCGCGCTTGCTGGATCCTGCCACTGGCGCTGAAGCTGTGCGCGTTGGCGTGGCGCAGCGCTTTCGCTTTGACGACCAGCGGGTCACCTTGCCCGGTGGTCTGCCGATCAGCGACCGCATCAGTGACTTGCTGGCGGGCGCCTCGGTCAACTGGGTGCCGCAGTGGTCGTTTGACGGCACGGTTCAATACAACCCCAAAACCCGGCGGTCCGAACGCGCTTCGGTCGGCGTGCGCTACAACCCCAGCAGCTACCGCGTCGTCACCGCGGCTTTCCGGCGGCAGCGCAATATCAGCGAGAGCAAGCAGATTGACGTTGGCTGGCAGTGGCCTATTAACGATCTGTGGGGCGACAAAGGACGCGATCTGGGTGCTGGCCAGGGCCAGGGTGGCGGGCGCTACTACAGTGTCGGGCGCCTGAACTACAGCATGCTGGACAAAAAAATGGTTGATGCGGTGCTGGGCGTTGAGTACGATGGCTGCTGCTGGATTGGCCGGGTCGTACTGCAACGTTCAAAAAACAGTATCACCACCTCGAATACACGCATCTTGTTTCAGCTTGAACTGGTCGGTTTTTCCCGCCTCGGCGTCAGCCCGCTGGAAACCCTCAAGTCCAGCATTCCACGTTATCAATTCCTGCGTGACAAAATCAGCAGCCCTAGCCGCTTTACCACTTATGACTAACCACCGCTTTTTTACCGGACAGTTTTCTGCCCGGCCGCTGGCCACCGTGTTGCTGCTCGCGCTGCCGATGATGGCGGCGCAGGCCCAGGGACTCCGGCCTTCTGGCAGCTTGCCGCTTTCGGTCCCCGCCGCCCGCGCCGCTGCGGCAGCGCAGCGGCCGGTGGATTTCATCGTCGCGGTGGTCAATTCGGAGCCGATCACCAACAGTGAATTGCGAACCAAGCTGGTGCGCACCGAGCAGCAGTTGCTTCAGCAAGGCACTGCACTGCCGCCGCGTAACGAGTTGGTTCCGCAGCTGCTGGAACGCATGATCAGCGACAGGGCACAGCTGCAAATGGCACGCGCGTCGGGCGTTCGCGTTGAGGACAACGCCGTGGACGGCGCCGTCGAGTCGATCGCCCGGCAGAACCAGATCACCGTGGACGAACTGCGCCGCCGCCTGAAGGCCGACGGCATTGACTACAACCAATTCCGTGCCGAGCTGCGTGACGAACTGCTGGTGAGCCGCCTGCGCCAGCGCGAGGTCGAGTCGCGTGTCACAGTGACAGAGCAGGACATTGAGCAGTTTTTGCGGGACCAGCAAGGCAAGACCGGCCAGGCCAGCGATCCGTCCTCGCTGGCACTGAATCTGGCCGAAATTCTCTTGCCAGTGCCTGAAAAGGCCACGCCTGAGGAAGTCGCCGCGCTTCAGGCTAAAGCCCGGCAGGTGTTGGAGCGGGCCCGCTCGGGCGCCGACTTTGCGGCCTTGGCCCAGGAGTTTTCCAGCTCTCCCAGCAGCAGCAGTGGCGGTCTGCTGGGCTTGCGCGCGGCCGACCGCTATCCACCGCTGTTTGTCGAGGCAACGCAGGCGCTGCGGGCCGGCGAACTGGCCGGTCCGGTGCGCAGCGGCGCCGGTTTTCACATCCTCAAGGTGATTGAAAAAACTCAGGCCGGCATGCCCGACGCGGTCGTCACGCAAACCCATGCCCGCCATATTTTGTTGCGGCTGACGCCCCAGTTGAACGAAGCCGCTGCGATCGAGAAACTGGCCGAATTCAAGAAACGCATGATGGCGGGACAGGCCGACTTTGCCACGTTGGCGCGTGAAAACAGCGACGATGCGTCGGCCAAGGAAGGCGGCGATTTGGGTTGGGCCAATCCCGGCATGTTTGTTCCCGAGTTCGAAAAAGTCATGAACAGCCTGGCACCGAACCAGATATCCGACCCGTTGGTGTCGCGCTTTGGCGTTCATCTGCTCCAGGTAATGGAGCGGCGCGAAACCCAGCTCTCCTCGCGTGAGCAGCGCGAGATGGTGCGCAACATGCTGCGCGAGAAAAAACAAAATGAAGCCTACATCCTGTGGGCGCAGGAAATTCGTGGTCGGGCGTACGTCGAATACCGCGAACCGCCGCAGTGAAACATATCCCGCGCAAGCGCTTTGGCCAGCATTTTCTGACGGACCGGAACATCATTGAAGGCATCGTTCAGGCGATTGCGCCCGAGCCCGGCCAGGCGATGGTGGAGATCGGGCCGGGCCTGGCGGCCCTGACCCAGCCTCTGGTTGAGCGGCTGGGGCACCTGACGGTGATCGAACTCGACCGCGATCTGGCGCGGCAATTGCGGTCGCACCCCCAACTTACCGTGGTTGAGGCCGATGTGCTCAAGGTGGATTTCGTCCGGTTGGCGCAAGACATCTGCGCGGAGACGCAAGAACGCCGCGCCGGGCCGCCCCAAGCAAGTTCAGCCCCCTCGGGGGGCAGCGCAGTACAC
>MERZ01000020.1:0-10599 GCA_001770785.1 Burkholderiales bacterium RIFCSPHIGHO2_12_FULL_61_11
AATCGCTTGTGTGGCTATGCCACACAAGCGATTCGCGACAACCCAGCGCGCCCGAAGCTGGCGAGTCAAATGTGCAAGTTATTACTGAACGGGCCCTACGGCCTCAGGAGGCGTCAAATGCTGCCGTCAGCCATTCGATGCAGGATTCCTTTGCGTCGCCTGGTGCGCCCTGCACCAGCACCACATCAAAGCGGCAAGGCGGCTGCCTGGCAAAACGCATCAGGTAGTGGCGCGCCGCAAAAATGATGCGCCGCTGCTTGACACTGCCGATACTGGCGGCGGCTCCCCCAAACGAGGCACCGGTTCGCTGGCGCACTTCAACAAACACCAGCGTGCCGTCGGGCGCGCGCATCACCAGGTCAATCTCGCCACCGCCGCGCCCCGGCGTCCGATAATTGGCCTCGACAAATTTCAGTCCGCCCTGGATCAGGTGAGCGCGCGCGGCAGACTCGGCCGCATCGCCACGCGACTTGGTGGTAATCTGCTTCGGCAACGCCTGGGCGACCGGTGTGACGCCATCCGGCGGCGACTTGAGCCCTTGTTTTCTGGAAAACCACATTGAACGCTTCTTTCGAATTGGCACTGGAGGCGGCACGCGCCGCGGCGGGTATGCAGCATTATCCGCAAGCCACCCTCTATGTCGTGGCCACCCCCATTGGCAACCTGGCCGACATCAGCCTGCGCGCCCTGTATGTGCTGCAGCTGGTGGACGCCATTGCCTGCGAAGACAAGCGCCACTCGCAGCCCCTGCTGCGCCAATATGGCATAGAAAAGCCCCTGCTGGCAGTCCACCAGCACAATGAAGCGCAAGCCTCCGGGCTGGTCGTGGAACGCCTGCAGCGCGGCGAGCGCGTGGCCTACGTGAGCGATGCCGGCACGCCGGCCGTGAGCGACCCTGGCGCGCGCCTGGTTGCCGCAGTGCGGGCCGCCGGGCTGAAGGTGATGCCGCTGCCCGGCGCCAGCAGCGTCACCACCGTGTTGAGCGCCGCGGGCGTGACGCGCGCCGAAGGCAGCGCCGACAGCGGCACCAGCTTTGTGTTTGCCGGTTTCCTGCCAAGCAAGGCCGGCGAGCGCGACCAGGCCATTCAGGCACTGCAAGCCGACACACGGGCCATCGTGATCCTGGAAGCGCCGCATCGCATTGAAGCCATGGCACGCGCCATGGCGGTGTTGCGCGGCCGGCTGGTCACCGTGGGCCGCGAGCTGACCAAGCAGTTCGAGGAAATTGCGACCCTGCCCGCGCAAGACTTTGCCGCCTGGCTGGCCGCCGAGCCGCAGCGCACGCGCGGTGAGTTTGCGCTGGTGCTGCATGCGTCAGCTCCCCAGGAAACTCCTGAAACCGGCACGCGGGTACTGCAACTGCTGCTGGCCGAACTGCCCCTGAAAACCGCCGTGAAAGTGGCCGCGGAAATCACCGGTGCGGCGCGCAACGAGCTGTATGAAACGGCGTTGAAACTGAAAAAAGAATGAACCCCGACGCCGACCAACTCTGGCGCGGGCCGCGCTGGTCGCTCGCCGCCCTGCTGGCGGTGCTCGGCATGCTGGGTCCGTTTTCGATCGACACCTACCTCCCGGCATTTTCCGGCATTGCCCGCTCGCTCGGTGCGTCCCCCGTGGAAATGCAGCAAACGCTGTCGGCCTACCTGTTTGGCTTTGCCTTCATGAACCTGTTTCACGGCGCCCTGGCTGACAGCTTTGGCCGCCGGCCGGTGGTGCTGTGGGGCATTGCGATGTTCACGCTGGCGTCGGCCGGCTGCGCCTTGTCGCAAAGCATCGGGCAACTGGTTTTTTTCAGGGTCCTGCAGGGCTTTTCAGGCGGTGCCGGCATCGTCGTGTCCCGTGCTGTGATACGCGACATGTACGCGCCTGCGCAGGCGCAGCAGGTGATGAGTCAGGTCACCATTTATTTCGGGGTGGCGCCGGCCATTGCACCCATCGTGGGCGGCTGGCTTTTTGTGCACCTCGGCTGGCACAGCGTTTTTTGGTTTCTGACGGGGGTGGGTACCATTCTTTGGGGCACAAACTACCGATTTTTGCCAGAAACCCTGCCGACCAGGCAGCGCCAACCCTTCGAAGTGCGGCACTTGTTGCGCGGCTACTGGCAATTGGGCTCCAGCCCGCGCTTTTTGCTGCTGGCACTGGCCAGCGGCGTGCCTTTCAACGGCATGTTTCTGTATGTATTGTCGGCACCGGCATTTCTGGGGGAGCGACTGTCCTTGCAGCCTACCGATTTTTTCTGGTTTTTCCTGCTCACCATTTCCGGCATCATGTCCGGTGCCTGGCTGAGCGGCCGGCTGGCCGGAAAAATCGCGCCCAAGCAGCAAATTCGCCATGGTTTTGTCATCATGCTAACGACTTCCCTGGTCAATCTCATAGCCAATTTACTGTTCAAGGCCCATGTGTCGTGGGCCTTGTTCCCGATCGCCATCTTCGCATTTGGCTGGGCGCTGATGGTGCCTGTCATCACGCTGCTGGTGCTTGATCTGTACCCCGAGCGGCGCGGCATGGCTTCTTCCCTGCAAACCTTTATTGGCTCAAGCGCCAACGGAATCGTGGCGGGTGTGGTGGCGCCTTTGGTAATGCACTCAACCCCTGCGCTGGCCGCGGTCTCGCTCGGCATGATGTGCATTGGATTGGTGGCGTGGCTGTATTTGCACCACCGCTGGCCGGAAACCGGCCGCGCAGTGTCGCTGGAATAAAGACCGTGTCCGCAGCGTCAGGGAAATACTCCGTCGCCAAACATCCGGGGGGGAAACTCCATGCCCTGCCCGGTGCGCTTAACCACATTGGCGCCATCCAGATAAACCCAGAAGTACATCGCCTGGCCACCGTCAAGCCATCGGTAAGTCATGATGTCCCCCGGCCAGGAAGCGACGTGATCGACCCATGCCGGCCGACCAAATTCGCGCTCCACGTCCTCGCGCGTCCATCGGCCGATCTTGATTCTTGAAAACTCGTTGCGCGCAAGAACCTGCCGGGAGGCAATCACCCGGCCCGCCGCGTCCAGATCAACCATGAACGCCCACTGCCCGGATGGCTGGCCCGAATACTGAAGCCTCGTACCGGCGCCCAGGGGCAGCACCCGCGAAGGCGTGCCATTGCGGGCGATCACCTCTTGCTGCGACATGCCGGGCTGTGCCGACCTGAACGCACAACCCGCCAAGGCCAGCAGGACCATCATCATGCATAAGAACGTTTTGACGATCTTCATGGCGCACTCCTGTTCAATCTTGCGGCAGTAAAAAGAGACCTTGAAAACCGACTGCAACGCTCCACTGATCTGCACTGTATATGGCAATTCCTGAAACAGTACTTTTGTTATTTTTAATCCCCATGCGATTGCCACTCGATTTTAATAAAAACATTACAAATCATTGGTTTGAATAGCGCTTTTACCGCTAACCTTGTCAATCTGCAGAGAAAGTACCATTACTCCATGCCTAACATCAAAGATTTCATGGTCGGCGATCATCGCCATTGTGACGATTTGTTCACCGACGCCGAACAGGCGGTGGCAGCGCAAGCGTGGGATCGCGCCGGTGCCGCATTCGCAAGTTTCCAGGACGCGATGCAGCGCCATTTTGACGCAGAAGAATCGTTACTCTTTCCCGCATTCGAAGTAAAAATCGGCATGGCCACGGGGCCGACCGAGGTCATGCGAGTTGAACATCTCCAGATGCGTGAACTGATGACAGCGGCAAAGGCGGCGTTATTGGCGAAGGACGCGGATGACTACTCGGGAAACACCGAGACGCTGCTGATCATGATGCAACAGCACAACATGAAGGAAGAGAACATTCTCTATCCGATGTGCGATCAACATCTGGTGGATCAGATGGAGGCATTGCTGCTGCAATTGCAACAGAAGCTTCAGGATTGATCACATGAGCCCGACCGAGGGGATCAAGGTCATCGATGGGCGCGGGCTCGAGCCACCCGAGCCTTTGATCCTGACGATGGATGCGCTGCAAGCGAGCGGCCCCGGCGAGAAGGTCCTGCTTTTGTTGTCGCGTGAACCCTACCCGCTCTATCGGGCGCTCGATCTCAATGGCTTTTTGCATCAGACCCAGCGTGCGCCCGATGGCACATTCGAAATTCTGAGTTGGCGCCATCCCGAATAATGCAGACACTGCCGTCATTCGACCAATCGCCACCGATCAGCGGGCCATTGCGGTTTTTCCTGACGGCGCCGCTGTTTGCGATTCTTGCCGGCGTGCTGATCTTGTGGAGCGGCCCCGATCTGTTTGCCTCGCGCTGGACCCCGGCGGCGCTGGCGCTGACCCATCTGATCACCGTCGGTTTCATGCTGCAAGTGATGCTCGGTGCGATGCTGCAACTGTTGCCCGTCGTGGCCGGCGCCAATATGACTCGGCCGCTACGAGTCGCCACGCTGGTGCACGCCGCGATCACAGCCGGAGCACTTTTTCTGGCTGCAGCTTTTCTGACTGCTGCGCCCCTGCTATTTGAGTTTGCAGCCGCTTTTCTTGCGACCGGCGTGATGATTTTTGTCGGCGCAGCGGCGCGCGCCCTGTACGGCATTCCAGCGACGAGTCCAACGATTCCCGGGCTGAAACTGGCACTGATCGGCTTGAGCGTGACGGTATTTTCCGGCGTGCTGTTGGCAATTTCCCTGAGCTTGTCTCTTGAATTGCCGTTGCTTCAGCTGACCAATCTCCATTTGGGCTGGGGTTTTGTGGCGTGGGGCTGCATCTTGCTTGCCACCGTGGGTTTCGTCGTCGTTCCCATGTTCCAGCTGACACCTGAGTACCCCGTCTGGTTTGGGCGAAGTTTTCCCATGGCTGCGTTTGGTGCCGTCGCGTTGTGGACGATGGCCGATTTGGCCGGGTGGGCAACGCCAGCAGCCCTGTTGGCTGGGGCGGTGGTTGCCTCAGGCGCCGTGTTTTCAATGGTGACCTTGAATATTCAGCGCCGCAGCAAGCGCGCGAGACGCGATGCAACGCACTATTTCTGGCAGCTTGCCATGGCATCCGCGTTTGTCGCCTGCGCCTTGTGGATGGTTACCCGGTTCAACGTTTCACTTGGCGAATGGCAGGGGTGGACGCTGCTGTTTGGCGTACTCCTGCTATTCGGCTGCTTTATGTCGGTGACTATCGGCATGCTCTACAAGATCGTTCCGTTTCTCGTCTGGCTGCATTTGCAAAACCGGGGTCGCGGCCGAGTGCTGGCTCCGAATATGAAAAAGGTGTTAGCGCAGGAGCTGGTAGACAGGCAAATGCTCGCTCACTTCGTGGCCTGCGCCCTGTTGCTGCTGGCGGTCTTGTGGCCAGCGTGGCTTGTTTATCCGGCGGGTCTTTCCTTGATCATCGCCAACGGCTGGTTGCTGCGCAACCTGGTTTCCGCGACCGCGGTCTATCGCAGACATCTTGTCGCAATCGAGTCCGCCACCGGGCTTTCACCAAAATAATACGGGACGTTCAATGCTTGCCCAATTCCTGCAATTCCTTTTCTCCGGCATCACGGTCGGGGCGACATATGCCTTGGCGGCGCTTGGCTTCACCCTGATCTACAACGCCAGCAACGTCATCAATTTCGCGCAGGGTGAATTCATCATGCTCGGCGGCATGCTGGCGGTGTACTTCACGCAAGCCGGACTGCCGCTGCCGGTGGCGCTGGTACTAGCCATCCTGGTGCCCGCCATCGTTGGCGTACTGGTTGAAAAACTCGCCATTGAACCGGTCAAGGGGGCTGAAACGGTGACGCTGATCATCATCACAATTGGTGCCTCGCTGGTCATTCGCGGACTGATTCAGGTCTGGTTGGGCAAAGGCGCGCACAGTCTGCCAGCGTTTTCAGGCAATGTGCCCCTGCAAGTCCTCGGTGCCACCTTGATGCCACAAAGCCTGTGGGTGCTTGGCGTCACCGCACTGGTCGTGATGGCTTTGCGGTACTTCTTCAACCATACCCTGCAGGGCAAGGCCATGCTTGCCACCTCCTTTAACCGGCTGGCGGCGGAACTGGTCGGCATCAACACCAGTTGGGTGCTATTCATGAGCTTCGCCATGTCGGCCTCGTTGGGCGCGCTGGGCGGCATTCTGATCACACCGATTACCCTGACTTCTTATGACGTGGGCATCATGCTCGGACTCAAGGGCTTTGTCGCGGCCGTCGTCGGCGGCTTGGGCAGCGGACTGGGGGCTGTGGTTGGCGGTCTGCTCGTCGGCATTCTCGAGGCGATGGGCGCGGGCTACATATCCTCCGCCTACAAGGATGCGATTCCCTTCATTCTCATCCTGCTCATCCTCTTCTTCATGCCACGCGGCCTGTTTGGCGGCAAATCAACGGATCGCGTCTGAACATGAACAAGAACAAGAATCAGTTTTTCGGCCTGTACCTCATCATGGCCGTCCTGGTGGTGTTGCCCTTTGTGCTTCCCAACAACTTCTATGTGGATCTGGTCATTCGCATGGCCATCAATGCGGTGATCGTGCTGGGGCTGAACCTGTTGATAGGTTTTGCTGGCCAGATCAGTCTGGGGCACGCAGGTTTTCTGGGCATTGGGGCTTATGCCACGGCGGCACTGCCGACCCATTTCGGCTGGCACCCACTGCTGGCCATGGGGGCGGGCGCTGTAGCGGCCGGCCTGCTGGCCGCCGTGGTGGCGCGTCCCATCTTCAAGCTAAAGGGTCACTACCTGGCCATGGCCACTTTGGGCCTGGGCATCATCATCAACATTGTGGTGCGCAATGAAGCCGCCTGGACCGGCGGTCCGGACGGCATGCCGGTGCCTGCTTTTGGCCTGATGAGCTTTGAACTTTCCAGCGACAAGCACTGGTACTGGGTGGTGGCCTTATTGCTCTGGGTCAGCGTGTGGGCATCACTGAACCTGATTGATTCCCCGTTTGGCCGTGCGCTGCGGGCATTGCACGGGTCAGAAGTCGCTTCTCAGGTCGTGGGGGTGGATGTGGTGCGCTACAAGGTGGCCATCTTCGTGCTCTCTGCCGTTTTCGCCAGCCTGATGGGCAGCGTCACCGCCCATTACGTAGGTTTTGTCACGCCCAATATCGCCGACTTTTTTCATTCCATTGAATTGGTCACCATGGTGGTGATTGGTGGCATGGCCTCGGTTTATGGCTCGGTGGTGGGCGCCGTGCTGCTGACGGCTTTACCCCAGGCACTCACGTCGTTTGAGGGCTGGGAAACGGTTGCCTTTGGCACCATCCTGATGCTGTGCATGATCTTCCTGCCCAAGGGCCTGGTGCCCACGCTGGCGGCCAAATTCGGAAAGGGCGAATAAGCATGGCACTCCTTGAGGTCAACCAACTCTCCATCCACTTCGGCGGGGTCAAGGCGGTGCAAAACGTCAGCTTCAGCATTGAGGCGGGCGTTGTCTACGCAGTGATCGGGCCCAACGGCGCGGGCAAGACCACCTTGTTTAACCTGATCACCGGCATTTACATCCCCACCAGTGGCGACATCAAGCTTGATGGCGAGTCCATCGGCGGCAAAACACCCAACGAATTGGCCCAGCGCGGCGTGGCCCGAACCTTCCAGAACCTGCAAATCTGCATGAACATGAGTGCCATTGAGAACGTGATGGTGGGGGCCCACCTGCGGCTCGACCGCAATTTGTTCAAGGCGGCGCTGTGCTTCCCGTCGATCAAGCGCCGTGACCGTGAGTTGCACGCCGAAGCTGCTGAGCTGATGCGCTTTGTCGGGTTGCCGGGCTATATCGATGCCCGCGCCGACAGCATGCCCTATGGGGCGCTCAAGCGACTGGAGATTGCGCGCGCCCTGGCCATGAGGCCACGCCTGATCTTTCTGGATGAGCCCGCAGCCGGGCTGAACCCCAAGGAAACCATTGCAGTCGATCAACTGGTGCGCAAGGTGGCCGACTCAGGCGTGACCGTGGTGCTGGTCGAACACGACATGAAGATGGTCATGAACCTCTCGGATCGCATTCTGGTGCTTGACTACGGCAAGAAACTGGCTGAAGGCACCGGCGAGGAAGTTCGCAGGAATCCTGACGTGATTGCTGCGTACCTTGGCGCACACGCTTAACAACGGGACGCAGCATGCAAGCACTACGCATCATCAGCGAAGACCGCAACAATTTGTGGCGCTTGGCAACCAGCATCGAACAGCTTGCCCAAGACATCGAGGGCGGCGCACCGCTTGATCCGGCTTTTTTCAACTCGGTGTTTGATTACATCGAACAATTCACCGACCGTTCACACCAGCCCAGGAAAGACGATGTCCTGTTTCGCATCCTGCGCCTGCGCAGTTTGGATGCCGCCGCCATTCTGGATGGTTTGCAGGAAGAACACCGCGACGGGCCGGCCAGGCTCAAGGCCTTGCGTGTGCGCATGGCAGAAGTTGCCAACGGCCAGTCGGCCAGCTCAGCCTTCGCCGTCGACCTGCGTGTTTTTACCACTGACTTAAAGAGCCATATCCGCGCTGACGAAAAGCTGCTCCTGCCACTGGCCCGCAAGGAATTGACCGACGAGGACTGGGTTGAAATTGACCGCGCTGCTCTCGACCACAACGACCCGCTGTTTGGTGATCGAGCCAAAGGCGAGTTCCGGGAACTCTTTCACCGCATCGCCAGTCTGGCTGCGGAATCATCCGTCGGCTTAGGCCGCCAAACAGTCGGCGAGCTGCAGGCTCATGCTGAAAAGTCCCAAGCCGATGTGCTGTTGCGCGTGAGCGGCATGGAAAGCTGCTATGGCCGCATCAAGGCGCTCAAGGGCATCAGCCTGGAAGTGCGCCGGGGTGAAACGGTAGCCCTGGTCGGCGCCAATGGGGCGGGCAAGACCACCTTCCTGCGCACGCTTTCTGGCGTACAGCCGATGAGCGCGGGCAGCATTCATTTTGACGGCGAAGACATCAGCCGCCTGCGCTCTGACAAGCGCATGCGCCGTGGGATTTGTCAGAGCCCCGAAGGTCGTCAGGTGTTTGGCCCCCTGTCGGTTGACGACAACTTGCGCTTGGGGGCCTACACGCAGCCCAGGCATCAGGTCGAAGGCGATCTGGAAAATATCTTCGCCATGTTCCCCATCCTCAAGGAAAAGCGCCAGCTACCGGCCGGCACTTTGTCGGGGGGTCAGCAGCAGATGCTGGCCATTGGTCGAGCCCTGATGGGACGGCCCCGCATGCTGCTGCTCGATGAGCCCTCCATGGGCCTGGCGCCGCGGCTGGTCGAAGAGGTATTCAACGTCGTCAAGAAGCTCAAAACCTTGGGCATGACCATTCTCCTCATCGAACAAAATGCTTTCGCCGCACTGGCTCTTGCCGATCGCGCCTATGTGCTGGAAACTGGCACGATAACTCTCACAGGCACTGGCCAGGAACTCATCAACAACGAGCAGGTGCGCGCGGCATATCTTGGGATGTAATCGACGTTTTCGCACGGACCCACCGGAAGCACTTCTCAGCATCTGATTTATAATTTTTTTGACCGTTGGATCAAAGGATCATTTCGGCCTGTTCTTATCAATGCACCTCCTGGGTACCCGAAATGACTTGGTCTATCGTCGCGCGTGATCGTTCTGGCGCTTTTGGAGTCGCCCTTGCCAGCCGGTTTTTTGCGGTCGGGGCACTCTGTCCGCACGCCCGCTCGGGGGTCGGTGCGCTTGCGACCCAGGGCTTGGTCAATCCGCTGTATGGAACGCCGGGTTTGGCTGAAATGGCGAGCGGCAGCGATCCCTCTCGAATTATCGCCATGCTGACCGCCGCCGACGACGGACGCGAGCATCGCCAGCTACACATGATTGATGCTACCGGCCGCGGTGCGGCGCACACTGGCGCGGCCTGCATCGACTGGTGCGGGCACAGCTTGCGCAACGGTTTTTCTGTGGCTGGCAACATGCTGGCCGGTCCGCAGGTGATCGAAGAAACCGCCGCGGCTTACGAAGCGGGCAACCACCTGCCGTTTGCCGAGCGCCTGATCGCTGCGATGGCGGCCGGCGAAGCAGCCGGTGGCGACAAGCGCGGCAAACAGGCCGCCGCATTACTTATTCACACCGTGGAAGATTACAGCTGGCTCGACCTGCGCGTTGACGATCATGCCGAACCGCTGCAGGAATTGCGCCGCCTGTACGACAAGAGCCTGGAGCGCTACCAGCCTTTCCTGGCCTGCCTTCCCAGCCGTGGTCGTCCATTTGGCATCACCGACCGGACCCTGATCGAATCTGAAATCGCCCGTTTTCACGCTGCGCGTAGCGAGGCACACGCATGACGGTGCTGCTCGAAGTTCAAGGTCTTAAAACCTGTTTCAAGGTAGAGGGCGGCGAGTTTGCCGCGGTCGACGGCATCAGCTTCTCGGTCGAAGCTGGGCGCACGCTCGGCATCGTCGGTGAATCCGGCTGCGGTAAAAGTGTCACCTCGCTGTCGATCATGGGTTTGCTGCCGAAGGGACAGGGCCGCGTCGCCGCCGGCTCGATCCGCTTCGAGGGCAGTGACCTGGCGACGCTGACGCCAGCCGCGATGCGGGCCTTGCGCGGCAACCGGATGGCGATGATTTTTCAGGAGCCGATGACCTCGCTCAATCCCGCATTTACGATCGGCAACCAGCTGATCGAAGGGATCCGCTGCCACCGCGATCTCGGTTACGCCGAAGCGCGCGAACACGCGATTGAAATG
>MERZ01000020.1:10611-12486 GCA_001770785.1 Burkholderiales bacterium RIFCSPHIGHO2_12_FULL_61_11
GATGATTGCTATGGCGCTGTCGTGCGAGCCGAAACTGCTGATTGCCGACGAGCCGACTACCGCGCTTGATGTCACCATCCAGGCCCAGGTACTTGACCTCATGCGCACGCTGCGCGAAGAGACGGGCACCGCAATCATTTTGATCACGCATGACCTGGGGGTGATTGCCGAACTGGCTGACGACGTCGTGGTGATGTATTCCGGCCGGATCGTCGAGCGTGCCAGCGTGGCGCGCCTGTTTGCCGAACCGCAGCATCCCTACACCATAGGCTTGCTGGGATCGATACCGAAGCTGCACCTGGAGCAGCACCGGCTGGCCGCGATTGAAGGGCAGGTGCCGACCCCGATGAGCAAGATGCCAGGGTGCCGCTTCGCGCCGCGCTGTCCCTTCGCCGATGAGCCGTGCCGAACGACCGAGCCGCCGCTGACCGATCTGGGCGATGGCCATGAAGCGGCGTGCTGGAAAGCGCCTCTAAATCCTTTCATGGAGCAGGCCGCTTGAATAACTCCACTTCTGCGCCGCTGCTGCGCGTCGAAAACCTGGTCAAGCATTTTTCGATTCAGAAAAGCTTTTTTCGCCGCGACACAGCGGTGGTGCATGCGGTCGATGGCCTCAATTTCGAACTGGCTGCCGGTGAAACCATGGCGCTGGTGGGCGAATCCGGCTGCGGTAAATCGACCGTGGGCAGGCTCGTGCTGCGCCTGCTGGAGGCAAGCTCGGGCAAGGTCTGGTTCGACGGTGAGGACCTGATGAGCCTGAGCCCGGCGCAGATGCGCGGGCGGCGGCGTGAATTGCAGATGATTTTCCAGGACCCCTATTCCTCACTCAATCCGCGCATGACCGTGGAGCAGACGCTGACCGAGCCGCTCGCGCTGCACGGTTTGGCGCGCGGCAGGCACCGCGAACGCGCGGCTGAACTGCTCGATCTGGTCGGACTGGCACCGCAATATCTGCAGCGCTACCCGCACGAGTTCTCCGGCGGTCAGCGCCAACGCATCGGCATCGCGCGAGCGCTGGCGGTCGAGCCGCGGCTGATCGTGTGCGACGAGCCGGTGTCGGCGCTGGATGTGTCGATTCAGGCGCAAGTCGTGAACCTGCTGCAGGACCTGCAGCGGCGGCTCGGTCTGTCCTACATTTTCATCGCGCACGATCTGGCTGTGGTGAAGCACATTGCATCGCATGTGGCGGTGATGTATCTCGGCCAGATGGTCGAGTATGCGGACAAGAAAAGCCTGTTTGCGCAACCGCGCCATCCTTATACGCAGGCCTTGCTGTCGGCGATTCCGCTGCCCGAGCCCGGGCTGCAGCGCCATCGCATCTTGTTGCAGGGCGATGTGCCGAACCCGATCAATCCACCTTCGGGCTGCCGTTTCCGCACCCGCTGCCCGCATGCGCGTGCGCGCTGCGCGGAGGAAGTGCCGGCCTTGACGCTGGAAGACGGGCACAGCGTCGCCTGTCATTTCTGGAAAGAAATTGCCGTGCCAGCCGCGTTGCTGCCTGATGCGAACTTGCTGCCGCCGAATTTGCGGTTACACAAGCTGCAGGCGGCGTTTCAGCCGGGAGGGGTGGCTGCCGCCAATGTGAAAATTTACCCAAAGACCATCACGGAACAGCAGCAAAAACGCGCATCGGAATAAACAGTTAACCCGATTTCATTTGTCAGCAAAACCCAGGAGACCTCATACCATGAAAAAATCCTCACGCATGCCGTCGTCAAGCAGCCGCTTTGGCCTGCGATTGTGCGCCACCCTCGCCATCACCACGGGCCTTTTCATGGCCGCAGCACAGGCGCAGACCTTGCACATCGGCCTGGCCGAAGATCCCGATGTCCTCGACCCGACGATGGCGCGCACTTTTGTCGGACGCATCGTATT
>MERZ01000020.1:12515-13365 GCA_001770785.1 Burkholderiales bacterium RIFCSPHIGHO2_12_FULL_61_11
AGCTCAACATCGTGCCGCAGCTGGCAACCTCTTACGCCTGGTCGCCGGACAACAAGGCCCTGACGCTCAAGCTGCGCAAGGGTGTGACCTTCCACGATGGCGAAAAATTCGACGCTGCTGCTGTCAAATTCAATATTGAGCGCCATAAAAATCAGGCCGGCTCCAACCGTCGTGGTGAATTGAAGCCGGTGACCGGTGTCGATGTGCTGGACGAACTGACCGTGCGCCTGAACTTGTCGGCACCCTTCTCGCCGCTGCTGTCGCTGCTGGCCGATCGCGCCGGCATGATGGTATCGCCCAAGGCGGCGCAGGAAAATCCGGCTGCCTTTGGCAGCAAGCCGGTGTGCTCGGGACCCTTCAAGTTCGTCGAGCGCGTCGCACAGGATCGTATCGTGCTTGAGCGTTATCAAAACTACTGGAACAAGGCTGAAATCCATTTCGATAAAGTGGTGTTCCAGCCGATTGTTGATGCGACCGTGCGGCTGGCCAATCTGCGTTCCGGTCAACTTGATTTCATCGAGCGCGTCGCGCCGTCCGACATCGCCCAATTGAAGACGGACAACCGTTTCCAGGTCGCTCGCATCACCGAGCTGGGTTATCAGGGCATCACCATCAATACCGGCAAGAGCGACCAGGCGCAGAAAAACCCGTTGGGTCGCGATCCGCGGGTGCGCGAAGCGTTCGAGCTGTCGCTTGACCGGTCCGGCATCGTGCAGGTGGCGATGGACGGCGAGGGTAGCCCCGGCAACCAGTGGGTGCCGCCGAACAATGCGTTCTATGCCAAAAACAGTCCGATCCCCAAGCGCGATGTCGCCCGCGCCAAAGCGCTGTTGAAGGAAGCTGGCGTCAC
>MERZ01000021.1:0-681 GCA_001770785.1 Burkholderiales bacterium RIFCSPHIGHO2_12_FULL_61_11
GGTGTCGCCACTGCTGTAAATGCCGGCCAGGCAAGCCGGGTCGATGTCAGATTGCAGGAACTGGCTGAGCACCTGGTGGGTGCCCTCGTCGTCCAGCGGCAAATCGGGGGTGCGCACAATGCGCAAGCGCTTGAAGTCTTCCTCAATCAGTTGGGCAAAGCCCACCCGACGGTCTATCTCCGAGGACAAGCGGGTCGAATGGGACAACAGCAACAGCGTGTCCCGGGCTGGACCGCAAGCCATGCGGGCCATCAACAAGCCGGCGGTGCGGCCGGCGGCACGGTTATCCGGGCCCACATAGACTTCGCGCATGGAGCCCGCGACATCCGACAAAAACGTCACCACGTGCACGCCGGCACGGACCCGTTCGTTGATGGCCTGCTTAACTACCGGCAGGTCGGGCGCCAGGATGGCGATGCCGTCACACTCGTCGACTTGCCCCAACTCGCGGGCAAATTCCTCGGGGTCATCGGCATTGAAGCAGTACGTGACTTCAGTGATGTTTTGATGCCGGAACTCGCCAGCCTTTTGCGCGATCTGACGCTCGACCAAGTCAAAAAACTTGGCATGACCGTTCAACAAGACGTAGGCGAACCGCAAGTTTTGTTGCTTGCGCGGGCGTCCCCGTACCACGGTCGGCTCGCCCAGCGCCGTGACGGCCTGCATCACCTTTTTGATGGT
>MERZ01000021.1:861-2451 GCA_001770785.1 Burkholderiales bacterium RIFCSPHIGHO2_12_FULL_61_11
CACATCGGCACATCATATCCGAAAACACTTCAGCCCAATTCGGTCGCTCCAGACCGCTTGGTAGAAACACTGATTGATTTTATAAATGACATAAATAGAATCGACATCAAGTAAAGACATCAGACTTCACGGAGCAATCGACCGCAGCGAGGTGGACCATGACAACCGATTCGCTACTTTCCACTCTGGTAATTGCCGCGCCCCTGTTGTTGCTACTGGCGGTGCACTGGGTAGAGCGGCGCAAACTGCACGGCACACTGGGTTGCTCGGTGACCGAGTTGAGCCTGCACATCGCCAGCCTGGGCAAAGGGGATACCTCCGCCCCGATTGCGGTTCGGGCGGATTTGAGGAACAGCACGCTGGCCTGGGTAGCCCGAGCGCAGAACAATTTCAGCAGTTTGGAGCGCCAGCGCAAGGACGCCGAAGACCGGAGCGTGCGGCTGGCCCAACTCTATACCGGCTTGAGCCAGTGCAACCACGCCATAGTGCGTTGCTCCGACGAAGTGGAGCTGTTCAACCAGGTGTGCGAGTCAGTCGTCAAGTATGGCGGCATGAAGATGGCTTGGATTGGCTCGCTTGATGAGGCCAGCCGAAAGATCCAGCCGATCGCCTCCTATGGATGCGGCACGGAGTACTTGATTGGCCTGCATATCTCGGTTGATGCTGGCCAAGCGTCGGCCCACGGCCCGACGGGCACCGCGTTTCGCGAGTTGCGCCCAGTCTGGTGCCAGGATTTCCAGCACGACCCCGCCACGGCGCCATGGCATGTGCGTGGGGCGCGGTTTGGCTGGGGTTCGGGCGCCGCCTTACCGCTGAAGCGTGACGTGGGCCATCACATGGTGCTGACGCTCTATACCGAGGCACCGAATGCCTTCGATCTGGAAGCCCGCGCCTTGCTGCTGGGCATGGCCGTTGACATTGACCATGCGGTGAGCGCCATCGCGCACAAGGAGCAGCATCGGCGCGCTCAGAAACGAATTCAGCACCTTGCACATTACGATGCCTTGACGGGACTACCGAACCGCACCCTGCTGGAAGAGAGCGCGCGCGACGCTATCGCATTTGCGAGGGCATGCAAGACGCCCATGGCATGGATGATCCTCGATCTGGATCACTTCAAGGACATCAACGATACGCTCGGTCACGGGGTCGGTGACCTCCTGTTGATTGAAGTCGCCAGCCGATTGCGTCGGGAGCTGCGCCAGGATGACATGGTGTCGCGTTTTGGAGGTGACGAATTTGTCTTGCTGTTGGATGGCCTGGACGCCAACGAGGCGTGCCTGGTCGCGCAGAACTTGCTGGATGTGATCGCGGCACCGTTCCAACTGGAGCACTATGATCTGAACGTGACCGGCTCGATTGGCATTGCGTTGTTCCCAGAAGACGGCGCGGATGCGGCCACCCTGTGCAAGAGCGCGGACACCGCCATGTACCATATCAAGCAGCAGGGCCGTCAAGGTTATTGCTTCTTCACGGCCGAAATGCAGGCGCGGTCCGCGCGCAAGTTGCGGCTCGTCAACGCGCTGCGTCACGCGGTGAACCGCGATCAATTCAAACTGCACTACCAACCCCAAGTCTCGTTGCACGACG
>MERZ01000022.1:0-7248 GCA_001770785.1 Burkholderiales bacterium RIFCSPHIGHO2_12_FULL_61_11
GGCCAACACGCATCGTGGGGCTTTGTGCTGTTCCTGGGTGCGAACGCGCTGTGGATTGCCTTTGCCTGGCTGCAGGCGCACACGGGGCTGATGGTGCAGCAGGTGGTGCTGACGGCGATCAGCCTGCAGGGGATATGGAAGGGCTTGGTCGAGCCGCGGCTTGATGCGCCCCTTGATGTTGAACAACTTATTGATGAGCCGAAGCTATGACCAAGGAAGAAAAAAACCTGTTGCTCTACATGGAAACGCAGGCTGTTGATTACGGCGGAAAGCTTCAAAGCGTCAGGATGAATGCGGATGACTTTGCGATTGCCAAACGCTGGAACGACACAAAGTTTGTGCGCTTCGGGCGCATCGCGTACCACGACATTCCGCAAGACGGAGTGAATGGATTTCCGCGAAATCACTGGTGCGTGTTGAGTGATGAAGCCTGGATGGCTGCCCATGCAGAGCGCCGCGCGCGCTGTGAACGGGTAATGGCAAGGTTGGCGGTACAGAGGCTACCGCTGGAGGCTTGCACGCCGGTACCGGTGGTGGAAGGTGGTGCAGCATGAAGCGCACCATCCAGGTCACGATCATCAACGATATCGAAATCGAATTCATGCCCTCGCTTTTTGGAGGGATGACCGAGGCCAAATATCTGGCCGAATTCAACAAGGGCTTGTTTTCGGTCGACAGCATTGACGACGTTTTCAAGTATGCCGCGCGCATGGCGGCTTGCTTCGGTGGCGGTTATGAGCATGACGGCCTGGGGCTCGTGGATACACACACCAGCACCTATCCCCGCGTTCCCGATGTGAAGTTCAAGGTTCTGAGCGAAGAGATCGAGGAAGAAATCACAAAAGGCGGTGCCCAATGATCGCGCTGTCCATTCGCCATCCCTGGGCCTGGCTGATCGTCAACGGCTTCAAGAACGTTGAAAACCGCAGCTGGCTGACGAACTACCGGGGGCCGTTCCTGGTGCATGCCGGCCTGACCTGCAAGCAGGCGGACTATGACGCGGCGATGCTGTTCATTGAGGCTTTCATTGATCCGGCGCTGGTGCATCAGGTGCCTGACATCGGCGAGCTGCAGCTGGGCGGTGTGGTGGGCATGGCCAAGCTGGTGAACTGCACCGAGGAACACCTCTCCCCCTGGTTTACCGGCGGCGCGGCCAATGGTGGCGGCTACGGCTTTGTGCTTGAGCAGGGCATGCCGATCCCTTTCATGCCCTGGAAGGGGCGGCAGGGCTTTTTTGATATCAACCCTGCGCCGAGGTCGTCATGAGCGCCAGCCCTTGGGACGCCCTGCTGCGCACCACGCGCAAAGCCAGGTTCGACCGCTGCCAGGAGGCCGCGCCTACTCTGAAGACCAGCCTGGCCGGCCAGGTGAGGAACTTGCTGCGGCGGGACGGTCCGTCGAGCGCCGCATCCATTTGCATGGAGGTGGACATCCCATCCACTAGCCTTGTCAGCGCCGTGCTCAAGCATGACCTGGCCCGGGGCTGCGTCAAACTGATCAATGGCCTGTACGAGCTGGATTCAGGCTGGGACGAAGAGCTTCAGCAAAAGATCAGCCAGGCGAAGACGCTGCTGGAGCGCAATGGCTACAGCGTGGAGAAGCGGTCATGAGCGCCAGTCTTTTCGACCTGTTCACGGCTGAAACCTGCCCTGCCGAGTTTGGGATCATGGAAGAAGCGCACAAAAACTACCAGGCACTCACGCTCCATTTCTTGAACTTTGATACCGCCGTGACTGAAGAGGACTGCCTGGAAGCAATGCAGGCGTATCTGAAAGCTGCAGTAGTCGCCCGAGCCGCATTTAAAGCCCGATTTAAACCTGCCCAAGGAATTAGGCCTTGAGCCGCGCCTTCAACCTGTACAGCCGCTACTCGAAAGAGCAGCTGCTGGCCAGACGACAAAAGATCACGGACAACCCGGAAAACCGGGCGCCGGATGGCTTTGAGACGGTGTTCAAACGGGCGCCGACCCAGCGCCTGCAGGACATCGCTCTGGCGCTTGACTACCACCACCTTGACAACCGGCTTGCCGGTCACCACTGGGATATTTACCAATGACGACGCACACCCACAACTGCAGCGCCACGGCCTGCCAAAAACAGATCCCTTTGAACCTGCTGATGTGCATGACGCACTGGCGCATGGTGCCTGCGCCGCTGGCGCGGGAGGTGCTGGATGCCTGTCGGTCAATGAGCCGGGACCGGCGCGACCTTGAGCGGGTGCTGGCCTACCGCAATGCGGTGGAAAAGGCTGTTGCGGCGGTGCATGCCAAGCAGTTCCGAAAGATTGCAGACAAGGCGGCAACGAATGGCGCTTTATTTGAGTAAACAAGGCCTCTAGCCCCAGTCCTATATGCGTAACCAGCTACAAAAAGAAGAGCATGGCAATATCAACACAACAGGGCGAAAGCCCGCTCAAGTCAGCTGCAGCGGAGCTGAATTCTCGCGTGGATTGCTCAGACCTGGCCCAACGGCTGGGGCTGAAGCGCCCGGGGAACAAGGGGAACTTCGAGAACCCGCAGTACCCGGACCGGCCGCCGACGCTGGCCTGCTACCCGGCGGGTAACGGCAAAGGGTCGAAGTGGAAAGATTTTCGCTCTGAAGAGGGCGGTGGGCCGATTGACTTGCTGATGCTGCACAGCTCGCTTGATTTTGCGGCCGCAGTGAAGGAGCTGGCCAGCCTGTACGGGGTGTCGATCGCCAGCCAGCCGCGGCTGGCGGCGGTGCCCAAGAGCACGGCCGAGTTCATTGCCGACAACTGCCTGCGCAATGGCAAGGGGCCGGATGTGGCGCTGGTGGTGGATTACCTGGTAGGCCGGGGCATTGCGCTGGGGCCGATTGAGCGGGCGCTGGCCAAGGGCGCGCTGGGGCTGAATCTTTACTCGAGTAAGAACGTGGAGCGTGGCCAGGTGAACTGGGGCGGCCCGGCGGCGGCGTTCATCGTGCGCGGCCAGCAGACCGGGGCCGTGGTGGCGGTGGACATGCGCTACTTCAGCCCGGAAGACAACGGCGGCGTGAAGACCCAGAGCCAGGGCGAAAAGGCCCGCTACCCGTGGTGCAGCGACTGGCGCCGGCTGGAGTCGGCCAAGACGGTGTATGTGGTGGAGAGCTCGATCAACGTGCTGAGCATCGAGAGCTGCGAGATACCCGGCGTGGCGGCGCTGAGCCTGCGCGGTACCGGCAATGTGGAGACGATTGACTGGAGCTTTCTGCGCGGCAAGCAGGTGATTGGCTGCCTGGACAACGACTTGCCCTTTGAGCAGGGGCCCAACACGGGCTATTGCGCCGGGCTCAAGGCTTTTTGGCGGCTGCATGAGGTGTTGACCGGGCTGGACATCAGCTGCCTGATGGTGGACCAGGCGGACTGGCTGGACGATGACGAGAAGCCGGTGAACGACATCAATGACCTGCTGAAGCTGCGCGGGCCCGACGATACAGCCAAGGCGCTGCGCAAGCTGCAGGACTGGATGATCCCCGGCATGATGGGCAACGATGACCGGCTGGGAAAACCCCGCCTGTACCTGCCAGCGCATGACTACATGGTGTACTGGAAATTCCGGGTGCAGCCCGATTTCACCAAGGCGATCGGCAAGACGACGAAGGACGACGACGGCAACGAGAAGCACGATTTTGGCGACGTGTGCGGCTTTCGGGTGGCGGCGGTGGCCCGGGTGTCGATTGCCAGCGACGAATCGACCATGACGGGCAACCCGGACAACGCGCCGACGACGATGTTTGCCCTGAGCGTGCAGACCGCCCGCCATGGCCCGCTGCTGCAGCGGGTGGTGGTGGACGACGAGCGGCTGCACAACATCGAGGTGTGGAAGAAGCTGGGCCCGGTGTATGCCCCCACGCCTTTCAGCCGGATGATCAATGTGTGGGAGCGGGCGGCCAGCATCGGGGCGCGCGATGCGATCAACTTTGTCGGGCTGGCCTGGCGTGATGGCAAGCTGAGCCTGAACGAGGGAACCGACTGCTTTTTCACTGAGCCAACCGGGCAGTGCCCGTACTACAACCTGACCTTTCCCAGCGGAACGCCGCGTGATGGTGTTGAGGTGATGCGGCAGTTTCAGGGAACGTTTGCTGAGAATGAGGCGGCGATCCCGCTGGTGTGGGCGCTGGGCGCGCACCTGAAAGCCTTTTTGGGCTACTGGCCGCACTTTGTGATCCAGGCGGAAAAGGGTGCGGGCAAGTCGGCGGTGGTGAAGGCGATCGGCACGGCCGTGGCCATGAAGCAGTTCAGCCGGCAGACGCTGCAGAGCGAGTACCGGATCATCGGCAGCGTGAGCTACACCAGCCAGCCGGTGGCGTGGGGCGAGTTCAGCACCAACAAGCAGGAATTGCGCACCAAGGCAGTCGGTACGCTGCAAGAAAGCTATCAATATGAGAGCACGTCGCGCGGCATTGGGCTGAAGCGCAAGTTCCTGATGTCGGCGCCGGTGCTGCTGAGCGGGGAAGACGTACCGGTTGACGGGCTGGAGGGAAAGATTGCCCGCGCCACACTGACCAAAGAACTGCGCGGGCCCATGATCACGCCGGATTGCCCGATGTTCCCGATGCGGCAGTGGATCCAGTTTCTGGCGGTGCAGGACAAGCGCCGGCTGCTGGAGCTGCATGCGCAGCTGGTGGGCGAGCTGCAGGCGACCAGCCTGGCCAAGGCAGACGATGCGGGCGCCGAGCGCATGGTGCACAACTATGCCGCCATGGCCATGGCCTGGCACCTGCTGTGCGAGTTCATGGATCTGCACCTGGACACCGGCTACTTCCTGGGCGACCTGACCAAGCAGATGAATCAGCACATCAGCGAGACCAAGGCGACGCGCCACCCATGGGTGTGGATCATCGAGAAGCTGCTGAGCGAGATCGCCCGCGGCGAGTTCCGCTACCCCTTCAAGTTCGACACCGAGGATGACGTGGAAGTGCTGTGCATCCGCACCGGCCACGTGATGGACCACATGAGCCAGAGCACCGGCCTGCGGTCGTTCTGGGACGAGTTGCCCATCAAGAGCGACCGGGCGCTGAAGAAGCAGCTGCATTTGGCGGGTGTGCTGGTGCTGGACATGGATGGAGACGGCGAGCCGCTGACATTCGAGCGGACGGTGCATGGCAAGCGCGTTGGGCACATGGTGGGCTTATCGCTTCCCATGCTGCGGCAGTATGGGCTGCATGCGGTGGTGCCGATGGAGCGGGAGTTTGGCCATGAATAACGCTGGATTGAATAGCGCCCGCCTGAGCGCCTTGATGGTGTTCCCGGTATGAGTGCCTTACTCAAGGGTCAATCGCGCCTCCTGGCGCGATCTGGTGATGGCAATCGCGGAGCGACTGGAATGGTTTTGGGTAGCGCCCGTGTCTGCCTTCCACCTCACCCCCCGCACCCCCCCACGATGGAAAACCGGCCCCACGGGGTCAAAACCGGAAGGGCCGGGGTCGGGTCGATAGGTTTTTTCTACTGTGGGGGTCGGAGGTTGTCCGAAAAACCCGTGGAAATAGTGGTCACTTACGTTCTAAGCCCCGTGGCTGTAAGGACACCCCTTCCACGGGTTGCCCTTGAAAATCCACGGGTTGTGCCATTTTCTACACGGGTTAGGTCTTTTTATCCACGGGTCTGTTTTTGCGTTTTTCCGCTGCCGCCTCTCTCTATCTCTCTTTTTTCATTAAGAAAAGAGAGTGAGAGAGAGGGAGAACAGGGAAAAACGTCAATCCACGGGTTTTATTTGTGTAACAAAATGAGTCCACGGGTTTGTAGTTCAATCCACGGGTTTTCCGTGGATGAAAAAACAGGCAGAACCCAATGCTGGCGCGGGTTTGCGGGGTGTTTTACCCCAATCCACGCATCCACGGGTCGAAATGCCTATACCCCCCAGGAAGGCGGTTCACAATGAGCGCTGAAAACTTGGCTGATGAGCAGGTCATTGATGACTGGCTGACCTATATGGAGGCCAGTCGGGGCCGGGCGGTGCGCACGATCGAGACGTACCGGGCGGCGCTGATGCGGCTCAAGGAGTTCATGGCCGGCAAGCCGCTGGTGGATGCCGACGCGGTGGAGTTGGAGACGTTTTGCGGTCTGTGGCTGCATAAGCAGGGGGTGATTGCCTATAGCCGCAAGCCCTACATTTCGGCGGTCAAGGGGTTTTATGCCTGGCTGAAGTCGCATGGGCATGTGCGTGGCAACGCGGCCAAGGAGCTGCTGCACCCGATCACCGGCAGGCCACTACCCCGCACGATCACGCTGGCCAACGCCGAGAAGTTGATGTGGGCGCCCGATATGGGCACGTTCTGTGGCATTCGGGACGCCGCCATTCTGAGCCTGTTGATTGGCTGCGGCCTGCGGGTGTCAGGCCTGACCGCGCTCAATGAGAGTGATCTGCAGACCATAGAGCTGGAGTGTGTAACCCGGCTGACGATCCGTGTGACCGAGAAGGGCAACCGGGAGCGCCGCATGCCTGTGCCGCGTGAGGCCGAGGCCTTGCTTCGGGTGTACCTGGGGCACGAGGATCTGGCTGATGTAGACCGCTCATTCAAGGGCAAGGGCGGAAGGACAGACAAAGTGCTGTTTGTGTCGGTTCGCTCGACCAGGCTGGCCGCTCATGAGCATGTGGGGGAGAAGCGCCGGCTAACCCGCAAGGCGGTGCATGACATTGTTCAGCGGCACGGCAAGCGGATCGGCATCCCGATTCAAGAGCTGCACCCCCATGCCATGCGCCACCTGTTTGGCACCGAGCTGCTGGAGGAGGACACCAGCATGCTGTCCATCCAGGAGCTGATGGGCCACGCTGACCCCAAGAGCACCAGCATCTACACCCAGTTGGCCATGCGCAAGAAGATGGCCACCATGGACAGAGCCGCCCCGCTCTCCAAGATGAAGACTCCCGTGAGCGAGCTGCTGAAGCGCTTGCCTCGCTGACCCCGTTTTTTTCGCTGACTCTCAAGGCTGACCTATATGTCCGAGCAACCATCACCGTTACCCAATGCCACTTATGTTCCTATGCCCTCTGACGATCTCCGGGTGGGGAGTGCTGCGGTTGGGCTAGGCTCCAAACCTGTAACAAGAACGGGCAGACTCATACGAGGGTCACTGCGTGCTCTGACAGAAAGCGCAGTGGTGAAGGGTGACGTCATAGCTACGCAAGGGGTAATCCATGGGGCATAAGCGCAGTGGCACGGCTGCACAAGCATGGGATCAGCTCGATCTGCTGCCTCACGAGCAGGGGGTGGGGGGTCTGCAAGCCATGAGGCACGGCCAGCCAGGGGG
>MERZ01000022.1:7256-17839 GCA_001770785.1 Burkholderiales bacterium RIFCSPHIGHO2_12_FULL_61_11
CCAGCCAGGGGGGGGTGGGTACCTGAATGAATGCACCCGGCCAGAAGTTCGCCAAAGGCCTCTGAAAAAAAAATTTGCGGATTCACTTGCGATTTCGCAACTGGACCCGCGCGAGGCGGCGCTACTGTCTGAACTGGACGCCATGGGCTTGTCGCGGGTCATGCTGCAAATTGCGCAGACCATCGGTTTCGACAACTTCATGGCGATGTGGCGGATTCTGGATGGTTCATACGAGGCGATCACAGACAATGACTCAGGCATCTATATCCGCCTGCAGCGGCTCAGTGCTTACAAGCGATTTCAGCGAAATCGTTTCATTGAGGCGATGGCGGCTATGGGTATGTCGCAGCCGGAAATTTCGCGGTCGGTCAAGCGCGACCTGGGTGAAAAAGTGAGCGATCGTCACATATGGCGGCTCATGGCTCCGGGTAGAGTCAAGCCATGAAGCACGCTGTGATTTATGCCCGGGTGAGCACCCAGCGCCAGGCTGACGACGGCGTGTCGATGGAAAGCCAGATCGAGCAGTGCCGCGTCAAGGCGCTGGCGCTCGGGACTGAGGTGATCGAGGTGTTTAGGGACGATGGCGTGAGCGGTCGCACCGACAATCGGCCCGGGTTTCAGGCCGCGCTGGCCTACTGTGCCGCGCACCGGGTAAGCCATTTGGTGTGCTGGAGCACATCGCGGTTCGGGCGCAATCTGGAGGATGCGCTCAAAAACACGAATCAACTGCGCGAGTGGGGCACCAAAGCGGCCTACGTGCACCAGGACATTGACCTTGAAACCGATGCCGGCTGGATGCTGGGCGTCATGACCGGGATGATGGACGAAATCTACTCCCGCAACGTGGCGCGCGACACCTTGCGTTCGATGATTACCGCCTCAAGGGATGGGTTTTTTGTCGGTGGCCGTGTGCCGTATGGATACCAGATCGAGAGGGTGGGCAAGCGGTCCAAGCTGGGGCCGCATGAAGACCATGCGGCCATCGTGAGGACGATGTATGCACTAGCCTTGAATGAAGGGCTGGGGGCGCAGGCGGTGGCGCTGCGCATGAATACGGCCGGGCTGCTGCGCGATGGCAAGGCCTGGTGTAAAAACTCAGTGGCGATGATTTTGAAGAACCCCAGTTACATGGGGCTGCGGCTGTTCAACCAGATCAACCGCAAAAGCCGGGACGCCAAGCCGGTGGAAGACGTCGTGCGGGTAGCCAGCCATCCCGCGCTGATCAACAAGGAAGACTTTGAAAAGGTGCAAGCCATGATGAAAGACCGAATCCCACACGAACAAGGCGGCACGCCCAAAAGCGCTTTTGCCTTCACCGGGCTGCTGAAGTGCGGCATTTGCGGTGAGCAACTGCAGATCCGCAACGGCACCGGGCGCAACGGCACGATCTACAGTTACTACTCATGCCTGGCGCACAAGAACGGCAGAACACGCTGCTGTCTCAAGTCCGTCAAGGCCGAAGCCTTCGATGCCTGGATGGTGGACGAGCTGCTTTCCAAGGTGCTGACACCGACAGTTGTGCAAAAGGTGGTCGACGACATCCGCGCCAACGGTGGACGCTGGGCTGAAGAGCGCGAGCTGCGGCGTAAGGCCCTGGTGAAGGAAATGCGCGAGACTGAGGGACGGCGCAATAACATTTACGACATCCTGGAGACGCAGGGCAAAGACACACCCAATCTGGCCGACGTGACTGAGCGGCTGCGCACGCTGAATGAAAGTATCCGGGGTGTCGAGCGGGCGCTGCAGGAGCTGGAAGCCAAGCCCGCGCCGGATTACAACCTGGTGGATGTTGACCCACAGGAGGCGGTCAAGACGATTCACGGGGTAATACGCGGGTGCACGGATGCCAAGCGGCTGCGCGCCCTGCTGGGCACGTTCGTGCAGAAGATCAGCGTGAGTAACGCGTCGGTCATCGTGGACTATCGCGAAGATGCTCTTCTTCGCAGTCCAACACCGACGGTTCATAGTGGTGTTAATTGGCTCCTCAACCTGGGCTCGAACCAGGGACCTACGGATTAACAGTCCGGCGCTCTACCAACTGAGCTATTGAGGAACAGCTTTAAATTATAGCGTTGTTTTTGTCGCTTTCTTGGACCAGGCGTTATGAAAAACACCTTGGCCCCAAGAGCTGTTACGTCCCGCACTGAATTCGAGTAACGCACCCACCCTATTCAAGGGCAATTGCGGTCGTTTTACTAGTGAGTTCAGGGCTTGTCGAGCAGCATTTTGGCGGTGCTAAGGATCAGTGCCAAGGTGGCCTGCTGTGTCATTGTGGCCGGCCGCAGCGAACTCGTGACCAGCGACAGGCGCGTGCGCAGCGGCGGCTCGGAAATCATGCGCATGGTAAATGCCGAGGGTTTGATGGAACTGGCGACGGCATTGCGGGACAACACGGCGCAGCCTGCGCCATCGGCCACCAAGTCCAGGATAGCGGACACGCCATCAATCTCCAGCGCAATCGTGGGTCGGCAACCGATGCCCGCCATTTCAGTTTCAACATGCATGCGGATGGCGTTGGGCCGGCTGGGGATCACCAGCGGCAGCTTGGCCACGTCCTTTAGCGCGATGGGTGCCGGCGGGGGGTCCTCGGGCAGGCCTGGCGGGCGTGCCTGGACCAGCAGCAAGTCCTCATCGAGCAGCGGCGTCATCTCGATGCCGCTGGCTGGCTGTGCGTTGTAGAGCACCGCGATGTCCAGCCGACCATTGAGCAGCCATTCATGCATCACTGTGGACAGCCCTTCGCTGATCGACAGCTGGGCATCTGGCAGTTGCTGGCGGAAGGCGCGCGTCAGCGGCACGGTCAACACCCGTGCCAAGGTGGGTAGCAGGCCGATGGCCACGCGCCCGGCCAGCGAGCCACGCACCCGGCCCAGCTCTTCGCGCGCGCGCTCCACTTGGTGGAGGATGCCGCGGCCGTGCTCCAGCAGCAGCTTGCCCGCTTCGGTGGGCGTGGCACCGCGGCCATTGCGCACCAGCAGGCTTTGGCGCAACTCCACTTCCAGCAGCCGCACCTGCCGACTCAGGGCAGGCTGCGCCACATCAAGCGCAACGGCCGCGCGTGTGAAGCTGCCGAGTTCGGCGACGCGCACAAAATATTCAAGCTGTTTCAGGTCCACGGCAGGCAGTTTATAGGCATATCAAGGTCAATGATATAACCATTTATTCTAGCTGATAGTGGAGATTCACCCTGTTGCCGGTCTCGCGGAATCCAGACAATTCAGAACATTAATAGAACTATCAGAACGACAAGCCCATGACTTCCCAGACGGCCATTCCATGCCTTTTGATGCGCGGAGGCACCTCCAAGGGGCCGTTTTTCAATGAGGCTGACCTACCGGCCGACATTCCCACCCGCGACAAGGTCTTGCTGGCGGCCATGGGTTCACCCGACAAGCGCCAGATTGACGGCCTGGGCGGCGCGCATCCGTTGACCAGCAAGGTCGGCATCGTGTGCAAGAGCACCACGCCGGGCGTAGATATCGACTTTTTATTTGCCCAGTTGCAGCCCGACAAGGAAACGGTAGACACCACACCCAACTGCGGCAACATGCTGGCGGCCGTGGTGCCTTTTGCGCTGGAGACGGGCATGGTCGAAGTGCAAGGGGACACCAGCACCTACCGCGTTCTCACGCTCAACACCGATATGCAGTGCGACATCACGGTCCAGACGCCTGGTGGCGAGGTCCAGTACGAAGGCGACGCCCGCATCGACGGTGCGCCTGGCACCTCAGCCCCCATCACCATCAACTTTCTGGACACGGCGGGCTCGGTCTGCGCGGGCCTGCTGCCCACGGGCCATGTCAAGGACCGCATTACCGTGACGGCGGATTCGATGGGTGGGGGCTTTGAGCCGTTCACCCTGGACGTGACCTGCATTGACAACGGCATGCCGCTGGTGATCTTTAAGGCCAGCGACCTCGGTCGCACCGGCTACGAGAGCGTGGCTGAGCTGAACGCGGACACTGAACTCAAGCAGCGCATCGAGGCGCTGCGGCTGCAGATTTCGCTGAAGATGGGACTGGGCGACGTGAGCCGCAAGAACTATCCCAAGATGACGCTGGTTGCTGCGCCACGCGATGGCGGCAGCATCACGACCCGCAGTTTCATCCCGCATGTCTGCCATGACGCCATCGGCGTGCTCGCGGCGGTCACGGTGGGCACGGCCTGCGTGCTCGACGGCTCAGTCTGCGACGGCGTGGCCATGATGCAGCCCGGCGCCACCAAGAAGGTGTCGGTCGAACACCCCACGGGCGAGTTCAGCGTCTCGCTTGAAACCGATCCCGCCAACCCGCAAAGCGTCACCAAAGCCGCGCTGCTGCGCACCGCACGCCTGCTGATGCGCGGCGAGGTGATGGTGCCGCGCTCGGTGTGGCCGCGTAATTAATTAAAGACAGAACCAGGAGAATCCCATGAACAAGAAACCCATGATCATCGATTGCCACGGCCACTACACCACAGCCCCCAAGGCGCTGGAAAACTGGCGCAACCAGCAGATTGCCGGAATTAAAGACCCGTCGATGATGCCTAAAGTGTCCGAACTGAAAATCAGCGACGACGAGCTGCGCGAGTCGATCGAGAGCAACCAGTTGCGCCTGATGAAAGAGCGGGGTTCCGACCTGACCATCTTCAGCCCGCGCGCCAGCTTCATGGCGCACCACATCGGCGACTTCAATGTGTCGTCCACCTGGGCGGCCATCTGCAACGAGCTGTGCTACCGCGTGAGTCAGCTGTTTCCCGACAACTTTATACCCGCCGCGATGCTGCCCCAGTCGCCCGGCGTGGACCCGGCCAGCTGCATTCCAGAGCTGGAAAAATGCATCAGGGAATACGGCAACGTCGGCATCAACCTGAACCCCGATCCCTCGGGCGGTCACTGGAGCAGCCCGCCCTTGAGCGACAGGCACTGGTATCCGATCTACGAAAAGATGGTGGAGCACGACATTCCGGCCATGATTCATGTGTCAACCAGCTGCAACGCCTGCTTTCACACCACCGGCGCGCATTACCTGAACGCCGACACCACGGCCTTCATGCAGTGCCTGACCAGCGACCTGTTCAAGGAGTTTCCCACACTGAAGTTCCTGATTCCGCACGGCGGCGGTGCCGTGCCCTACCACTGGGGCCGTTTCCGGGGCTTGGCGCAAGAGCTCAAAAAGCCGCTGCTCGACGAGCATCTGTTGAACAACATTTTCTTTGACACCTGCGTTTACCACCAGCCCGGCATTGATCTGCTCAACACCGTGATTCCGGTCAAAAACGTGTTGTTCGGCTCGGAGATGATTGGCGCCGTGCGCGGCATTGATCCGCAGACTGGCAACTACTATGACGACACCAAGCGCTACATCGAAGCGTCAAAAATCCTCAGCGATGAAGACCGCTTCCAGATTTACGAAGGCAATGCCCGCCACGTGTTCCCGCGTCTCGACGCGGCTCTCAAACTGAAAGGAAAATGATAATGAGCATGAGCATGAATCAATTAGGCATCGTCAAGCGCAACATTGTTCGCGCCGACAAGGCCGCCGTTGAAAAACTCTCCCGCTTCGGCGTGGCCACCATTCACGAGGCCATGGGCCGCGTCGGCCTGATGAAGCCCTACATGCGCCCCATCTACACCGGTGCCCACATGTGCGGCACCGCCGTCACCGTGCTGCTGCACCCTGGCGACAATTGGATGATGCACGTGGTGGCCGAGCAGCTGCAGCCTGGTGATGTGGTGATCGCGGCCTGTACGGCCGACAACACGGACGGCTTCTTCGGTGATCTGCTGGCCACCTCCTTCAAGGCGCGTGGCGCCATGGGTCTGGTGATCGAAGGCGGCTGCCGCGACATCAAGGACCTCACCGCCATGCAGTTCCCCGTGTTCAGCCGCGCCATCAGCGCCAAGGGCACGATCAAGGCCACCATCGGCTCGGTCAACATTCCGGTTGTATGTGCCGGTGTTTCGGTGAATCCCGGCGACGTGGTGATTGCCGATGACGACGGCGTGGTCGTGGTACAGGCGGCCGTGGCCATGCAGGTGGTCGATGCCGCCGAAGCCCGTGAGAGCCTTGAGGCCGAGAAGCGCGCCAAGCTCGCGGCCGGCGTGCTGGGCCTGGACATGTACAACATGCGTGAGCCGCTGGCCAAGGCCGGCCTTAAATACATCGACTGATGCGGCGAAAGACCTTCCCATGGAATTCACTAAAACGCCTGGCTGGCTTGACTGGTACGCCGGTCCGTCCAAGCCGAAATTCACGCTGCCCGCTGGCAGCGTTGATGCGCATTGCCACGTGTTTGGGCCCGCTGCCGAGTTCCCCTATGCGCCCGAGCGAAAGTACACGCCCTGCGATGCCTCCAAGGCGCAGCTCTACGCGCTGCGCGACCACTTGGGCTTTGCGCGCAATGTGGTGGTGCAGGCCACCTGCCACGGCGCCGACAACCGCGCCATGATTGATGCGCTGGTGCACGCCAACGGCAAGGCGCGCGGCGTGGCTACCGTCAAGCGCAGCGTGACCGATGAAGAGCTGCAGGCCATGCACGCTGCCGGTGTGCGCGGCGTGCGCTTTAACTTCGTCAAGCGCCTGGTGGACTTCACGCCCAAGGAGGAGCTGATTGAAATCGCCAGCCGCATCAAGCCGCTGGGCTGGCATGTGGTGATTTATTTCGAGGCGGTGGACCTGCCTGAGCTGTGGGACTTTTTCACCACGCTGCCGACGGAGGTGGTGGTCGATCACATGGGCCGCCCCGATGTGAGCAAGCCGGTGGATGGCCCTGAGTTTGAGCTGTTCGTCAAGTTCATGCGCGAACACCCGAACGTCTGGAGCAAGGTCAGTTGCCCCGAGCGTCTGTCGGTGACCGGTCCGAAGGCTTTGGGCGGCGAGCAAAATGCCTACCAGGACGTGGTACCGTTTGCCAGGCGCATCGTGGAAGAATTCCCGGACCGCGTGTTGTGGGGCACCGACTGGCCGCACCCCAACCTGAAGGACCACATGCCAGATGACGGCTTGCTGGTCGATTTCATCCCGCACATCGCCACCACGCCCGAACTGCAGCACAAGCTGCTGGTCGATAACCCCATGCGCCTGTACTGGCCAGAAGAAGAGAAAGGCTGATCATGTCACTTCAAAAACCCTACCTCGACGTTCCCGGCACGACCATTTTTGATGCCGAACAATCACGCAAGGGCTATCACCTGAACCAGTTCTGCATGTCGCTGATGAAGGCCGGCAATCGCGAACGCTTCAAGGCCGCCGAGCGAGCTTACCTGGACGAGTGGGCCATGACCGAAGAGCAGAAGCAGGCCGTGCTGGCCCGCGACCTGAACCGTTGCATCGCGCTGGGCGGCAACATCTATTTTCTGGCCAAGATAGGCGCCACCGATGGCAAGAGCTTCCAGCAAATGGCGGGCAGCATGACCGGCATGACCGAGGAGGAATACCGTGACATGATGCTGGCTGGCGGCCGCTCCGTCGAAGGCAATCGCGTGATCGGCGAAGACGGCGATGCGCAAGCCAACCACCAACCCCAGGGTAAATCGAACCAGAAAGCGAGTGCCTGACCATGGCCAAGATCACCGCCAGTGTTTACACCTCCCACGTCCCGGCCATCGGCGCCGCGATCGACCTGGGCAAGAGCAGCGAGCCCTACTGGCAACCCGTATTCCGGGGTTACGATTTTTCCAAGCAGTGGATGAAGGACAACAAGCCCGACGTCATCTTCCTGGTCTATAACGACCATGCCACGGCCTTCAGCCTGGACATGATTCCGACCTTTGCCATCGGCACGGCGGCCGAGTTCCAGCCGGCCGACGAAGGCTGGGGCCCGCGCCCGGTGCCCAAGGTCATTGGCCACCCCGAACTGGCCGCGCACATTGCGCAGTCGGTGATTCAGGACGACTTTGACTTGACAATCGTCAACAAGATGGATGTGGACCACGGCCTTACGGTGCCGCTCAGTCTCATGTGCGGCCAGCCGCAAGCTTGGCCCTGCCCGGTGATTCCGTTTGCCGTGAACGTGGTGCAGTACCCCGTGCCCTCGGGCCGGCGCTGCTTCAATCTGGGAAAAGCCATTCGCAAGGCCATTGAGTCGTACGACCAGCCCTTGAATGTGCAGATATGGGGCACGGGCGGCATGAGCCACCAGCTGCAGGGCCCGCGCGCCGGTCTCATCAACAAGGACTTTGACAATGCCTTCCTCGACCGTTTGATTGCCGACCCTGAAGGCCAGGCCAGTGTGCCGCATATCGACTATGTGCGTGAAGCGGGTTCCGAAGGCATCGAACTCGTGATGTGGCTGATTGCCCGGGGCGCGATGGCCGATGTCAATGGCGGCAAAAAGCCTAAAGTGGTCCACCGCTTCTACCATGTGCCCGCATCCAACACGGCCGTCGGCCACCTGATTCTGGAGGATCAATAAATGAGCAAAATCATCAAAGTTGCCTTGGCGGGCGCCGGAGCCTTCGGCATCAAGCACCTTGACGGCATCAAGAACATTGACGGTGTGGAAGTCGTCTCGCTGATCAGCCGCGATCTGGACAAGACGAAAGAAGTGGCCGCCAAGTACGGCATCAAGCACGTCACAACCGAGCTGGCCGACAGCCTGGCGCTTCCCGAAGTGGATGCCGTCATCCTGTGTACGCCGACGCAGATGCACGCCGAGCAGACGCTGGCCTGCCTGAAGGCCGGCAAGCATGTGCAGGTGGAAATTCCGATGGCTGACAACCTCAAGGGCGCGGAAGAAGTCGTGGCCTTGCAAAAAGCCACGGGCCTGGTCGCCATGTGCGGCCACACCCGCCGCTTCAATCCCAGCCACCAGTATGTGCACAACAAAATCAAGGCGGGCGAATTCAACATCCTGCAAATGGATGTGCAAACCTATTTCTTCCGCCGCACCAACACCAACGCGCTGGGGCAGGCGCGTAGCTGGACCGACCACCTGCTGTGGCATCACGCTGCCCACACCGTGGACCTGTTTGCCTACCAGTGCAACAGCCCGATCGTGCAGGCCAACGCCCTCCAGGGGCCTATTCACCCGGTGCTGGGTATTGCGATGGACATGTCGATCCAGCTCAAGGCCGCCAACGGCGCCATCTGCACGCTCAGTCTGTCGTTCAACAATGACGGCCCGCTCGGCACCTACTTTCGCTATATCGGTGACACGGCCACCTACCTGGCCAAGTACGACGATTTGTTCACCGGAAAGGAAGAAAAAATCGACGTCAGCCAAGTCGCCGTTTCCATGAACGCTATCGAGTTGCAAGACCGCGAGTTTTTCGCCGCCATCCGGGAAGGCCGCGAGCCGAACGCCAGCGTCGGAAAGGTGCTGGCCTGCTACCAGGTATTGCACCAGCTCGAGCAGCAACTGAACAAGAACGCCTGATCGCCAACAAGCACCAATGCAACAAAGAAAACTGGGCCCCTTCAGCGTCTCCGCCATCAGCCTCGGCTGCATGAACCTCAGCCACGCTTACGGGGCGCCCGTGTCAGCCGGGCAGGGCGAGCGCGTGCTGCTGGCAGCGCTCGACGCCGGCGTGACGATGTTCGACACCGCCGCCCTCTACGGCTTTGGCGCCAACGAAACGCTGGTTGGCAATGTTTTAGCCAAACACCGCAGCCGGTTCACCCTGGCCAGCAAGTGCGGCATGCAGGGTGTGGACCTGGCGGGTGACGGCAAGCTGGTCCGGGTGATCGATGGTCGGCCCGAGACCCTTCGCGCCACCTGTGAAGCGGCTCTGCAGCGTCTGCAGACGGACGTGATCGACCTTTATTACCTGCACCGCTGGGACAAGCAGGTGCCCATCGAAGACAGCATGGGCGCTTTGAGCGACCTGGTGCGCGCCGGCAAGATCCGCAGCATCGGCCTGAGTGAAGTGTCGGCCACCACGCTGCGCAAAGCGCACGCCGTGCACCCCATCAGCGCCGTGCAGACCGAGTATTCGCTGTGGACGCGCAACCCCGAGATTGCGGTACTCGATGCCTGCCGCGAACTTGGCGTGGCCTTTGTCGCCTTCAGCCCGGTGGCGCGCGGCTTTTTGTGCGGTGAACCGCCAGACGTCAGCACGTTCGACGCCAAAGACATCCGCCGTGCCATGCCGCGCTTTGCTCCCGACAACTATGCCGCCAACCTCAAGCTGCTGCCTGGCTACCAAGTCATTGCGCAAGAAGTGGGCTGCACACCCGCCCAGTTGGCGCTGGCCTGGCTGCTGCACAAAGGCGAGCACATCATCCCCATCCCCGGCACCACCCGCGTGCCGCACCTGCTGGAAGACCTGGATGCGGTGAACGTCAAGCTCAGTGCCGACGTAATGGCCCGCCTCGAAGCCTTGATCAACGAGAAGACCGTGTCCGGCAACCGCTACAGCGAGCAGGGCAACCGCGAGGTGGACACCGAGGCTTTTTAGTCGGGTCTGGCGGCTTTCTGTATCACCTGGATGCTATAAAAATAACAGCTGATTTTGATGGTCCTATATGGGCTATAGCCTGATTTGATTTGGACATCCGGCGGAATGCCGGTGCGGCATGGCAGGTGCTTGTTGTTGTCAGGGTTTTTGGGGTGATCCGGCCCGCAACAGGCCGTGCGCTGGCTTATTCGCCGAAATTCAGCGG
>MERZ01000022.1:17847-19369 GCA_001770785.1 Burkholderiales bacterium RIFCSPHIGHO2_12_FULL_61_11
GGCTTCGGAGTGAATGATGTAGTCGAGTTCGGCTTCCTGAAACTTCTGGCCGATCTCGCCGTTCTCGGGGAAGCGGTGCATCAGGCCCGTGAACCACCACGAGAAGCGCTCGGCGCGCCAGATGCGGCGCAGGCAGCGCGCGGAATAGTGGTCGATGCCCGCTTCGCTCTTGTCCTTGTAGTATTCGATGAGGGCGCTGGAGAGGTATTTCACGTCGGTCGCAGCCAGGTTCAGACCCTTGGCGCCGGTGGGCGGAACGATGTGGGCGGCGTCGCCGGCCAGGAACATGCGGCCAAAGCGCATGGGCTCGGTGACAAAACTGCGCAACGGGGCAATGCTTTTTTCGATGGACGGGCCGGTGACCAGCTTCGCGCGCGCTTGCGGGTCGAGGCGCAGGCGCAGTTCCTGCCAGAAGGCTTCGTCGGACCAGTCACTGGCCTTGTCGGTCAGCGGCACCTGCAGGTAGTAGCGGCTGCGCGTGTGGCTGCGCTGCGAGCACAGGGCAAAGCCGCGCGGACTGTTGGCGTAAATGAGTTCCTCGTGAACCGGCGGCGTGTCCGACAGCACGCCGAGCCAGCCGAAGGGATAGACTTTTTCGTATTCACGGATGGCGTTGCGCGGGGCGCTGGCGCGGCACACGCCGTGGAAGCCGTCGCAGCCTGCGATGAAGTCGCACTCGATTTCATGCGTCTTGCCATCTTTTTCGTAGCGCACGCGGGGTTTGGCGGTGTCGAAGTCATGCACCGTCACGTTGCCGGCTTCGTAAATGGTGGTCAGGCCTGCGGCCTTGCGTGCGTCCATCAGGTCGCGCGTGAGCTCGGTCTGGCCGTAGACCATGACGTTTTTTCCGCCGGTGAGCTTGTTCATGTCGATGCGGTGGCGCTCGCTCTTGAACAGCATGTCAAAGCCGCCATGGATCAGGCCTTCCTTGTGCATGCGCTCGCCGACACCGGCCTCGTCCATGAGGTCGATGCAGACCTGTTCCAGAACACCAGCGCGGATGCGGCCCAGCACGTAGTCGCCGGTCTGGCGTTCGAGAATGACGGCATCAATGCCGGCCTTGTGAAGCAATTGCCCCAGCAAATGTCCGGCAGGTCCGCCGCCCACAATAGCTACTTGTACACGCATGTTTGTCTCCTTTGAATGCTTGCCTGTTCGACGCCCGTTTGGGTCATGCCCGACCAGGCGTTTTCGATGAGTTGTGAGCTTAGGCGTCGGCGCTTGCAGTGGCTAGCGCGGGCCAGGCGGTTTTGCACGATGGTCGGTATATTTGTGCGATGATCGCGCAATGATCACTTTCAAAGCCATTTCAGGATCAGATACTTTTGCTATCGCCAAGGCCGACATGATCGAAGGCATGGCCAAGGGCATGGCCGTGCTGGAGAGTTTTGACACCCAGCGCCAGCGTCTCAATGCCACGCTGGCAGCCGAGCGGGCGGGTATTAGCCGTGCGGCAGCGCGCCGCCATTTGTTGACGCTGACGCATCTGGGTTACCTTGAAACAGACGGCAGCTATTTTTGG
>MERZ01000022.1:19380-20072 GCA_001770785.1 Burkholderiales bacterium RIFCSPHIGHO2_12_FULL_61_11
TCAGGAGTCATTTTCAGCGGTCGTGCTGGACGGCGACGAGGTCGTGATCATTGCGCGCAGTGGTTTTGAGTGGAAAAGCTCTGCCGATGGCAAAGCGGCGCCGGCGAGGGTGCTGGCCTATGGCCTGCATCTGGGCGCCCGCTTGCCGGCGCACGCCACATCGACCGGGCGCGTGTTGCTGGCCGCCAAAACCAAAGGCGAGGTCAACGCCTGGCTGAAAGCCAGGTCCGGGACTGGCGACCTGGCCCGGCTGACGCTGCACACGAGCACGGATCCGCGCAAACTCAAGACGCTGATTGATCAGGTGCGGCTGGACGATTTCTGCGTGGCCAGCGAAGAGCATGAGTTGGGCGTTCATGCCCTGGCCGTGCCGCTGCGTGACATGCAGGGGCACACCGTGGCTGCCATCAATGTGGTGACTTCGCCGCAGCGCCTGGCGGCCAATACGCTGCAGCGCGATCTGCTGCCCATGCTGCTGGATGCAGCACGTGAATTGCGGCCATTGCTTTGAGCCGGTTTAGTGTTGCCAACAGCAAAGTGCTTGCGCACCCATCTGATTTAAGCAGATGGCCTTCCACGATGGCGCCGGGCCATCGGATGGGCTACACGATTCCTGATTTGTCCAGATAGGGCGGCGGCATGCCGCCGCCCTGGAGTCAGGAGGCGCGCCGCTCGGGCACGGCGTCGTCCGG
>MERZ01000022.1:20082-21195 GCA_001770785.1 Burkholderiales bacterium RIFCSPHIGHO2_12_FULL_61_11
GCCGCCAGCAGCATGCTGGCCAACAGCACGCTGCCGACGCCCAGCGTGGAAGCCTTGGTTGGCGCATGCAGGCGCATGAAAAAGTCTGGCAGCCTGACCAGACCAATGGCGCCCACCAGCAAGAAGAAGGCTCCCAGCAGCAGCAATGCCGCTGCCAGCCATTCAATGAAAGGATGAAAGTCCATGCTCATGCCTGCCGCTTCATTCGATGATGTCGCCGCGGGTCAGGTAGCGCGCCAGCGCCACCGTGGTGACGAAACCCAGCATCGCCATGATCAAGGCCGCCTCGAACAGCATCGGAGTGTGCAAGCGGATGCCGAGCAGTACGACCAGCGCCACTGCGTTGATATAGATCGTATCGATCGCCAGCACGCGGTCGATGATGCGGGGTCCGCGCGCCAGGCGCCAGGCGCACAGCACCATGGCCAGCGACGCCGCGCCAACGGCGATGTCCAAAGCCAGTGCCAGAATATTGATACTCATTGACCTTCTCCTGTTTCTTTCCGATGGAGTTCATAGATCGCCATCAGTGGGCGCTCGTAACGCGCCTTGATGTTGATTGCGATTTGGACCGGGTCGCTGCAGTCCAGCGCGTGCACCAGGATGTGCCGACGCGGCTCGTCGATGGTGCACGAGACGGTCCCCGGTGTCGTCGTGATGATCTTTGCAAGCAATGAAATGGCCGTGGGATTGCGCAGTGTCAGCGGCACCGTCACCCAGGCGGGCTGCGGTCGTGACATGGGGCCGAGCACCAGCCGTGCCACCGTAAAGTTGGACCGTACGATATCCCACAGGACGACCGCCATCAGGCGCGGCACCGGTGCGAACCGGATGGGTGCCACCTCAGACAGAAAGTCATGCAGCAGGCGTGGCACGACTACACCAATCATCATGGCCGAGATCAGGTGGACCGGCGCCATGGTGTGTTGCAGCAGCAGCCAGCTTATTGCCAGCAGGCCGGACAGCCAGGGGTGGGAAAGCCATTTTGACTTTTTCATCGCGTGGCTCCTGGCTCGGGCAGCCTGACTTCGCCCTCGCCACCGCGGTAGGGGCGGGTGGTCACGGCCGTCGTGCCACCGATTGGGCCCAGCACCGCCCTGGCATAGGCTGCAC
>MERZ01000022.1:21204-22093 GCA_001770785.1 Burkholderiales bacterium RIFCSPHIGHO2_12_FULL_61_11
GCTGCCGGAGCGGACCGTCTGGTGACCCGCCGGCAGCACGTTCCAAAACAGGATGGAACCCGCACGCGCCAGCCCGATCAGCGTCAGAAAACTCACCCCCAGTACCACTGACCAAACCCAGGTGTGGGCGGGCGTGGGAGCGGCGCTCTCAAGAATCATGAGTTTGCCCAGAAAGCCGGGCAGCGGCGGCAGGCCGGCCGCAGAGGCTGCACCCAATAGCGTCATGAGTCCAAGCAGCACTGGCTGGGCCACCGGTGCCGCGGGTTGCAGTCGGTCCGTGGCATCGCCGCGCTGCGAGGCGACCAGTTCGACCAGCAGGAACAGCGCGGCAATCACCAGCGTGCTATGCAGCATGTAGTACAGCGCCGCCGACATCGCCTCTGGTGTGTACAGGCCGATCGCTGCCAAAATGGTGCCGACCGATGAGATCGTCAGGTAACCCACCAGCCGTCCCAGGCTGTGCGCGGCCAGCGCTCCCAGTACGCCCAGCACCATGCTGGCCAGTGCCACGGGCAGCAACCATGGCTCGGCGGCCAGCGCCGCGTGTCCTGCGCCTTCGCCAAGAATTACGCCATGCACGCGAATGATGCCGTACACGCCGACTTTGGTCATGATCGCAAAGACTGCCGCAACCGGCGCGCTGGCCGCCGCGTAGGTTGCAGGCAACCACAGGTAAAGCGGCGCGATGGCCGCCTTTAGTCCGAACACGACCAGCAAAATCATGGCGCCTGCTTTGAACAGGGCCGCCTCTTGCGGGCCGAGCTGGGCGACGCGCAGGGCCAGGTCCGCCATATTGAGCGTGCCGGCGACACCATAGACGATCGCCAGCCCCACCAGAAAAAGCGCCGAAGCCACCAGGTTGAGTACCACGTAGTGCAAGCCCGCCTTG
>MERZ01000022.1:22145-22781 GCA_001770785.1 Burkholderiales bacterium RIFCSPHIGHO2_12_FULL_61_11
GCACTTCAAAGAATACGAACAGGTTAAACAGGTCGCCAGTAATGAAGGCGCCCGACACGCCCATTAACAGGAAATGGAACAGCGTGTGAAAGTGCCGTCCGTGGGCGTCCCAGCCCCCTGCGGCATACCAGAGCACCGGCACCGCGATGGTCCAGGTCAGCGCCAGCATCATGGCGCTAAGGCGGTCAATGACCAGCACGATGCCGAACGGTGCCGGCCAGCCGCCCAAAGAGTAAACCATGAGGTTGCCCCAGGACGCCTCACTCATCAGCAGCCAGGAAAGCACGGCGCCCAGCACCACGGACGCCAGGCTCAGCAGCCGCCTGCGTCGCAGCAACGGGTCGTCGTGGCCGGCCTCGACACCGCTGTCGCCCATGAGCAGCAGAGCTGCCGCCGTGAACAGCGGCAGCAGTACCGGCAGCACCGGCAGGTGGCCAGAAAACAGGGCGTCGAGCAGGACGCTCATCCCACGTCGTCCAGTGACTTGCTTTGCCGGTGCCCGGGCTCGTGCCCGTCCACATGATCGGTGCCTGTTTCATGGCGGCTACGCAGCGCCAGTTCAATGACAAAGCCCGTGGTCGCAAAGCCGATCACGATGGCCGTCAACACCAGCGCTTGCGGCAGCGGGTCGGCGAC
>MERZ01000022.1:22790-24561 GCA_001770785.1 Burkholderiales bacterium RIFCSPHIGHO2_12_FULL_61_11
AACCCAGCAGGCTCAGGCCCAGCACGACAGGCCAGGTGCGCCCCCGCAGCACCAGGTAAATGCCGGTGGCTGTCACCACGCCGATGCCGCTGGCCACCAGAAATTCAAGGCTCATGCCTGCGCTCCTTTTTTGGGTGTGACGGCGTGGCTGCTTCGGTCTTGCGGGTCGCAGCACCCAGGGTTGACAGCATCAGCAGCGTGGCACCGACCACGGTGACATACACGCCAAGATCGAACAGCGCGGCGGTGGCCAGCGGCAGCTCACCCAGTAGCGGGACATAAGGATGGCCGTGGGCGCTGGTCAGGAAGGGCTGGCCGAGCGCGAAGGCACCTGCGCCCGTTAGCCCGGCAATGCCCAGACCGATACCGATCCAGCGCACGAAGCGGCCGCCGCCATTGGTCCGCAGCAGGGCCTCGGCGCGCGACTGTCCCATTGCCAAGTATTGAAGCACCAGTGCCACCGCAGTGATCAGCCCGGCGATGAAGCCGCCGCCCGGCTGGTTATGGCCACGCATGAAGATGTAGATCGCCACCACCAACGCCAGCGGCAGGACGACGCGTGCGGCCACGCGCAGCATCAGCGGTTTGACGGCGAAGGTCCAAGCCAGACCATTGTCATCGACCGTCGGGGCGCGCATGCGCATGCCGTCCATCAGGGCCAGCACGCCGATGGCGGCGATCGCCAGCACCGTGATTTCACCGAAGGTGTCATAGCCACGAAAGTCCACCAGGATGACGTTGACGACGTTGGTGCCGCCACCAGCGACGGCCGACTGGTTGAGGAAGTACCAGGCAATCGAGTCATGGTCGCGCGTCAGCATCACCCAGGCCAGCCAGGCGATGCCAGCGCCGCCGCACAATGCCAGAGCCGCGTCGCGCGTGCGGCGTGCGGTGGAAGACTCGCGCGGCGTTTGCCGCGGCAGCAGCGCCAGGCCCATGAGCAGCAGCACAGTGGAGACCAGCTCGACGGTAAGCTGTGTGAGCGCCAGATCGGGTGCCGAGAGGCTGACAAAGCTCAGCGCCGCTGCCAGGCCGATCACGCCAATCACCACCACCGACTCAAACCGCGCATGGTGGCGCAAGGCCAGCCAGGCGCAGGCCGTCAGCAGCAGGCCCCAGATGACGAGTGCTGGAAGCGAAACGGGTAGCAGTGTGCGCGAACCGGTTCCGGGCGCGTCGCCCGACAGCAAGGGCGCTGCCGCCACCGCCAGGGTGGCAATCAGCATCCACGCGACGTAGCGCTGCAGCGAGGCGTTCTCCAGCTTCACTGTGATGCGACCGGCGCTGGCAAACAAGTGGTCCATCGCCTGGTTGAAAAGGCTCAATCCCGTCAACAGGCCAAACCAGTTCTCGGAGGACAGGCGATGCAGTCGGCCACCGCGCGCCAGCGCGAAATATAGGGCGGCACCGCCACCCAGCGCCAGCACGCTCAGTAGCAGCGGCAGGTTCAGGCCGTGCCAGATTGCCAGGTGGTATTCAGGCGGCGCTGTGCCCAGCATGGCGCTGGCCGCCACTTGCACAATGGGCCCTAGCAGAAGCGAAGGCGCTACGCCAACGGCGACGCAGACCACCGCCAGCAGGGCTACCGGAGCTTTCATACCCAGTGCCGGCTCGTGCGGATGCACCTTGGGCAGATCGCGTGCGGGTCCGTTAAAGAAAACATCATGGATCAGGCGGACCGAGTAGGCTACGCTGAGCAGCGCTGCCAGCGTGGCGAAGGCTGGCACGCCCCAGCGCCAGTCGCCGGTCTGCCCGAAGGTCACGCTCTCGG
>MERZ01000023.1:0-2654 GCA_001770785.1 Burkholderiales bacterium RIFCSPHIGHO2_12_FULL_61_11
ATTAAGGTCGCCTTGTTGCACGTGGCCGGGCTGGGGGTCAGGATCACGCTCGCCCGCAGGTTGGGTTCTTTCACGTTAACCAGGCCGGCCGGCTATCGTCGACCCGATTGAGACGAAAAGCTTGCCCTGCCACCTTAGTCATCAATCCCGTTTTTCGGAAGTGTCGTTTTTCTTTACATGTCCAGAAAATTGATCAACTGCAGCGGGACGTTAAACCTAAATTTATCTATACAAATCATAAGCTTACATTGATCATGAGCGAGTTGGCATGCTTACTGCTTGGTAAGTTCCGCAAGGCTCAAAGAGATTGCGAATGTAGCCACCAAAGAGATTGCGAATGTAGCTACTAAGGTCTGTCCTATTTTTTCTTGCACTTGGCTTTTTTTCTTTTTAGGAGATGAAAATGAAACTCGGTAAAAAAATTCTTGGGGCTATCGCTGCGACCTTGGTATGCGCTAGCGCTTCGGCCTTCGTGCTTCCTACTGGTATCGGTTTTACCGCTGGCGCCCAAGCGGAGGACATCGATGTCGATTGGTTCATCGACTCTGATGGGAGCGGTGGCATCTCCGTAGGTGACAGGTTGGTGTCTGTGTTCGAGTTCGGCAACATCAACGATATTCTGGCCGCAAATGGAACCGTTCCGACACAAACGCTGAACCAGGCTATCGATGAGTTGGTCGGCGTTGCGGACGTCACTGTGACGAGCATCGTTGGCACCCGCGTCAACCTTGGGGCTACTGCTGGCACATCTGCGATCACGGTATTCAGTGGAGGCGGTCTTATCGATCTTGACATCAATACATTCGCCAACTGCACCAGCCTGGCGACCTGTCTTGCTGCCGCAACTGACGGCAATCCCTGGGCTGAATTCAGCTTTTTGGATGCCGACGACGAGTGGTACTTTAACGCGATCATTTCGGGGGATCCGACTATCATCGCGGGTCTTCCCGGCAGCAGTATTGCTGGCATAGTCAACTTCGCGGTCAGCTTGGTCCCGGGCAGCAACTTCAGCGGTTACAGCTTCGCTGATCAGGATCTGTCTTGCCTGGTTTTCGCTTGCGCCGGCGACGGCCGCACTGACTTGGTCGGTAACTCCCTGGTCTTAGGTGGTCAAGGTTTGCCCCAAGGTCTTGGGGCATTCGCTCGCACCGATACCGACGTGCAAGTGAATGTTGTCCCGGAGCCGGCCAGCCTGGCGCTGCTGGGTATCGGCTTGCTCGGCTTGGCTTCCCGGCGAGTCTGGAAGCGTTAAGGGAACGGACCCCGATAACAATTCCTGCTTGATCTGACCAAGCCCCACGGAGACGTGGGGCTTGGTCTTTTCTGGCGTCTGTAAAAATACAAGTCGAAAGTTAAATCCTCAACCTCTACGACAGACCACACCGCTCGGCTCGGCAAACTGTGACCGTCGCGTCGATCAGAAATAATAGGTTCCCAAAACCTGCACAATCCGGCGGTCCGGCAAGATGCCAAATTCGCTGGTAGCGCGTCCCATGTTCTGCTGAAGCTGAAGGCTCACATCGAAGCTTGGCCAGTGATGGCGCAGCTCGACCCAGGCTAGCCGGCTATGGTCGCCCGGATTGAGCCGAAGGTAAGCGCTCAGGTCCAGATTCTTGAGCCACAGGCTTTTTTGCGTGACGTAGATCAGGTAGGCCTGCCGGGGCGCCAGTTCCTGCAGCCGGAGGGCTTCACGCAGGTAGGCCAGCTGGGTCGCCGGCGCTGCGCCGAGGGCCGACCAGCTTGACTGACTCAGCCCGAAGCCGTTGTACTGGTATTCGGCCGTGAGCGACAGCTTGCCAAGGGTGGTGTAGGTGACGCCGCCGACGAAGCGATTGCGTGTGGCCTTGCTGGCCGGCAGAGCCAGGGTGCGGCTCAGCAAATCGGGCTCGCTGCCGCGAGTCCATTCAGCGTGAGCCGTGGCAGCATCCGACAGCAGGGCCGTCAAGTTGGCGCCCAGCGTTGGTGACCTGCCGTCTTCCTTGTAAACCAGCACCCGGCTGCTGACGCGTTGCGAAAACTGGCTGCCGAGTGCGATCAGGGCGCGGTCCCGGTGGTTGGTTGAGCCAAGGTCAAGGCTCCAGCCATCCGGGTTGGGCCGGTCGGCCAGCTTCGGCGAAAGGGCCAGCGACAACGAGCCTTCGGTCCAGAGGCGCTGCGCGCGCAGCATGACGCTGCCAAGGCGATTCTCACGCAGCGCAAAGGGATCAGCGGTGGTCAGGACGCGCAAGCTGCCGTCACGGAAAAAATCGGTCGGATTGTAGCCGTAGCCTGGACCATAGCGCAGGTTGATGCGGCCAAACTCCAGCACCGTGTTGGCGCCTTCTGGCTGCCAGCTCAAATAGGCCTCGCGCAGGCTGTTGACGGTCTCATCAGCGCCGGCGTCGCGCGGGTGAATCTGATCAAGCCGGTCGGAAATGACGGCGCGCAAGCCCGGGGAAAGCCGGGCCGAATGCGAGAAATCCAGCGAGGCGCGGCCAAGGTTGCGACTTTCCGGCAGGTAACGCTGGCTGGCGTTGCCGATGGCGCCCTCGATGAACAGCTTGGTGCTGCTGGCGGCTTGGGGGGCCGCTTCCGGGGCGCTTTCCAGGCTCAGCGCTTCAGCCTCCGCGTCTGCGCCCAAGGCAGGCAGGGCCTGCGTCAATGCGACGGCAAGA
>MERZ01000023.1:2691-2763 GCA_001770785.1 Burkholderiales bacterium RIFCSPHIGHO2_12_FULL_61_11
GCCACACACCTTCGTCATCGCGAGTTCCCTGTTTCGGGCGACCGAAATTGCAAACGGACCTTGCACCTCCGG
>MERZ01000023.1:2862-14631 GCA_001770785.1 Burkholderiales bacterium RIFCSPHIGHO2_12_FULL_61_11
CACGGACCTTGAACCTCCAGCCGTCATCGCGAGCGCAGCGCGGCGATCCATCGTGGAACAGGCAGGGGGCATGGATTGCCGCGCTTCGCTCGCAATGACGGGAGTGGATTGCCGCGCTGCTGTCATTACGAGGCGTGGATGCGACGCGGCAATCGCAATGACGAGACTCTTTTCATCATCGGGGGCGTCGCCTGGATTCATGACAGTTACTCCGGTTGGAAGCGTGGCAGGTAATCTCTTTGCATCCACGCATCAGGAATGGTACGTGCTTTGTAGTCCGAAAAGCGCATGAGCGTGACTGATTTGGGATCGAGGCCGTCGATGATCACGGTCTCGGTCGGGCGATCGGCGCCGAGCTGGGGCTGGAAGCGGCGGTAATAGGCGGTCTTGAGCAGGCGCGACGATTCGGCGAAGAAGCGGGCCTTGAGCGGCCGGTTGTTTTCAGCGTCGACCCACATCTCGATGCGGGCATAGGTGGCATCCGGTGCCGCAGCCGTGAGGGCAAGTTTGTGGGCCTTGCGGGTGCGGCGCTCGCCATCCTGGATCTCCTCCTCGCCAGCCAGCGTCGCCTTGTAGTCCTTCGCCAGATTCACGGTCACCACATCGCCATTGGACGCCTGCCCCAGCAAGCGCTGTTGCGGCGACAGGCGAACACTCGCCTTGCTGGTCGGGTCGTAAAACCACATGTCATTGCCGGTCTTGAGCATCAACTTGCCCGCATCGCGCGCGGGCAAGACAAAACGGATCAGGCTGGCGAACTGGCCGCCCTGCTGTTGCATGCGGGAGTAGCTGGTCAGTGTGCTGGTGTCGACCTGCTTGCCGGCCTGAAATTCGGTCAGGGTGACGGTCACGCTGAACGGGCGCACGGGGTTGCGGATGGCATCGCTGGCGGCCAGTATCTCGTCGGCGCTCGGCGCCGCCGATACTGCGCCAAGGCCAAGCATGAACGAACAGAAAAACAGAACGATGGATTTCATGAGGGTGGCGCTTTCTCTGTCAAACATGGCGCAGGGCCTCCACCACGTCCAGTCGCGCAGCCCGGCGGGCAGGCCACCAGGCGGACAGGATCGCAATGCAGACGAGGCCGAAGGTGGTGCCAAGGATCATTCGATTTTCACCCCAAACGCTGACTGTGAACGGCACCAGCTCAACGTTGCCAGGCGGCAACCAGGGCATGCCGATCTGGTTGATGATGACAGACAACACCAGGGCCAGCACCACACCGAGCACGGCCCCACAAAGCCCGAGCAGCGCGCCTTCGGTCACGAACAGCCGAAGAATACCGGCGCGCCGCAAGCCAATGGCACGCAGGGTACCGATCTCGACGGTACGTTCGACCACCGTGGTATTCATGGTGTTGCTGACAGTAAACAGAACGATGCCGCCAATCAGCACAAAGACGAAGCCGAATATGGTGTCGAACATCTGCATGGTCTGGACATAAAACGGATTCAATTCCCGGAAGTCCAGCACGGCCAGCGGCTGGTTGACGGAAAACCTGGCCAGTATCGGCGCCAGGCGCGCCAGTGCCGCCGGAATCTGGTCGGAGTGGCGCAGCTGCAGCATGATCGAAGTGGCCCTGGATGGCGATTTTCCATAGATCAGCTGCTGCAATTGCGCCAGATGCATCATGATGGAGACTTCATCAAGCTCCTTGATGCCCTGATCCTCGGCACGAATGACTTCCAGTGACGTGACATTCGGTGCGCCCCGAGCGCTGACGACCAGCACTTCGATTCTGCGCGGGCTGGCCCCAGCGGCATCGGACGCAACCGGTGTCTCTTGCAGGCTGAGCTGGGCGATGTCGTCGGGCAGATTGGCAGCGTCGGACTTCGTTTCCTTTTCAGGCTTGGGACAACGGGCAATCTGCAGCGCATCGCATAACTGCAATACCCGGGCCACGCCGGTTCCGACGACGGCGGCATCTTTTGCCGCCCCTTCCAGCGCGGACAGCGGCGCCTGGGTGCGTAGATCAAAGTCGTTCCAGCGCCGCATACGGTTGATGTCTTCTGCAACGAATCCATTGCCGATGATGGTGCGGGACACGCTGGCCGCGTAATTGCCGGCAATGCCGCCAAACTGCAGGGTCGGTGTCGCTACCAGGACCATTTTTTGCAAGGCTTCATCGTTTTGAATGGCTGCCAGAATCTTGACGTAGTCGCTTATGCCATAGGCGGTCGGGTTGCCGCTCCCATAAAGATAAAAGTCCCGATGCTGAATTTGCAGGTGGCCACCCTTTTGCACATGTCTCGTGTGCAACTCGTAATTGACGTTGCTGCTGAAGCCGCCGAACAAGAGGATCGAGGTCGAGCCGATCGCCATCGCCAGCAAGGTGGCCAAAGAGCGGCGACGGTTGCGCAAGAGATTGCGCACGGCCAGCGACAAGGTCATCATGGCGCGCCCTCCCCGCCCTGGCGACGAATGCCGTGAATCGTTCCATCCTTCAGGAAAATCGTGTCGTCAGCGGCCTTGATCACATCGGGATCATGGGACGAGAAAATAAAAGAAACCTCATAACGCTTCACCATCCGGCGCATCAGGGCCAGAATGGCGGCCCCGGTCTCGCTGTCGAGATTGGCCGTCGGTTCGTCAGCGATGACCAGCTTTGGCTTGCGCGCCAGGGCGCGGGCGATGGCCACCCGCTGGCGTTGCCCGCCAGACAATTGGCCCGGAAAATACTTGGCCTTGTCGGCCAGGCCCACCGCCTCTAACAGCTTGGGGACCCGTTCACCGCGCTTTTTCGCCGAAGCGCCTGCCAGCAGCAAAGGGTATTCGATATTTTCGTAGGCACTGAGGACCGGCAGCAGGTTGAAGTTCTGAAAAATGAAACCGATGTTATTGGCGCGGAAGTCCGACAGCGCGTCGTCTGTCAGGTCGCCCACCTTGCAGCCGGCCACGATGACCTGGCCTTTGTCAGGCCTGTCGATGCAGCCGATCATGTTGAGCAGGGTCGTCTTGCCGCTGCCGGACGGACCCAGCAGCACGGTAAAACAGGCGCGGCGCACGACAATATCGACCCCCTTGATCACCGGCACGCTCACTGAATCCATGTGATAGGTTTTTTCGACCTGCTTGAGAACGGCCACTGGTCGATGGTTTCCCGTCTGTGCCTCTGTATTTCCTGTCACCTCTCGCCCCTGTTGAAGTATGTTCGCCCGCGTCGCCAATTATTACCGTATCCGAAAGCCAGGCCGGTTACAAATCAGCGGGCTGGGCATGTCAACGGCAAGGAACTCAGACGCCACCCATCGCTCCTAGAATGCTAAGTGATGACAAAAATTTTGATGGTCTGCATGGGCAATCTGTGCCGCTCCCCCATGGCGCGGGCGGTGGCGCGGCAGCTTGCCCAGCAAGCGGGGCGTTCGCAAGAGTTTGAGTTCGACTCGGCGGGAACACTCGCGCTGCATACCGGTGAGCGAGCCGATCCCCGGGCCATAGCCACCCTGCTGAGCCGGAATTACGAGCCCGGAAATACCAGCGTGCGCCGCGTGAATGACCAGGACTTCGAAAATTTTGACCTGATTCTGGCCATGGACCAAACCAATCTGGCAGCGCTGCAGCGCCTTTGCCCGCCACAACACCTCGCCAAACTGCACCTGCTGCTGAAGTTTGCCCCCTCGGCTGGCGTGGACGAGGTGCCCGATCCCTATTACGGCAACCTGGCCGGTTTCGAGCGGGTGCTGGATTTATGCGAGGCTGGCGCGCGGGGCCTGATCAAGGCGCAAACTTAAATTTTGTAGTAATCGCGATACCACGCCACGAATCGGCCAACACCCTGCCGGACCGTGGTTGCGGGAACAAAACCCACCCATTCCTGCAGCGCATCGGTGTTGGCATAGGTGACAGGGACATCGCCGTCCTGAAGGGGCAACAGGCGTTTTTCGGCCTTCTTTCCCAGGGCGTCTTCAATGCAGCCAATGAAGTCGAGCAAGGCAACCGGGTTGTTGTTGCCGATGTTCAACACGCGGTAAGGTGCGTTGCTGGTGGCCGGGTCCGCCAAAACCGGGTCATAGGCCGGATTGGAGACGGCCGCGCGATCAAGCACCCGGATGACGCCCTCGACGATGTCATCGACGTAAGTGAAGTCGCGCTCCATGTCGCCGTGGTTGAACACATCGATGGCCCGTCCTTCCAGGATGGCTTTGGTGAACAGGAACAAGGCCATGTCGGGCCGGCCCCAGGGGCCATACACGGTGAAGAAGCGCAAACCCGTGGTGGGCAGGCCATACAGGTGGCTGTAGGTGTGCGCCATCAGCTCGTTGGCTTTCTTGGTGGCGGCGTACAGGCTGACGGGGTGGTCCACGCTGTCGTGCTCGGAAAACGGCATTCTGGTATTGCCGCCATACACGCTGGAGCTTGACGCGTACACCAGGTGCTGCACTTTGGCGTGGCGGCAACCCTCCAGGATGTTGGTGAAACCGACGATATTGCTGTCTATGTAAGCGTGAGGGTTTTGCAGGGAATAGCGCACACCCGCCTGGGCGGCAAGGTGAATCACCCGATCAAACTTTTCAACGGCGAAAAGCAGCGCCATGCCCTGCCGATCAGCCACATCCATTTTGACAAAGCGAAAACCGGCGTGAGGCGTGAGCCGATCGAGGCGGCTTTCTTTCAGGGTGACGTCGTAGTAGTCGTTGAGGTTGTCCAGGCCCACCACCTCGTCGCCGCGCGCCAACAGGCGCAATGCGGTGCTCATGCCAATAAATCCCGCCGCTCCCGTCAATAGTATTTTCATAGCCCGGTGGGCAATAAGCCGTTGATTTGGGTTGATCTTAACTTGCGTAGCCTTAAACTTGCTACATGATTCTTGTCACTGGCGGAGCGGGCTATATCGGTAGCCACACCTGCGTTGAACTGCTCAACGCAGGCTTTGATGTCACAATTTTTGACAATTTCTGCAACAGCCACCCCGAGGCACTGGTTCGGATTAAAGCCATCACAGGCAAAAAGCCGGGCTTGATCCAGGGCGACGTACGCGATCGCGCTGCGCTGGTCGCCGCCCTGCGGGAAAGCAAGGCCTCGGCCGTCATCCATTTTGCGGGCCTCAAGGCCGTGGGTGAATCGGTGGAAAAGCCGCTGACCTATTACGACAACAATGTGGTTGGCACGCATCGCCTGCTTGAGGCCATGCGCGAATGCCATGTCAATACCCTTGTGTTCAGTTCTTCAGCCACGGTCTACGGCGATCCACAGCGACTGCCTTTGACTGAAGATCACCCGCTTTCGGCCACCAATCCCTATGGACGAACCAAGCTCGTGATTGAGGACATGCTGCGGGATCTCTATCGCAGTGATCCCGCATGGCGGATTGCCATCCTGCGCTACTTCAACCCGGCAGGCGCACACGCCAGCGGCCTGATTGGAGAAGACCCGCAAGGCACGCCCAACAACCTCATGCCCTTTATTGCCCAGGTCGCCGCCGGGCAGCGTGAATTTCTGAACGTCTGGGGCAACGACTACCCGACGCCGGATGGTACCGGCATCCGTGACTACATCCATGTGGTCGATCTGGCACGGGGCCATCTCAAGGCGCTGGAACACCTGCAGGGCCCCCCCGAATGTCTGACAGTCAATTTAGGCACCGGCACCGGCTACAGCGTGCTGGAAATGGTGCGGGCCTTCGAGAGGGCCAGCGGCAAGCCCGTTCCTTACCAGGTCGCTGAACGGCGGGCCGGTGACATTGCTTCCTGCTATGCGGATGCCGCCCGGGCTTTTGAATTGCTGGAATGGCGCGCCGAAATGGATCTGGACGCCATGTGCGTGGACAGTTGGCACTGGCAGCGCAGCAACCCGAAAGGCTATTTGTCGAGCGAAGGCCAGTAGTGGAATTTCCCCGCCGCAAGGGGCGGGGAAATTGCTCTGATTCACTTATTTGCGGTTGTTTCCCGCCGACTTGCGACGTGAGGCGGCGAAGCCGAGAAGGCCAAGGCCGAATAAAAGCAGTGTCGACGGTTCCGGGATCACGTTTTGATTATCAGACGGGGTGACTTGTGCCGTCAGCAGTGAGTCCGCAAACCGGAAACTCCCACTTGTGGAACTGACCTCGATGCTAATCTTGCCATCAGCCTGGAGATCAGCAAGCGAACCAAGGTTAAACGTGATCGTGTCTGTCGAACCACCACCCCCTGGAACGTTGACGCTGCTGAATGTCTGGTCCCCACCAATGGCGAAGGTATAGGCCTCGGAGCCACCCGAATCCGTCAAGTGGATGGCCACCGTCGCGCCGGTGATGGTGTCCCCAAGGGCGAACCCATTGTCGGTGATGTCATGCTCGAAAGACAGGGCGCTGGTAGTACAAGTGAACCCCGCCGGGCAAGGCGAGGGCGTGCTGCCAAACGTGATGGTTGTGTCCGACGGGTCGACAAAATCCGTAATCGGGATGGCGTTTGCCACCGGGGCAATTGCGATCAAACTCATCGCCCCTAGCGCCAAAGCGATTTTCTGAAATTTGTTCATGGAAGCCTCCATCGTTGTCGGTGAAACCAGGTCGGTAACCGTGGTAAACATTCGTAAGCAGAAAATGTGCCACTGATAAATAACTGTTACCAATCAATGGCTTATAAATTTGAGCTTCATTTCGATCCGGCGATATGTAAAGAATTTCGACAGATCTGCGCTTGCATGGCTCATAGGAAACATTAACGACGCGAGGAGCACCGCGTCTTGATGTGGGTCAAAACCTGCGGGGGGCAACACCCGCGCCCGGATGCGACCGACTACTCAGGGCGCCCGGTAGCGCTGTACGCGCGGGCGCTGGCGGCTTCTTCGTCCGTTTGCTGCGTTTCACGCGGCCGGTCGCTGTGCGACACGGGGTAGCCATCGGCGACGTAGCCAGGGCCTTTCATCACCATCACGATGACGCAGCCAATCGCGACCGTCAGCACCATGGCCCAGTGAAAAACAACCATGCCCAAAACGATGTAGTCGGCCATTTGCAGCCAGCGCGCCTGCGCGGCGCTGGCCTCGGGATCAGCCAGCAGATGCAGCAGACCCAGGCCCAGCAAAGGCAGCGCGGTGCCTAGCAAGGCGATCAGCGGCAGCTTGCGCCAAAGCGTCCATTCCAGCCCGCTCGCAGCGCGGCCGGTACGCGGAAGTTGTTGCAGCCAGTTCATGGGGTGCCTGTAGGGCGGCGAGTTATCGGAGGAGATAGGAAGATGCCCATATTGTCCTGAAAACCCTGAACCCTGTTGAACCTGGATCGATTCGCCACTTGGCTTGAGGGTAATGATGGAGGGCTACCGGCAGCTTAAGCCGCATCTGTCGGTGAACAGCTGCGACCGCAATGTAATGGCGATGACTTTCTGAACGTCTGCGGCGAACTCTGTGCCATCGAGCGCGATTTAAACGAACTCGACAGCGCCAAACGGCGCCGTCAATTCGTCAGATTAAGCCCCCGCCAATTTCCGATCAACAAGCTCGCTCATGCGTGCTTCTCGAGGAAAGTCATTCACCCGGAGGGATGATTGCATCGCGTGTTCATTGGAGTGGCAGAACGGTAAACCTGATGTTCACGTTTTGTCCATCTTTACTCATAATGGTGATTCAGCGGAACGGGGACGAGTTCATACCCCCCTGCAGTCTGGGGTAACCCGAACTGGCAGCTCGCAATGACGGACCCCGATTCGTCATCGCGAGTTCCCTGTTTCGGGCGACCGAAACTGCACACGGACCTTGAACCTCCGGTCGTCATCGCGAGCGAAGCGCGGCGATCCATCGTCGAAAAAAAAAGCGGGTTCATGGATTGCCACACTACGTTCGCAATGACAGACGGTTCATGGAGAGGCCGCAGGCCGTGGCGATCCATCGTGGATCAAGCGGGGGCATGGATTGCCGCGCTTCGCTCGCAATGACGGAGTGGATGCCGCGGCTACGCGCGCAATGACGGAGTGGACTGCCGCGCTGCGACTAACTTCTCATCTTTAAGCTCTTTCACACCAAATGCTACATTGATTTCAATTGATTTCGCTCGGCAAACCCTCACTCCCCCGCTCGACCCGTCAGGTCTCTTGAGGGTTCTCAGGCCGCGGAATCTTCTTGAATTTAATCAGGCGGGCGGTCTCGCTCCTGTCTTTCTTGACCTGCCGCTCGGCGTCGAGCTTTTTCCCGACGACCAGCCATTCGGCAAACTCTTCGGGCGTCTCCAGCGTGATGCGGCCGAGCGTGCCAGAGCGGAATTCGTAGATCACGATTTCAGCGGCTTTCTGCAAATTGATGCGGCCCTTGGTGAGCACCGCGCCGCGCTTGCGGCCGATGTCTTCAAGCAGTTGCTCGTCGGTGATGCCGGGCGGCAATTCCACCTTGTAGCGCGCCTGCAGCAAGCCGGGGTAGGCCTTGATCAGGTAGTCAAGCAGTTCCAGCGCCACCTCTTCTTCTTCGAAGGCATTGCGGCCAATCGCGCCGCTGGCGGCCAGGTTGTAGCCGCTTTTGGCGACGATGATGCGCGGCCACAGCATGCCGGGCGTGTCCCACAAATAAAAGCCGTCAGCCAGCACGATGCGCTGCTCGAGCTTGGTGACGCCCGCTTCATCGCCGGTTTTGGTGGCGCGTTTGCCCGTGAGGGTGTTGATGAGCGTGGATTTTCCGACGTTGGGAATGCCGCAAATCAGCACGCGCATGGGCTTGACCATGCTGCCGCGACTCGGTGCCAGCGCTCGGCAGGCCTCGACGAGCGCCTTGGCGGGGGTGCTCATGCTGGCGTCCAGCCCAATCGCCCGCGTGCCGGGCAGGCTGTTGTAGTGGACCAGCCATTGCGCGGTGCGCACCGGGTCGGCCAGGTCCTGCTTGTTAAGCACCTTGAGCGCGGGCTTGCCACCGGTGAGCCCGGCCAGCATGGGGTTGGCGCTGGAGCCGGGCAGGCGCGCATCGAGCAGTTCGATCACGACATCAATTTCCTTGATGCGCTCTTGAATCGCCTTCTTGGTCAGGTGCATGTGACCCGGGAACCATTGAATCGCCATTGCTGAATGTTCTTTCTGTACTTTTTGCCGTGCTTGGCGGGCTCTGCGTCAATTCACGCCGACAGGACGAATTGTGAACGCTGTTCGCGCCCAAACTGCGCCCGAATGCGGCCATGGCTTACAGGCAAAGCACCCACCCGCCTGCGCCGGGCCGCTGTTTTTGCTGCAAAATGAGTTTCTGCAATCTCGGTAGCGTGACGCCAGGGAGCGAGAAGTCGCCTCGCTCCGCGATTTTTACCATGCAGCCATCGCTGCGCACGCCAGGAATTGTGATGAAAATATTGATGGTTTTAACCTCGCACGACGCGTTGGGCAACACTGGAGACAAAACCGGCTTCTGGCTTGAGGAGTTTGCCGCGCCCTACTACGTGTTCAAGGACGCGGGTACCCACATCACGGTGGCCTCGCCGCTGGGCGGGCAACCCCCGCTGGACCCCAAAAGCGACGAGCCGGACTCGCAGACCGAGACCACACGCCGCTTCAAGGCCGATATTCCGGCGCAAGATGTGCTGGCGCAAAGTGTCAAGCTCGCCAGCCTATCGTCCGAGAACTTTGATGCGGTGTTTTACCCCGGCGGCCACGGCCCGCTGTGGGACCTGGCTGAAGATGCCGATTCGATCAAGCTCATTGAGACGATGTACGCCGATGACAAGATCGTGGCTGCGGTGTGCCATGCGCCCGGCGTGCTGCGCCATGCCAAGGCCGCCAACGGCTCGCCACTGGTCAAGGGCAAACAGGTCACCGGCTTTTCCAACACAGAAGAAGCCGCCGCACAGCTGACCCATGTCGTTCCCTTTCTGGTGGAAGATGCATTGGTCGAAAACGGCGGCATTTACAGCAAGGCGGCCGACTGGCAGCCCCATGTGGTGACCGACGGCAACCTGATCACCGGGCAAAACCCCGCATCATCGGAACCGGCGGCACAGGAAGTGCTGCGCCAGCTGGAAGTGCGCAAAGCCTGACCAGGGCGCGGCCGGCAGCCATGCCGCATCATCATCCTTAACACCCCCACACCATGCCGCTACCGACTCCCCCCACCCGCAGGCCCAACATCCCCGCCAGCCGCAAAGCTGACAGCAAAGCCAACAACGACTTGCTGATCAAGGGCCTTTTGTGCGCCCTTATTGGCCTAGCCGTGCTGGCTTCGCCCTGGTTCATCGCTTCACCAGACATCCGGGACATTGTGGCCCAGGCGTCGCTGTTGGGATGGCTGGCGCTGGTACTGGCTGTCGGGTTCATCGGCGTGCATGTCTGGCGCCGCCTGGCGGCCCCGACAGAAAGCTGACGCCACCCGACCAGGCGGATCGCCTCATGGCCCGCTTTTGCCATCTATTTAATAGCTGTCTGCGACCGTTCTGTTTGGGCTAATACAACATCCCATAAATAGCTTTCAATAAGATAAGAATTGAGTTAAGCTTCGGCGCATGAGTCGAGGACGTCAAGCGCAGGCGGTCAAGCTGTCCAAACAAGAGCGAGAGTCGCTGGCGGCGGTGACCCGTCGAGGAACAGCACCTCACCGGCAAGTGGTCCGGGCACAGATCGCGCTGATGGCTCACAGGGGTGAGACGACAACGGCAATTGCGCAGGCGGTTGGCCTGTCGGCGCAGTCTGTCTCACATTGGCGCAGCCGCCTGGTCAGGCGTGGCGTTGAAGGTTTGCAAGAAGCAGCGCGCCCCGGTCGGCCCAGGCGAATCGCTCAGGCGCAGCGCCTGGAGTTGCTGGCCCTGGCGTGTGAGCCCGCCCAAGAGCAGGGACGAGCAACACCGACGCTGGACGAATTGGTTGAGCGCGCGGTCCAGCGCGGCGTGGTCAAGCAGATTAGCCGCAGCCATCTGCAACGCATCCTGCAAGCTGGCGACCTGCGGCCACACCGTGTTCGGCAGTGGCTGCACAGTCCGGACCCGCAGTTCCGGCAAAAGGTCAATGAGATATGCGCGTTGTACCGCCAAGCTCCCAAGGGCTCGGTCGTGTTATCGGTCGACGAGAAGACGGGCATCCAGGCCATCGAGCGCAAGCATGCCGATCGCGCGCCAGAGCCGCACCGTGCGCGGCGGCGCGAGTTCGAATACATCCGCCATGGCACACAGGCCCTGATCGCCGCCATGGACGTGCACTCGGGGCGCGTCATTGGCAGTTGCACAGATCGGCGTACGCAAGCCGACCTTGTGAATTTCATGGAGCAGGTGGCGCAGGCCCACCCCAAGGGTCGCGTTCACATCGTGTGGGACAACCTGAATACCCACCGGGCACAGGCCGTCTGGGACGATTTCAATGCCCGCCACGATCACCGCTTTGTATTTCACTTCACTCCGTTGCATGCCAGCTGGGTCAACCAGATCGAGCTGATGTTTGGCATTTATTCGCGTCGCGTGTTGCGTCATGCCAGTCATTCCTCTATCGAGCAACTGCGCGAGCGCACCCAGGCCTTTGTGGCGCAACGCAATCAGGCACCCAAGCCTTTCAGGTGGACATTTGCCGGCTTTGAGCTACAAACGGGGGAACTCCTGAGGTTTAAAGACGATGCCAAAGTTCGACGCAAAAATAAAGGCCGCTGAGCTGCAGCGCCAGCTTGCAATGCTGACTGGCCACGAGCTGGCCCATGTGAAACCCTATGGAAAGCATCTACTGATCCAGATGCACCGGGGCGACAGCTTGGACACCATTGCGCGTCTCACCGAGACGACTCGCAACACCTACTCCTCAGCCTTTCGAAGCCACACCGGCCGCTGGGAGCCCTTGCCTGGGACCGGCGATATCGCTACGGCCGCTGAGCTGGTCGTGACGCTGCTGGCTCCCTACTTCGACTCTAATA
>MERZ01000024.1 GCA_001770785.1 Burkholderiales bacterium RIFCSPHIGHO2_12_FULL_61_11
AGGAGCACCGCGCGCTGGTGGCGGCGCTGAAACACCGTGATGCCGTTCGGGCCAAGGCGCTTTGTACCGCGCACCTGGTCCATGTGCGCGGCAATATGCTGGGCTACTGAGTCCGATGATCTGCCAGGCAGCTTGCCACGGCGGAACACTACCTCTGAAGCCGGCCGCGCCGGCGCCGGGAACAAGCTGTGCCAGGATGCAGGGCAACATCAAAAATTTGCAAGAGGACTCCATGAACAGATCCACCGCAGCTTGGGACCCCCAATGGCTGGACCGCATGTACAACAACCGGAAGCTGGTGCCCGAGCATGCCTCCCACCTCGCGCGCTGGGCGCAGGACTCCCAAAGCGCACGCGAGCGGCTGCCTCGCCAGTTGGACCTGCCCTACGGCAACAAGGCCGGCGAGACACTGGATATCTTCCCGGCCAGCCAGGCAAGACGGGGGCGAGCGGGTGCGCCGGTGCTGGTGTTCATCCATGGCGGCTACTGGCGTGCGCTGGACAAGGCCGATCACTCCTTCATAGCGCCTGCATTGACGCAGGCCGGTGCCTGTGTGGTGGTGCCCAACTACACCCTGTGCCCGGCGGCGACCATTCCTCAAATTGACCTGCAAATGGTCGAGGCGCTGGCGTGGACCTGGCGCCACATCGCCGAATATGGCGGTGACCCACAACGCATCACGGTCGCCGGGCACTCCGCCGGTGGGCATCTGGCGGCCCTGCTGCTGACCTGTGGCTGGAAAGACCATGCGCCTGATCTGCCTCCAGACCTGATCAGGAACGCGCTCTCCATTTCAGGCTTGTACGATCTGGAACCGATTCGCCACACACCGTTTCTCTCCGACTTGAGTTTGACGCCGGAGCAGGTGCAGCAAGCCAGCCCGGCCTTGCTGCCGCGCCCGAGCCTGGGCACGCTCTACAGCGTGGTTGGGGCAGACGAAAGCGCCGAGTTCTTGCGCCAGAACTTGTTGATCCGGCAAGCCTGGGGCCGCAAAACCGTACCCGTCTGCGAATCGCTTTTTGGGCTTAACCACTTCAGTATGCTGGAGGCCCTGGTCGAGCCGAAACACCGCCTGCATGGGCTGGCGCTGGAACTGCTGCAGTCCACGGCCTAGATATTCACGTCGTACTCAAGTGCCACGTCCGACGCCGGCAGGCCGCCACGAATTGCCCAGTTCTCGCGCGGTGCCTCCCGTACCAGTATCTTGAGGTGGTCGGCGGGAATGCCGCACAGTCCGAGATTCTGCACGATCGCCTGATAGAGCTCGCGTTTGGTCTCGGCAGAGCGTCCGATGAAGCAGTCAATGCTGACCAGCGTGTACCGCTCGCCCTTGTCGGGAGGCTCCACAAAGCGGTGCGGCTCGTGGACGAAAAGGCGGACAAGCGTGGTCCAGTGCGGCACTTTGAGTGCCGCCATCATCCCGGCCCGCACGGCGTCGATGATGGCGGTTTCTTCGTCACGCGAATATTGCCGGCGTATTTCAATAGCTGCTGTTGGCACGAATCCTCGCTTTCATGGTTGGCGATGACTTTACTCTCCCGACACCTTCAGTCCTGCGGGCCTCACATCAACAGCTCTTCGCTCGCGTTGTTGCCACCCAAAATCACGTAGTTGACCTTGCGGATGTCCATGAGTTTTTTGCCACCGGCGTAGCTGATGGCGCTCTGGATGTCTTCTTCCATTTCGCGCAGCGTGTCTTGCAGGCTGCCCTTGACGGGCTCCAGAATGCGTTTGCCCTCGACGTGTTTGTACTCGCCCTTGTTGAAGTCCGAGGCGCTGCCGTAGTACTCCTTGAAGAGCTTGCCATCGACCTCGACGGTTTTGCCGGGGCTTTCTTCCAGGCCGGCCAGCATGGCGCCAATCATCACAATGGTTGCACCAAAACGGATGGACTTGCCGATGTCGCCATGCTCGCGTATGCCGCCGTCCGCAATGATGGGTTTGGTTGCCACGCGCGCGCACCACTTGAGCGCCGACAACTGCCAGCCGCCGGTGCCAAAGCCGGTCTTCATCTTGGTGATGCAGACCTTGCCCGGGCCAATGCCCACCTTGGTGGCGTCGGCGCCCCAGTTTTCCAGGTCAATCACCGCTTCGGGCGTGCCGACGTTGCCGGCAATCACGAACGAAGCGGGCAGTTTTTGCTTCAGGTAAGCAATCATTCTTTGCACGGTGTCGGCGTGGCCGTGCGCCAGGTCGATCGTGATGTACTCGGGCGCCAGACCTTCGGCTGCCAATTGGTCCACCGTGTCGTAGTCAGGTTTTTTTACGCCCAGAGAAATCGATGCGTACAAGCCTTGGGCTTTCATCGCTTTGACAAACTGCAGGTTGTCCAGGTCAAAGCGGTGCATGACGTAGAAATAGCCGTGTTTCGCCAGCCAGGCGCAGATGTCCTCGTTGACCACCGTCTTCATGTTGGCCGGCACCACCGGGATGCGAAAACTACGGCCACCCAGCACCACACCGGCGTCACATTCC
>MERZ01000025.1:0-4238 GCA_001770785.1 Burkholderiales bacterium RIFCSPHIGHO2_12_FULL_61_11
CGACCTGGGGCCCGACGGCGGCAATGCCGGCGGGCAGGTGGTGGCGGCGGCCACGCCCGAAGACGTGGTGCGATTGGGCACGCCCACGGGGCAGGCCTTGGCGGCGGTGCTGGCGCGCCAACGGTGATTGCTATCAAATCAGAAGCTTCCTGCGCATATTGCACGGGGGTTGTTGGCCAATTCTGCATCTAACCTAGAATCGGTGGCAAGGGAAGCCATGTCACAGAAAAAGAACTTCAGCGAAGACGATACCAGCGCCAAGTTCATCACGCCAGCGCTGTACCAAGCCGGGTGGGACGAGGCTGCCATTCGCCGCCAGGTGGCTTTCACGGCGGGCCGCATCATCGTGCGGGGCAAGCTGGTCACGCGCGGCAAGGCAAAGCGGGCGGACTACGTGCTGTATTACCAGCACTTTCCCATTGCGCTGATCGAGGCCAAGCACAATTTCAAGGCCGCGGGCGACGGCATGCAGCAGGCGCTGGACTATGCCACCACGCTCGACATTCCCTTCGTCTTCTCCAGCAACGGCCACGGCTTTGTGCTGCACGACCGAACCAGCACCGCAGTCCAGATGGAAACGACCCTGAGCCTGGACGCATTCCCCAGCCCCGCCGAACTTTGGTCACGCTACCTGGCGTGGAAAGGCCTCACCCCCGCGCAGGAGCAGGTGGTCACGCAACCGTATTTTGATGACGGCAGCGGCAAAGAGCCGCGCTACTACCAGCGCAACGCCGTCAATGCGGCGGTGGAGGCGATTGCCAAGGGGCAAAACCGCGTGCTGCTGGTCATGGCCACCGGCACCGGCAAGACCTACACCGCGTTCCAGATCATCTGGCGGCTGTGGAAGGCCGGGCAGAAAAAGCGCATCCTGTATCTGGCGGACCGCAATATCCTGATTGACCAGACCATGGTCAACGACTTCCGCCCGTTTGGCACGGCCATGGCCAAACTGAGCATCGGTGCCAAAACCATCGAACGCGCTGACGGCTCGATCACCGAGTTGGCGCTGGCCCTCGACAAGGGCGCCGATAGCAAACGCCGCATCAACGCCGCCTACGAAATTTACCTCGGTCTCTATCAAGCCATCACCGGCCCGGAAGAGCGGCAGAAATTGTTCAAGGAGTTCAGCCCCGGCTTTTTCGACCTGATCGTTATCGACGAGTGCCACCGTGGCAGCGCCGCAGAAGACTCGCCTGGCGCGAGATTCTGACGCATTTCAGTGCCGCCACCCAAATCGGCATGACCGCCACGCCCAAGGAAACTGAGTACGTTTCCAACAGCGACTACTTTGGCCCGCCGGTTTACACCTACAGCCTCAAGCAAGGCATTCGCGACGGCTTTCTGGCGCCGTACAAGGTCATCAAGGTGCATCTGGATGTGGATGTCGAAGGCTACCGCCCCATGCCCGGCGAGGTGGACCAATACGGCCACGAAATTGAAGACCGCCTCTACAACCAGAAGGACTTCGACCGCAACCTCATCATCGACACCCGCACTGCCCGCGTCGCCAAGTGGGTCAGCGACTACCTCAAGGCCAGTGGCGACCGCTTCCAGAAAACCATCGTCTTTTGCGTGGACACGCCCCACGCGGCCCGCATGCGCCAGGCCTTCATCAATGAAAACGCTGACCTGGTGCAGCAGTACCCGCGCTACGTGATGCGCATCACCGGTGACGATGCCGAAGGCAAGGAGCAGCTCGGCAACTTCATCGACCCCGAGGCCAGGGTGCCGGTCATCGTGACCACTTCGCGCCTGCTCTCCACCGGGGTGGATGCGCAAACCTGCCGCCTGATCGTGCTGGAGCGCGAAGTGGGCAGCATGACCGAGTTCAAGCAGATCGTCGGGCGCGGCACCCGCGTGCATGAAGACACGCGCAAGTTCTATTTCACGCTGATCGACTTTCGCAAAGCCACCAACCACTTTGCCGACCCCGACTTTGACGGCGAGCCGGTGCAGATTTACGAGCCGGGCGAGGGCGACCCCGTCATGCCGCCTGAGCTGCCCGCAGATGCGCAGCCCGGAGACGATGAAACCGTGGTCGATGGCTACCTGCCGCCTGATATTTCCCTGCCGCCCGGCGTGGCCGAGCCGCGCCCCAGGTACTTCGTTCAGGGCAAGCCCGTCACAGTGCTCCAGGAGCGCGTGGAATACCTGGACGACAACGGCAAGCTCGTCACCGAGAGCCTGCGCGACTACAGCCGCAAGGCCATTCGCGCCCACTACGCCAGTCTGGACGCTTTTCTGCGCCGCTGGAAAGGCGAGGCCCGCAAAGAAGTGGTCATCGACGAACTGGCTGAAGAAGGTCTGTTTCTGGACGCGCTGATGGAAGAGGTCGGCATTGACCTTGACCCGTTCGACCTGATCTGCCACATCGCCTTCGACCAGCCGCCGCTGACCCGCCGCGAGCGCGCCGACCAGGTGCGCAAGCGCGACGTGTTCACTAAATACGGCCCGCAGGCTCGCGCCGTGCTGGAGGCGCTGCTGGCCAAGTACCAGGATGAAGGTGTCGTCGGTGGACTCGACAACGTCAAGCTGCTGGAGATTCCACCGTTTAACCAGATGGGCACCCCGTTTCAGCTCATCCAGCCGTTCGGCACCAAGGCCGGTTTTGAACAGGCGGTGCATGACCTGCAGGCAGCGCTGTACCAGGACGTGCGACAGGGTGCCGCTTGAAACTCAAATATGCGCATAATATGCGCATACTGGTCAAGCAAAGGATTTCATCATGCACCCCACTGCTCCCTCCGCAACTGCGGCGTCCCGCAAACGCGCAGTCAATCTGACCCTGAGCGAAGGCCTGGTCGCACAGGCCAAAACCTACACCAGCAACCTCTCCGCCACCATGGAGGAATTGCTCGCCGCGTACGTGGCCCAACAGCAGCAAACCCGATTGACACGCCAGCGGCAGGCCGATGCTTGCGCTGCCGACTGGAACGCCGTGCATGCCGCCGTGGGTTCTTTCGCCGACGAGCACTCCACGCTGTAATGGCCCAGTTCGATGTACACCGCAACAAAGGGCCGCTGAAGGAATTCATCCCATTCGTGGTGGTGGTTCAGTCGTCGCTGTTTGACCGCTACCGCCGGCGCATGGTGGTGCCGCTGGTGCGCCGCAGTGCGCTGTCCGGCCAAGCGGCCACGGTCGGCTCGCGCATGAATCCGGTTTTTCAGGTGGACGGCGTCGAGGTGGTGCTCCATCCGCTGGACATGGTTTCCGTCGCCCTTGATCAGCTCGGCGAACGGACGGAATCGCTGACCGAGCACGGCCAAGCCATTGCCGATGCGCTGGATGAACTGCTAACCCGCTCATGGGGCTAGCCCCGCAACCCAAATAACCAAAACATGAGCCAGAAACACAGTCAAATCCATCCAGGACATCATGCGCAAAGACGCCGGTGTCGACGGCGACGCCCAGCGCCTCTCGCAACTGTGCTGGATGTTCTTCCTCAAGATCATCGACGACCAGGACCAGCAACTGGAGGTGATGCAGGACGGCTACCGTTCGCCCATCCCCAAGCGCCTGCAGTGGCGCAGCTGGGCCGCCAACCCCGAGGGCATCACCGGCACCGAGCTGATGGCCTTCATCAATGGCGACCTGTTTCCCACGCTCAAGGAACTGCCCGCCACGGGCAAATGGGCCAACCGCGCCCGTGTCGTGAAAAGCGTGTTTGAAGACGCCTACAACTACATGAAAGACGGCCAGCTCATTCGCCAGGTGGTCAACAAGATCAGCGACGTCGATTTCAACAACCTGGCCGAGCGCAAACACTTTGGCGACATCTACGAGCAAATGCTGGGCGACCTGCAGGCCGCCGGCAACGCGGGCGAGTTCTACACGCCGCGCGCTGTCACCGCCTTCATGGTGGACCGCATTGACCCCAAGCCGGGCGAGATCATCATGGACCCGAGTTGCGGCACCGGTGGTTTTTTGACCTGCAGCATCCGCCACATGCGCGAGCGCTATGTCAAAACCGTGGCAGACGAAGCCGCGCTGCAGGCCAGCCTGCGCGCCGTGGAGCTCAAGCAACTGCCCCACATGCTGTGCGTCACCAACATGCTGCTGCACGGCGTGGAAGACGCCAGCTTTGTGCGCCACGACAACACCTTGGCCCGCCCCTATGTGAGCTACACCAATGCCGACCGCGTGGACGTCATCCTGACCAACCCGCCGTTTGGCGCCAGCGTGCAGGATGGCATTGAAAGCAACTTTCCGCAGCATTTCCGCACCAAGGAAACGGCGG
>MERZ01000025.1:4294-5173 GCA_001770785.1 Burkholderiales bacterium RIFCSPHIGHO2_12_FULL_61_11
GTCAAAACCCGCCTCAAAGAACACCTGATGGAAGAGTGCAACCTGCACACCATCGTGCGCCTGCCCAACAGTGTGTTCAAGCCCTACGCCAGCATCGGCACCAACCTGCTGTTCTTTGAAAAAGGCATGTCCACCCAAGACATCTGGTTTTACGAGCACCGCGTGCCCGCCACTCAAAAAGCCTATTCCATGACCCGCCCCATCCGCCTGGAGCATTTGCAAGGCTGCGTGGACTGGTGGGGCGGCGCCGAGCGCCAGGGCCGGGTGGAAACCGAAGTGGCCTGGCGCGTGAGCGCCGACGAGGTGAAAGCGCGTGGCTACAACCTCGATTTCAAAAACCCGCACACCGTGGAACTGGACCACGGCGAACCCGAGGAACTGCTGGCGGGCCTGAATGAGGCGGAAGCCAAGGCCGCCGCCCTGCGCGACCAGCTCAAGGCGATATTGCAAGAAGCGCTATTCCGTTGAAGCCACCCAATAGTCTCATCACTGGTGAGACAAATACCGGCCACCTCGTTAAGCCTGGCAATAGCGACATCACTGGTGTCACAAATACACCTTGGCACAAACAACATCATAGATAATGATGTATAGTTTTATACATCAAATGTATTGGAGCCGAACATGCATCGCACCCAGATCTATTTGCAGGACGACCTGCATGACAGCCTCAAGGCCCGTGCGCGCAGCGTGGGCGTCAGCATTTCCGAACTGATTCGCCGCACGCTGGAAAAAGACATTCAGAAAGATCCTGTGGCTGATGCGCGCGCCTATTTCGAACGCCTCAAGCCCCTGGAAAGCTTTGCCCAGACCACGCCTGAGGCCTTTGTGCGCGACATCCGTAGCACCAGCCGACTCCTGCGCACAGACGACAAGTCA
>MERZ01000025.1:5194-22349 GCA_001770785.1 Burkholderiales bacterium RIFCSPHIGHO2_12_FULL_61_11
ATTCACCTGCTCAAAAAGCAGCCCGACATGGTGGCACGCTTCCTTGCACTGCTGGAGGCGAAAACCGCATTTCTCATCAGCCCCATCGTCGTGGCCGAGGTCTATGCCGGTGCCTTTGTCCGCGAGCACAAAGACATTGAAGCGTTTTTCAGCTTGTGCCAGCGCATCGTGACCGACAGCGACACCGGGCGTGTGGCCGGCACTTACGCGCACCAGTACCGCAAAGCCTTTGAAGGCATTTCGCTGGAAGACTATCTGCTGGCTGCCACCGCGCGTACCCACCGCTGCCCATTGTGGACGGGCAATCGCAAGCATTACCCGATGGACGATATTGAGTTGTTCGCCGCATGAACGCGACACAACTGATGACGCACTTCGACCGGCTGAGCGAAGCGCCCGGTGCGGTGCCGCGCCTGCGGCGGCTTATTTTGGAGTTGGCTGTGCGGGGGAAACTTGTTGAACAAGACGGGGAAGATGAGTCCGTCGCCGCGCAGCTCAAAGATATTCGGGCTGCGCGGGCGATCCGCCTTGGGGACGCGACACCACGGGCACGAAAGGCATCGATTCAAAGTGAGAAAAACGTCCTGCAATTTGCATTGCCGCATGGCTGGTCAGTCGTATCTCTCGCCGAGTTGACTGACGTACTGAATGGACGGGCATACGCAAAAAATGAATTGCTGGGCGCTGGAACACCAGTCTTACGTGTAGGAAACTTGTTTACATCCAAGAATTGGTATTACTCAGATCTCACGCTCGAAGAAGACAAATATTGTGACGAAGGTGATTTGATCTTTTCGTGGTCTGCGTCCTTTGGACCTTTTATCTGGGCTGGTCCGAAGGTCATCTACCACTATCACATTTGGAAGCTGAGACTTCATTCGGAAGCGAGGCTTGATAAGCACTACCTTTACCGCTTCCTTCTCCAGCAGACCCAGCAAATCAAAGAGTCAGGTCACGGTGTTTCCATGGTTCACATGACCAAGGAAAAAATGGAGAAGCTGTCAGTCCCTCTCCCACCCCTCGCCGAACAACACCGCATCGTCGCCAAGGTCGATGAACTCATGGCCCTGTGCGACCAGCTCGAAGCCGCGCAGCAGGAACGCGAACGCCGCCGCGACCGCCTGGCCAGCGCGTCCCTGCAGCGCCTGAACCAGCCCGCCGCCGGCACTACCCCCGAAGCCCAACGCGAACACGCTTGCTTTCATCTTTCCCAGCTTCCGCGCCTCACCACCCGCCCCGAACACATCAAGGCGATGCGTCAAACTGTTTTGAACCTTGCTGTTCGTGGTCTGCTTGTGCCGCAGGTCGTGAACGACGAACCTGCGATGGCGCTGTTGAAGGCGATTCGACAAGATAAGGCGCAGCTTGCGCGTCTGGGGACTATCCCTAAAGAGAAAACCGTCAGCGGTGTGGCAAAGCTCACATTTCCTCTTCCTTTGCTTTGGCAGGCTGTTCGACTGGGGGATGTCTGCAATCTTGTCACCAGTGGTTCACGCGGGTGGGCAGAGTTCTATGCCGAGAGTGGGCCGAAATTTCTACGAGCACAGAACATTCGTTTCGGCCGTCTACGGCTGGATGAAATTGCATGCGTTAATCCCCCCGCTAAGAGTGAAGGCGCACGCACACAGGTCCAGGAGGGCGATCTTTTAATCGTAATTACGGGGGCGGGGGTTACGAATCCAGCCCTGTTGGATCGCGATCTGGGTGAGGCTTACGTGAGCCAGCACGTCGCCCTCGTCAGGCCAACCGACACGGCTTTTTCGAGGTGGCTTCTGCTGTGTCTGATGTCTGGTCCCGGTGGACGCGACGAATTGGTTGAGCGTGCATATGGAGCAGGCAAGCCAGGGCTGAATCTGGATAACATTCGCTCGTTGAGTATCCCGATACCTCCCCTCGCCGAACAACACCGCATTGTCGCCAAAGTCGATGCACTCATGGCCTTGTGCGATCAGCTCGAAGCCCAGCTCACCACCACCCAAACCGACAGCCGCCGGTTGCTGGAGGCGGTTCTGGACGCAGCGCTGGTTCCGGTTTGAATGATTTTGCTCTCTCCTTTTTGCTACAAAAGAAATAGCTGCTTGTGTTTATTTCACGAGGACTTAAGGCAGGTAGGGCATCGTAAACTTCTCGAAACCAACGCAACATCTGTAAAACCGTTGCTGAAGCCCTGCATCGTCGCTACTGGGTGCGTCAAATCATGTGTGTCGGGCTTTACCGGTGTCAGTGGGGCTGGCATGATATCGCTTGTTTGAATCTATCTCACTGCAAAACTAATGACCCCACGTGAATTGAAGGCGCACAAGACGGCCCCCAAGCAGCTGAGTGAGATTCCAACCTTTAAGCCGCAGAAGCGAAATAAGCTTCCCAAACCGTTTAAGGGTCTTGGAGGCCCGCGAATCGAATCAACCGGGATGATCGATGTCTCAGCCGACCATGTGGCATTTATGTACTGGCGGGATGGCCCGATCCTCTCTGATCGCGCTTTTTATGCTCATCTGTTTTGCCGTCTTGCCAATGAGAGCTTGAGTCCGATTTTTGAATTTCATTGGCATCCCAGTCACAAGGGTTTTCACTGCAAGACGCCATGTCGAACCACCGGCAATTACACTGATCGGATGCTACCCGGGGCATCCAGAACTGTCCTTGAAAACGAAACCTAATATTGATCCCAAAATTCCCGCAGATCGACTAAAGTTGATCATTGAATTTTGTAAATCAACCGGGATTTCCTTGCCCGACGATGACGATAATTCACGCCCCTTATGGTGATAATCAAAGATCTCAAGCGTGCGATTTGTTCGCTTTTCGAAGTGCATTCCGACGAAAATGGCGTGCAGCGAGTAGTCACGCCCCTTGAATACCCTGGCAGCAGCGATCAGATCGTTGTTCGAGTGCGGCCATTAGGAGAGGGAAGAGGATTTTCGATAGACGAAAACGGGGAAGCGGCTTTTTATGCCGGTCTCAACGGTGGTGATGTCGAGTCGGAAGCTGTGCTCCGCTGGGCAGAAGAGCTATTGACACACTCACCCGTTAAATTTAAAGACGACGAAACGATTTCCGTATTTGCGAGCAATGAGCAGCTTATCGCGCCCTACATTTTTCGTGTGGCAGAGGCCGCGCAGCAGCTTCATGCAATCGCGACCGCACGCGCGGATCGGCGGGAAAGCGACTTCAAGGATCGTGTTAAGCAGATAGTCCAGGAGATCGCTTCTGATGCCCATCTTATTTGCGATTCCGATGTTGAACTCCCAATTGCCGGGGGTCTGAAGGCTGACCATGTCCTGGGCACGAAAAAACCGCTTATCGTGATTGCGGCGACCTCTCCTACCCGTTTGCTAGAGGCAGAGGTCATTTACATGCAATACCGGGCCGAGAACAAGCCAGGATATATTCTGGCGGTTGCAGAGAGTCAGACGACCGTTGGAAAAAAACAGTACGAACGTGCCGCTTACTACACCAACAAAGCCGTGATTTTTAACGCGGATGCTTTTGGGAAACTGCTGTCCAATGAGTTGACGGGGAATCTTCTCCAATAGGTTGGAGTGACCTGTTTCTCTGGGCCAGTAGTCATGTCTATTCAACTTACTCACGGTGATCTCTTGAAGCAGGATGACGTTGACGCGATCGTCAATACGGTCAACTGCGTCGGTGTGATGGGCAAGGGGATTGCACTTCAGTTCAAGAACAAGTGGCCTGACAATTTTGACTTGTACCAAGCGACCTGTCGTGCTGGCGAAGTGCGGCCGGGCAAGATGCATGTGTTTGATGCGGTGGCCTACGCCCAGCCGCACTACATCATCAACTTTCCCACCAAAGATCATTGGCGCGGCAACTCGAAAATGTCTTTCATCAAAGAAGGTTTGCGCGACTTGGTTGAACAGGTTGAGCGACGCCAATTGAAACCCGGCTGCAGCCCTTACAGCTTTGACTCGATAAAGGCAGCAAATGCAGCCCCCACCTTCCTGTAGCCCGCGGGCGTCAGGTGAATTTCATTTTCAAAATCATTGCTGACACCGCTGGTTCCTGGCAGCGCCGGCACGACGCCGATGGCGGGGTCTTGCGAATCAAACACAAAGATGCGTTGCGCTGGATCGTCGAAACTGAGCAACAAGTCTCCCAAACGATTGAACAAGGCGTCGGCCACGGGCTGCTGCGCTGCCTCGGGAACCTGGTATTGCGTCAGCGCCTGGTACAGCCAGGGTCCGTGTTGAAACAAGGGGCCACCGCCAGTGGGCGCATTGCGCACGGTGACGCGGGTGTAGGTATGCATGAAGAGTGCCGCGTCTTGATTGACGCCGTGGTTTCTGCGTTGCACCAGATCGGAAAAGTTGGCGCGCAGGTAGCCTTCGAATGCCTGCCAGCCGCCTGTGGATATGCAGGCCTCGGGCGGCGCGCCCGATGGTATTTCCTCGGGGCGCAGCAACAGGCGTTGGGCCGGGTCCGTCACAGTTGGCGCGACCAGGCAGGCGTCAATCAGGTCATTGCCTCCTGCTGACAGCAAAAGCGCATCCCAGTAGTAGCCCAGATGGGGCGCATCCAGCATGCGGGTGAAGTTGCTGTCGTACCACATCTGGTGCATGTGCGACAAGGTGTCGCCCTGTCTCGCACAGTTGATGACGAGGTTGCTGGCAGTGAAGCTTCGGCTCATCCCGAACAGAAGGCTGCTGGTTGCCCAGGGCGGAAATTCACCAATGGAGAACCACGAATCACCCTCGGCAAGAAACTTGTACTTGTACGCATTCAAGTCAAGGTCTGGCACATCCCACGGCTGCTTGATAGTGAGCGTCATGGCGGGTTCTCCAAAAAAGTTGAGCGGGAATTCAGCAAGCATCCTGGAACTGCCAATCTCTGCCGTCATCCACGGGTGAATAACTGACCTGTTGCCATGTTTTTAACAGCTGCATGCACGGCAATCAAGGTGTCCATCTCGCCGATGGATTACCCGGACTGGCGCATTGAGCAGCTATTTCGCCGTAACGGCCAGTAGCCTCGCTCGGGGTTCATGCCTCGCGTGCCGCCAGCAGCGCCGCCTTCGCAAAACTCGCGCCGCGTTCAGCGTCAGTGATATTGCGCGGCTTGTGGGTCAGCTGGGCTTCAAAGCGGCGTATGTTTTGGCGCATTGCCCTGTGTACTCTTGAAGCAGCATGGTTAAGAATCAGCCCACGCATTCCCGCTCGGCCTGCGTTTGTGGAATTCCCATACTCCACAAACAGCCAAGGCCCCGAAGGGCCTTGGCTTGACTTGGCGGCACTGGCCCGCCAGATGCAATTTGCAGCATTCGCCATGATTCGCTGGAAACCTGGCGACCCGTTTGTGAGCCTATGAGCGTTATGCGAAGAGCTTACGGCTCAAACAGGCGGCATTATTTGTTGCCACCGCCACCGCCACCGCCGCCGCCGTTGCCACCGCCACCGCCACCGTTGCCTCCGGCGTTGCCACTACCGCTGCCGGCGTTGCCGCTTTTCCCGCTATTGCTCGCTTCTTTGCCAGAAGCTTGTGCCTTGCTGGCGCGATCTGCCTTTGCAACGCTTTCAGCTTTTGCCGTGCGATCGGCCTTCTTGCCGCTCTTATCGGTTTTGGAAGCGCTCACGATGTCACCCAGCTTGACGCCCATACTTTGAGCGATTTGTCCCCATCCCATCCCAGCGGCTCTTTGCCCCAGTACGCCGCTCAGGGCGCTTGCAAGTTGCGAGGGCGTGGGGTTGGCGATGCCTAGTTGGGTAAGCGTGGTTTGGGAAAGCGCGAGCGCTATATTGATGTTGCCGTAACCCATCTTGCCGGTCGCCGGTGAAACGGTCGCCGAGGGCGCGTTCGGGTTGGGGCCGGTTGGGCTGGCACTCAGCGTGATGTCGGAACTTGTGCGAAGCCCGCTGACCAGTGCCTGGGCATTGGCTGGCGAACCCGCAAAGGAACTGTAGGTGGACGCCAGCTTGTCGCCCGCCGTATTGCTGGTCGTCGTGGTCGTGCTGGTGGCCGTCTGCGCCCAGAGGGGTGCGCCACTGAGCAAGACAGCACTGGCAACACCCAAGGCGATGATGGTTTTTTTGATCGGCATGTTAATGACCTCGCTTTGTTGAATGGAGAAGGCTGCGAATTGCAGTTGTAATTTTCCATTCTAGGGAAACGCAGATTTATTCACTGAATCTGCCAACTCTTGATGGAACTCAAAGCGTTATGGGAAAGTTGCCCATACCGCAGAGCCATCCTACCGCATCGACCCAAATCAGTTTTTCCCAAGCCGAATACGAGAAGAAGAAAAAGCCTACCCGGCGCGAAGTGTTTCTGGAGAAGATCGGACAAGTGGTTCCTTGGGCCAGGTTGATGGAAGTCATTGAACCCTATGACGCCAAGAGTGGAAAGCGTGGTCGCCCACCGATCGGCCTGGAGCGCATGCTGCGCATGGGCGCGGCGCGAACAAAAAATTCGAGCGACGCCACTGCAGCAGTTAAAGTTGATTCGATCCGGTGTTTCCCTAATGCCGAGCCTCGCGGCATTTGGGGTAGAGTTCATGACAATATGGGGGAGACACGATGGCAAAAAAAGCGCCGCGGCGCACCGCAGAGCGCATTCTGGAGGTCACGCTTGACCTGTTCAACCGCTTTGGCGAGCCGAATGTCTCGACCACGCTGATTTCTGCCGAGCTTGGCATCAGCCCGGGCAACCTCTACTACCACTACCCGGCCAAGGACGAGCTGATCAATTCGCTGTTTGATCGCTACGAAAAGGCGCTGAACGAGCTGCTTGACGCCAGCGACGGCGTGCGCAACGTCGAGGACGCCTGGTTTTTCATGCACACGCTGTTCGAGCTGATCTGGCAATACCGTTTTTTGTACCGCGATCTGAACGATCTGCTGAGCAAAAACCGCCGTCTGGAAACCCATTTCCAGGAGATCCTCAAAAACAAGACGCGCGCCGTCAAAACCCTGCTGGACGGCATGAGCCGCGCCGGTGCGGTATCGATCGATTCGCGCGAACTGGAAGCCACAGCCACCGGCATGGTGGTGGTGCTGACCTACTGGCTGAGCTTTGAATACGTGCGCGACCCGCGCAATGCGCTGGAACCCGGCAAGGCGCAGGCCGCGCTGCTCAGGGGCGCGCAGCATGTGCTGAATTTGCTGATTCCCTATCTTGAACCAGACCAGCACGCCCATTTTCGGGTGCTGGTGGACGCCTACAATAATCCGGCGAACGACGCGAGCTGACGATGTGCCATGACAATACCAACGCGCTTTTACAACGAGACAACACAATGACCGAATGGACCGCTTTTCCCCATGCGGGTGACTATGCATTTGATGCTGCCAGTGTCAAAAAGAACTGGCTGCACCTGCACCAGGGCGACCTCGAACCCCTGCCCCACGAGCCCGCCGTGCTGCAGGGCTGGGTGTGGTTTCACAACGGCGAGTTTCAAAAAGCAGCTGAGGCCGGCCTACTGGCCGGTGGCCACGGCATCACGGTGGCCAACAGGGCCACCTGTGTTTATGCCAACTACCTGGAAGGGCATGAAAAAACCAAACTGGCGTTGTTCCTGGAAGTCGCCAAGCGCGCCGAGGCGCAGCAAATGGCAGACCCCAATAACGCCAACGCCTGGTTCTGGCAGGCTTACGCGCTCGGCCGCTACAGCCAGAGTATCAGCGTGACCAAAGCGCTGGCGCAGGGCTTGGGAAGCAAGGTCAAACAGGCACTGGAGCAAACCATCAGGCTGTCGCCCAGCCATGCGCATGCGCACGTCGCGCTGGCCGCTTTCCATGCCGAGGTGATTGACAAGGTGGGCGCGCTGATTGGCGGAATGATCCATGGCGCAAAAAAAGGCTTGGGCCTGGCACTCTACGAGGAAGCCTTGCGCTTGAAACCCGGCTCCGCAATTGCCATGGTCGAATACGCCAGGGGCCTGGTCATGCTGGAGGGCGACCCGGCCATTGAGCAAGCCACCCGGCTCTACGAGCAGGCGGCAGCCAGCGCCCCGCTGGATGCCAATGAGCGGCTGGCTGTGGATTTGGCCGCGCGCGAACTGCAAGACTGATTTTTCAGCGCAGGTCGGGGGACCGCAACGCTACCCAACGTTTTTTGCGTTGGCATGTAAGAAGCAATGCACCTGGTACGACTCCATGTTGACGGGGATATTGGCGCGCAGGCGATGCGCTCACGGCAAAGGCAGAATATCCTGAGTTGCCAATGCCGTCGGCCTTCGTGCACATCGCACGGCCCAACCGTTTCAAACAAAGGAATCGACCCATGGCACCTCCAAAAACAAAAACGGTGGCGCATTGCGACAATGCCGAAACGAAAGCGGTGCAAACGAAATTGCCGGGCCAGTCAGTGCTGGTGATGCAAGGCGGCGGCGCGCTGGGCGCATTTCAGGCCGGCGTATATGAAGCCATGCACGGAGCGGGCATCGAGCCGGACTGGGTGGTGGGAACCTCGATCGGGGCCATCAACGGCGCCATCATCGCCGGCAACGCGCCGCAGCAGCGGATCGCCCGCCTGAGGGAATTCTGGGACAGGGTTGCCAGCGGCGCGTCGTCCTGTGCGCACTGGAACGCCTTTGGCATCGGCAACCTGATGCAGAGCCTGGGCACGGTAGCGCAAGGAGTTCCGGGCTTCTTCAGGCCGAACCCGCACGCCTGGCTCGGCGCCGAGACGCCTCTGGGCGTGGCCGACGCCAGCTTTTACAGCACCGCGCCGCTGCGCCGCACGCTCGGCGAACTGGTCGATTTCGACTACCTCGCCAAGGGCACGATGCGAGTGACGCTGGGGGCGGTGAATGTGCTTTCCGGCCACATGCGCTATTTCGACAGCCGCGATGCAGCGCTTAGCATCGATCATGTGATGGCTTCGGGGGCGCTGCCGCCCGCGTTCCCCGCCGTCATGATCGACGGCGAGCCGCACTGGGACGGCGGCCTCTATTCCAATACCCCGATCGAAGTCGTGATGGACGACCATCCGCGGCGCGACTCCGTGATCTTCGCCGCCCGCTTGTGGCAGCAGGAAAACGAGGTCCCGCAAACCATTGAGCAGGTGATCAGCCGCCAGAAGGAAATCCAGTATTCCAGCCGGGCAGAGTCACACACCGCGCGTCAGCAGCAGATTCACCATCTGCGCCATGTGGTGCGCGAACTCGGCCGCCTGTTGCCGGAAAATGTACGCACCACGCGGCAGGCCAGGGAACTGCTCGGCTGGGGCTGCGGCACCGTGATGCACGTACTGCCCTTGCGCGCGCCCGCACTGGAGGGGGAAAATCTCACCAAGGATATCGACTTCACGCCGGCCAGCATTGAAGCCCGCTGGACGGCGGGGCACGAACTCGCGCGCCGCAGGATCGCGGCAGCGCCATGGAATGAAGCCGTCGACCCGGCCGTGGGCATCGTGGTGCATGACTGACCAAAAGGAAAAAATACACGAAACAGTTCAACCTGGAAACCGCAGCTGCTGCTTTCCTTTGTTTTTGCAACGCAGGCCACGCCCATCCGCCGGCCGGCCGGGAGGAACATCCGGTGGTCATGGTGAGCCAGGCCGACGCGAACGCATACGCCGCCTGGCTCAGCCGGCGCACCGGTCGGGTGTGGCGCCTGCCGTCCGAGCCCGAATGGGAAAAGGCCGCGCGCGGCGCCGACGGCCGCTACTTTCCGTGGGGCTGGAAGTTCGACCCGTCGCGTCTGAATAGCCGTGACGCAGGCCCCTTCGATACCACACCGGTCGGCCGCTATGGCGCGGGCGCGAGTCCGTACCGCGTGCTCGATGGCGCCGGCCAGGTCTTCGAGTGGACCGCGACGGCGGCTGGGTCGCGCTCGGCGTGCGGTAGGTGACGCTTGCCGTGCCCCTTCGCGCCTTACGGCAGCGGCAAGCTCGACGCGGTGGCTGGCGAACTCGATCCGATTTTTGCAAAGATCGTCACCGATGCCACTGGCAAATGATGCACTGAAGTTTCCGGCCGCTCCCCGGCCGTGGCCGTGGCAGCGCCGTCCGCTCGCCGTCGCGCTGCTGTTGCTGGCGGGCCTCGCAGCCCTGATGGCGCGCGACGACCTGCGCCTGGCGGGGCTGCTTCTGCTGGGCGCGGCGCTGGGCGTCACGCTTTACCACGCCGCGTTCGGCTTTACCGGCGCCTACCGCAGGCTGATCACCCATCGCGACACGCGCGGGGTGCAGGCGCAACTCGTCATGCTCGCGGCGGCTACCCTCCTGTTCGCGCCGGTGCTGGCGGCCGGTTCCGCCTTCGGCCGCGAGGTGGTCGGCGCGCTGGCGCCGGTCGGCTGGCAGGTGGCGGCTGGCGCCTTCCTGTTCGGCATCGGCATGCAGCTCGGCAATGGCTGCGGCTCAGGCACCCTGTTTACCTTGGGCGGCGGCAGTACGCGCATGCTGGCCACCCTTGCCGCCTTCGTGGCCGGCTCGTTCTGGGCCAGCCTGGATATGGGCTGGTGGCAGGCGCTGCCCGCCTGGCCGCCGATCACGCTGGGCGCAGCATTCGGCTGGCCCCTGGGCGTGGCGCTGCAGCTTGCGTTTCTGCTGGCGCTCTGGCTGGGTCTGAAGCGCTGGGGCCAGCCGGCACCAAAGAATAAGGAGACTACAAGCAGCTGGCGCATCATCCTGACGGGACCCTGGCCGCTGCTGGCAGGCGGCTTGGCGCTGGCCGGGCTCAATTTCATGACGCTGCTGCTTGCCGGCCATCCCTGGACCATCACTTGGGCCTTCACCCTGTGGGGTGCCAAACTCGCCATGCTGCTGGGCTGGAACCCGGCATCGAGCGCTTTCTGGCAAGGCGACTTCCAGCAGGCGGCGTTGCAGGGCGGCATGCTGGACGACATCACCTCGGTGATGGACATCGGGCTGCTTGTCGGGGCGCTGTGCGCCGCAGCGCTGGCCGGCCGCTTCGCCCCGCGGCTGCACATTCCGCTGCGCTCGCTGGCCGCGGCCGTCCTCGGCGGCCTGCTGATGGGCTACGGCGCACGCATCGCTTTCGGCTGCAACGTCGGTGCGTTTTTCTCGGGCGTGGCATCGACCAGCCTGCACGGCTGGCTGTGGATCGCTGCGGCGCTGCCAGGCAACTGGATCGGCATCAAACTGAGGCCGCGCTTCGGACTGCCAGTCTGATGGCTTGCAACACCCTATGCGGATGGCATCAAGACACCCCACCCGCCGCTCGCTCCCCCCATTGCACTTTATAGCCCTATCCTTCGGGGACAAGGGTCGCCTCAAGAGCCGGAAGTTTCTTTCTCCGCTTGCAGCGACGCAATCAGCGGACAGGAAACGTTTCCCTTGCGCGCATGGCAGGCGCGCACAAGCGCGGACAGCACGGTTTCCATGCGCGCCAGGTCGACCATCTTTTCCCGCACGTCCTGAAGCTTGTGCTCGGCCAGGTGGCTGGCTTCATCGCAGCGGGTGCCATCCTCCAATCGGAGCAGTTCGGCGATTTCGTCGAGGCTGAAGCCCAGCCGCTGGGCCGATTTCACAAACCGCATCCGCGCCACATCCACCTCGCCATACCGGCGAATGCTGCCGTAAGGCTTGTCCGGCTCGGGCAACAAGCCCTTGCGTTGGTAGAACCGGATGGTCTCCACATTGACCCCGGCGGCCTTGGCGAAGACGCCAATGGTCAGATTGTCCAAATTATTCTGCATATCGCTTGACTCCGTACACAGCTACGGTTCTAAGCTTACATGGTTCATTCAGTACTTGGAAGATAAAACCGATGACAGAACCTCTAAACGGGCGGGGCGCCCTGTTCACTGGCGGGCTTTCCGCCCTTCTTGCTTCCACCTGCTGCCTGGGGCCGCTGGTACTGGTCGCCCTGGGTTTTAGCGGCGCCTGGATCGGCAACCTGACGGTGCTGGAACCGTACCGGCCGATCTTTATCGGTGCCGCGCTGGTGGCGCTGTTCTTTGCCTGGCGGCGCATCTGGCGGCCGGTTGAAAACTGCAAGCCGGGTGAAGTCTGCGCCATCCCGCAGGTGCGCACCACCTACAAGCTGATCTTCTGGATCGTCGCCGCGCTGGTGCTGGTTGCGCTTGTCTTTCCCTACATTCTTCCCTTTTTCTATTAACCCGGAGTCCATGATGAAAACGCAAGTATCGGCGCAAGCCAAAAAACTTTTTTCCGCCCTCGCATTTGTTGCTCTCGCTGCCCCCGCCTGGGCTGCCACGCAGACCGTCACGCTGTCAGTGCCAGGAATGACTTGCGCGGCCTGCCCGATTACCGTCAAAGCCGCCCTCTCCAGGGTCGATGGCGTGAGCAAGACTGAAGTGAAGTATGAGCAGCGCGAAGCTGTCGTCACCTTCGACAACGCCAAAACCGGCGTTCAAAAGCTGACCCAGGCGACCACCAACGCCGGCTATCCATCCAGCCTCAAGGAGTAAGCCATGGACAAGAACTCAAAGCTGCTCAAGCTGGGGATTGGCGGAACCATCATCGTGGCCCTGTGCTGCTTTACGCCCATTCTGGTCATATTGATTGGCGCTGTCGGACTTGGCGCGCTGGCCGGTTATCTGGACTACGTGTTGTTCCCGGCGCTGGCGCTATTTGTCGGGATCACGATTTACGCTCTGCAAAAACGGCGACGGGCACAGGCCTGCTGCACCACAGGAAACCCAGGAGAAAAACCATGATCAGTTTGAACGTCGAAGGCATGACGTGTGACGCATGCGCCAGCCATGTGGGTGATGCCCTGCACAAAGTGCCGGGTGTCGAACGCGCAGACGTGGCGTATCCCGCAGGCCGCGCGAGCGTGAGCGGAAAGGCGCTGGACGCACAGGCATTGATAGCCGCCATCTCGGCCCTGGGCTACCGCGCGAAAGAAGCAACGCAACCGACGCCGACGGACACGGATCTTCCGACAGGCTCTGCGAACACTCGCAGGGGTGGCGCAGGCCTGCACATCGCCGTCATCGGCAGTGGTGGCGCGGCCATGGCGGCAGCACTGAAGGCGACCGAACTCGGCGCGCGGGTCACGCTGATCGAGCACGGCGCCATCGGCGGCACCTGCGTCAACATCGGCTGCGTGCCTTCGAAGATATTGATTCGTGCCGGGCATGTTGCCCATCTGCGGCGTGGCGGCCCATTCGATGGCGGCATCAGTGCAAGCGCACCCGTCATTGACCGCCAGGCATTGCTCGCGCAGCAACAGGCGCGGGTAAACGAGTTGCGTCAGGCCAAGTACGAAGGCATTTTGGACGGCAACCCGGCCATCACGGTGCTGCGCGGGGCGGCCCGATTCAAGGACCGCCACACCCTGATTGTAAATTTGAACGAAGGCGGCGAGCGCACGGTAGCGTTCAATCGCTGCCTGATCGCCACCGGCGCCAGCCCGGCCGTGCCGCCTATCCCAGGTCTGAGAGAGTCGCCGTACTGGACCTCGACCGAAGCGCTGGTGAGTGAAACGATTCCCTCCCGGCTTGCGGTCATCGGCTCGTCAGTGGTGGCACTGGAGCTGGCGCAAGCCTTCGCCCGGCTCGGCAGCCAGGTCACGATCCTGGCGCGCAACACGCTGTTCTTCCGCGAAGACCCGGCCATCGGCGAGGCCATCACAAGGGCCTTCCGCGCCGAAGGCATCGAGGTGCTGGAGCACGCCCAGGCCACCCGTGTCGCCTACGCAGGCGATGAATTCGTGCTCACCACGGGCCACGGCGAAGTACGCGCCGACAAGCTGCTGGTCGCCACCGGCCGGGCGCACAACACCCGCGGCCTGGCGCTGGACGTAGCAGGCGTCAAGGTCAATGCCCAGGGGGCCATCGTTATCGACCAGGCGATGCGCAGCAGCCAATCGCATAGTTACGCCGCTGGCGACTGCACCGATCAGCCGCAGTTTGTCTATGTAGCCGCAGCGGCTGGCACCCGCGCTGCGATCAACATGACGGGTGGCAACGCCACGCTCGATCTGAGCGCGATGCCGGCGGTGGTGTTCACCGACCCTCAGGTCGCCACGGTGGGCCTGACCGAGGCGCAAGCACATGCACAGAACATCGAGACCGACAGCCGTACGCTGCTGCTTGACAACGTGCCGCGCGCGCTGGTCAACTTCGAGACACGCGGCTTCATCAAACTGGTCGCCGAAGTGGGCAGCGGCCGGCTGATCGGCGTGCAGGCAGTAGCACCGGAGGCGGGCGAGATCATCCAGACCGCAGCCATCGCCATCCGCGCTCGCATGACCGTGCAGGATTTGGCCGACCAGTTGTTCCCGTATCTGACGATGGTCGAGGGGCTCAAGCTCTGCGCGCAGACTTTCTTCAAGGATGTGAAGCAACTGTCCTGCTGCGCGGGGTGAGGAAAAGAAGGTATTCGGTGAGTCTTACTAACTGAGGGAGAACCAGGATGACCAAGCAATACGATCTGATCGTCATCGGCACCGGAACCGGCGCGTCTGTCGCCGCCTCACGCTGCCGCGCCGCCGGATGGAAGGTGGCGGTGATCGACCACCTGCCCTTCGGAGGCACCTGCGCGTTGCGCGGCTGCGATCCGAAGAAGGTACTTGTCGGTGCTGCCGAAACGATCGACCATACCCGCCGGATGCGCGGCAAGGGCGTCGGCGGCAGCGAGCCAACCATCGTTTGGAACGAACTGATCAAGTTCAAGCGCACCTTCACCGAGCCGGTTCCCCCAATGAAGGAGCAGAGTTTTGCAGACAAAGGCATCGATACCTATCATGGCCGCGCCAGATTCCGCGGGCCGCACTCGGTCGAGGTCGGCGGCGAGGTATTCGAAGGCCGCTTCATCCTGATCGCCGTCGGCGCGGTGCCGATGCGTCTGGGCATTCCGGGCGAGGAGCATCTCGCCACGAGCACCGGGTTCCTCGAGCTCGAGCAACTGCCAAAGAAAATCATTTTGCTCGGCGGCGGCTTCATCGCGGCCGAGTTTGCCCACATCGCGGCGCGAGCCGGCGCGCAAGTGACCGTGCTCGAGCAGGCCGGGCGCATGCTCACGGCGTTCGATCCGGACCTGGTCGGCTGGCTGATGGAAAAATCCCGCGCAGTCGGGATCGATGTGCGGCTCAAGACGCGCGTGACAGCGATAGAAAAGCGTGGCGATGATTTCTCCGTTCGCGCGTCCTCGAACGGGAAGGATGAGGTGTTTACGGCCAATCTGGTGGTGCATGCGGCGGGTCGCGTCCCGGATCTCGAACCGCTCGATCTGGCCGCGGCGGGCGTTGCGAGCGAAAGAGGCCGCCTCACACTGAATGCGTTTCTGCAGAGCGTGTCCAACCCCGCCGTTTATGCGGTGGGTGACGCGGCCATGAGCGGCCCGCCGCTGACGCCCGTCGCGAGCCATGATGCGAAGGTGGCCGCCGCCAACATGCTCAAGGGCAATCATCAGAAGCCGAACTATCTCGGCGTGCCGGGTGTCGCTTTCACGATCCCGCCGATCGCGTCGGTGGGTCTGAGCGAGAAGCAGGCGCGCGAGGACGGGCTCAAGTTTCGCATGCGCAGCGAGAAGGCATCAGACTGGTACACCACGCGGCGTGTCGGGGAAACGACCTATGGGTTCAAGGTCCTGGTCGAAGAGGGGAGCGACCGCATCCTGGGCGCGCACCTGATCGGGCCGCACGTTGACGAGGTGATCAATCTGTTCGCGTTGGCCATCCGCAACGGGCTGACGGCTGAGGATTTGAAGACCACGATGTTCGCCTACCCGACCGGCGCCTCCGATATCAGTCACATGATTTGAAGCGGGGTGAGAAGCCGATACCAGAGGAGCAGGCAATGCAAGGCGTGATGGATGGAATGACGGGTGGCGCAATGATGTGGGGTAGGGGGCTGTTCTGGCTCCTGGGTCTTGTGGTGCTGGTGCTGGCGGTCGGCGCTCTGATCAATATTTGTTTTTCAACGGCAGAGACAAGTAGGCAGCTTTTTGCCGCAGGGGTTACTCTTTGAAAACAAAAATCATACTCGGTGTTATTGCGCTTGCGCTTGCGCTGGTCGCCTTGGGCGTCTGGCAATTGGAGTGGGATATGTCGTGGCTCAAGAGCTGGATCGGGCAGCACCCCGTGCTCGGCGCCGGGATTTACTTTGTCCTGGTGGCGGCCTCGGTGGTGCTGCTTCCTTTTTCTTCGCTGCCGCTGCTGCCGTTCGCCACGCAAAACTTCGGCGTGGTACTGACTGCGCTGCTCAGCGCGGCGGGATGGTGGACCGGTTGCCTGATCGCCTTCCAGATCGCGCGCCTCGGGCGCCGCTATCTGGAGCGCATCACCTCGATGCGAGCCGTCGACCGCATCGAGGACAAAATCCCGGACGACGTCGGCTTTGGCGGCATCGTGGTGCTGCGCATGATCCTGCCGGTGGACGTCGTTAGCTTCGCGCTCGGACTCCTGAAACGGCTGCCGTTCCGCACTTATGCTGTGGCCTCGCTCATTGGCATCCTGCCCTTTGCATTCGCCATGAGCTATGCCGGCGGCCAGCTCGGCGCCGGCAAGTTTCTGCCCTTCGCCCTGGTTGTGGCCGGCATGGTTGCGGCGGTGCTGGTGATCCGGCGGCTGTGGAAGGCGTACCGGTGATTCAGCATCAGCCTGGAGGCCAATCCCATGCCGGCTAACTGACGATCCTTGCCTGATTCTGGCAGCAGCTTACTTCTTGGCTGCGCAGGGATTGGCTGGCTTGGCGGCACACGGGTTCACGGGCTTGGCGGCGCAAGGATTCGCCATCTTTTTCTTGGCATCCTTCTTGGGCGGCGCGCACGGATTCTTGGTCTTGGCGGCACACGGGTTCATGGATTTTGCCGCACTGGATGCCGCACAGGGGTTGGCGGCAACGTCAGCGGCGGCAGCCGGCAGCGAGAATGCAACAGCGCTCAGGGCGGCAAGAAGCCCGAGGGAAAAAGTCTTGCAGGATAGGGTTTGCATGGTAAGTCCTTTTTAATCAAGTAAGAATCGGCGCGAACATCATTCGCGCCCGTGATGCCAACCTCGTCATGCCGACAAATGCGGCAGTAGCCAGGCCAGCAGTCGGAAGAAAAATAGTTAGTTACCTCTTTTCTTCCTGACACTTCAGTCGGAGCAGATCGGCAACTTCTTACATTTATCCATCGTCGCGCACTGGACGACCAAGCGGTGCGTCCAGACCTTCAAGTTCCGTCATCAGTTGCTCGACCGAAATCGGCAGATGGCAGGTGATTTCCAGCGCCCTGTCCTCGAAGATGTCGGCAGCGGGATGCAGCGCCTGCCACTCGGCCAGCA
>MERZ01000025.1:22369-22751 GCA_001770785.1 Burkholderiales bacterium RIFCSPHIGHO2_12_FULL_61_11
AGTGCTTCGATATGGGGACGATACAGCCGCAACATGGCGCTCAGCCAGCGATTGACGCACCAGTTGGGGAAGGCATGATCAATGGCGAAACGGTCCAGCATGGCGATCACCTGCTCTGCCGGATACCAGGCTTCATCCGTCACCCAGCGGTTGGTGCAGAAAATCCCGATCGGGTAGCCCCAGGCATCCATGGAAATGGCGATCAGGTGGCAGATCGCATCGTCGCCACTCGGCCAGGCTTCAGTTGCCAGCGGGTCATCGATTGGCGCGCTGCCTGCCGGCATGCCGCCGGCCCGCAGGAAGGTGTGGAAATGCCCGTGCTCCACTTCGCTGCCGCGATGGGCGTGATAGTAATACTGGCCGCTGGTTTCTCTATCGAAAA
>MERZ01000025.1:22773-23454 GCA_001770785.1 Burkholderiales bacterium RIFCSPHIGHO2_12_FULL_61_11
CAGCTCGACGAAATCCCCCTGCCCCCGCAAGACCTCGCCGGCGATATTCAGATCGGCTTTTTCCAGAACCCGGTAGCACTCGCGTATTTCCTTGCCGGCAGCCAGCATCGATGCGCGCAATGCGCGCGGCAAGGCTTTAAGATATGGATTCATGCTCACGCGTCCGGCAGCGCAGCGCAGCATCAGCATTCGCCTTGGCTTCGGCACCGGGACGAGTTGGCGTCACCGCTTCTTGGCCGCGCACGGATTTTTCGCTGCGCACGGGTTGGCCATCGCTGCGCCTGGCTTGAATCCTTTTTGCACCTCGCCAAAGTAGGCGACGAGCGACGCAAGTTCCCTGGATTTCCAGGGCAGCGGCTTGGCGGCCATCGGCTTGAGCATGCACAACTGAACCATTTCATCGAGGTTGATCTTTTTTATGCCAATGTCTGTTGCCATCTGGACAGCGTGGGGATAAGGCTTGGCGAAAGTTGCCTGAAAGGCGTTATTGCCCTGATGGCAAGTCATGCAAGCCACGCCATTGGTGCTCAGCTTGGTATCCTTGGCGAGACGCTCGCCTTCGGCGATCAGGTCTGCCTTGTTCCCCTTGTAGGGCTTGTAGCCAGCCGGACGAAGGATTTGCTTCGGGTCAATCCTGGCGCCCGCAGCGCAGGGATTCTTGGCGGCACAGGGGTTCTTCGC
>MERZ01000025.1:23512-25710 GCA_001770785.1 Burkholderiales bacterium RIFCSPHIGHO2_12_FULL_61_11
TCATGACTGTCTCCTGGGTTAAAAAGTTTTTAGTCGGAATAGTCAGGCTTTTTCTTACAGCACACATTTCAAAACAGACAGATCAGGGCAAGGCCAGGCGCCTGGAAAAAACAATATAGGGCGATGCGCTCGCGCTATCTCGCGCTTGCGTAATCAACTGTCGGCTGCTGCCTTTCATCTCGCTTTGCAATAATGAAACATAGAATTCCAGATAAAACGCATCAGGCTGGACCTCTGCCTGCCACATCAGGGAGACGGCGCGGCCGTGTCGCGGCATGCGGTAATCGAAAGTCGCCTCGGCATCCGGTGCGATGCGCGTATCGGCGATTTCTGTGCTGAGGTCCAGCGTCACCTGGCGGCCGATCACGAATTGCTGTTCCGTTCCATCGAGCTTGTGGCCAGCCGCATCTTGCTGGAAGCCGCGAATCACGACCCTGGGGGTGACATAGGTTGGAAAATAATGACCGACGCCGGTGTTGGCCACGCTAAGGCGCGCTGCGACCTGGCCGTTTGCGATGGACGCCGCGCCGGCACGGATCCCGACGCCTTTTTTCACCATCTCCGGATCGTGGATGCCGCGCCACAAGTGACGCCGATCCGGCATGTGGCAAGACTGGCAGGAGACACCTTGGCGCGCATAGCGGCTGTCCTGCCACTCTTTGTAGGTATTCTCCAGCAGCTTGCCGTTGAGCGCGTATTCGTCGTCCTCGAACTGGTGGCAGGCGGCGCAGAACTGCGAACTTTCAAAGGCGCGACTGGCTTTCCAGCCCCCGTGAGGGTAAGCGCTCGGGTCGCCGACCGGCTGGCTGCCATCGCGTCGCGGCTGCCCGTACCATGCATTGTTGCGCACATGGCAGGCCGCGCAGACCAGCCCTTGCTGGTGCAGCGGCCGAATCCCGGGCTTGCCGCCAGCCTGTTTGCCTGCCTGTTTCTCGAGTGCGGCTACCAGGCTGTCGGCCTGTTCCGCCAGCGGAGCATGGCAGCGTATGCAGCTTTGATGATCGTCGCGCGCGTGGGCGGGCATCTCCTGAAGCTGCCCCATGATGCCCGGTCCCATGGCGCGACTGTGCAGGCTATCGTTCCAATCCTTGAATTGACTGGCGTGGCAACTGGCGCAACTTTGCGGCGCCAGCGAGATGCCTTGCGCAGACACCGAGGCCGGAAGCTTGCCCTGCGGCGCCAGCGGCCTGGCCCAGTGCTTTTCCAGAAAACGCGCAGCTTCTGCCTCGACCAGGGAAGTAGCCGTTGGCTTGAGCGGAGAAGGTTCGGCTGAATGCGGATCGGGCCCGCAGCCACCCAAAAATGCAGCGAGAATCAAGACTGGCAGCGATAGGCGCAAATAGCGGAGCAACATCAAAAGCCTGCGAGATTGAATGCGTGCCTCTTGCCGGGTCATGTGCGCTACCTCCTACTGTTTTGTTGCGCAAGAATTCTTCGCTGCGCGGGTTTGCATGGATTGCCAGCGGCCCAAGCAACGAGGAGGATCATGCCGCAGCCATCTGTCGAACTTGTAGATGCATTTCTTACAGACCAGCCAAAAATGAGTCATCCGAGTGGCCGGCTCGACCGCCACTTTCAAGGGGCTGAGGAGTTGCTCGCATGAAGCGCCTGGTTCTGGTCGGCGTTGGAATGGTCAATGAACTCGTTGCTGCAACTGGCGTGCTCTGCCAGAATTGCGCGAAGCGCCTGGCGTGTATCGTTAGCGGTTGGCACGGCCCTGAATTTAATTAATCAGGGCGGCGTTTTTTTGGCGGGCAATGACATTGACTGGTTTCACTCGCTGCTGAATTATTTTGTACCGTATTGCGTGGCGAGCCATTGCGCCGCGAAAAACGAAATGGCGGGGAAAGAAGATGAAAGCAACACTGGAACTCAATGACCGCGAATCAAGCCCGCAACGCACCTCGCTGCTCTCGGACAACGAGTTTCTGGAGGCACTGCGTCTGCAAATGCTCAAGTTTGCCACCGTTCAGCTGTCGGACAGCCACCTGGCCGAAGACGCCGTGCAGGAAGCACTGATAGGCGCGCTCAAAAATGCCAAATCTTTTGGTGGGCGGGCGGCGCTGAAAACCTGGGTCTTCGCGATCCTGAAAAACAAGATTGCCGATGCGCTGCGGCAAAAGCAGCGCCTGGTCTACGCCGGCAGCCTCATGCACGAGGACGAGGAAGACGAGGATTTTTCGGCGCTATTTGATGCC
>MERZ01000025.1:25731-33919 GCA_001770785.1 Burkholderiales bacterium RIFCSPHIGHO2_12_FULL_61_11
GAGCGGCCGGTCGCCTGGGCCAACCCCGAGGAAGCCTTGCGCCAAGGTGACTTCTGGCGCGTCTTTGAGGTCTGCCTGGACCGCCTGCCGGGCAATCAGGCGCGCGTCTTCATGATGCGCGAATTTGTTGAACTCGAGTCTGACGAGATCTGCAAGGCGGTGGGCATCACCGTCAGCAATCTCAATGTCATGCTGCACCGCGCCCGCCTGCGACTGCGTGAGTGCCTGGAAAATCGCTGGTTTGCCAATGGAGAAAAGTCATGCTGAACTGTCAGGACGCCACCCGCCTGCTCTCGGAATCACAAGAGCGCGCACTTCCCCTGAAAGAGCGCCTGTCACTGAAAATGCATGTGATGATGTGTTCGGGTTGCCGCAATTTTGGCCAGCAGATGGACATCCTCAGGCAGATCGCGCGCGCTTACGTCAAGGGCGAGAATGAAGGCGCGGGCGAGGAAAAAGACAAGACCTAGCGCTGCGGCGCTGGCCCTGATCACACGGGATCGGCCAGCGGTCCGTCGCCCCAATGCAAGGCACGAAAGTCGAATCCTGTCTCAATGCTGGGCTTGACAATCTGGAAGTAGGGCGACACATCGAAATCGCGCGGCGCAAACAGGCTGTGATGGCGCACCCGCAGAATTTCTTCAATGCAGCCGGGGCAGTCCGGCGTGTCAACGCTATGGCTATCGATGACGGGCAGGATGGGGTAATGGATCGACTGAAACGCTTGCGCGATCAGCGTGGAACAAATGGCGCGGGTCGGGTCGCCGCTGCCCAATGCCAGCATCTGACGGCGAAACCGCAGTGGCACGGGTGGCGTGGGAAACAGATAGCGCGCCAGATCAATGACATTGCGCAGGTCGTACTGATCGCCAAGGTGCGCGATGGCGAAGGCCGTCACCTGGCGACACTCTGGTTCGCTCAAGCCCACCGGGCGGCAAATGCGGGTATGCGCGCCGGCAAACTCGCTGATGTCAACGCCGCGGACACCGGCCACGATGTCGGCCTCGATGAATTGATGCGCGGGGTTGCCACCGGCTTCGGCCAGATGACTGCCCACATAGAGCGTGGCATGCGACCAGGTCGACTGGGTCAGGTATTTGATCGCCGTGCTGACGCGGCTGTTGCCCTCGACCAATAACACGTCGCCGGGCTTCAAGCACGCGAGCAGGCGATCGGGCTGGGTGGCCGGGCCGCTGCCATGAAGATGGACGGGCCTGGCAAGATACCGCGCCAGCCGCAGGCCCAGCCAATTGAGCGTCATTCCCATGCGAGGCCTCTGTGTTTCTTGTCGCTACCGGGCTTTAACCCCTCCACGCGCAACCCATTGATACGGCGGACTGGCGTCTCATTGACATGTTACTTCCAACAGGAAGCCCGCCTCTGACCAGGCCTCTACACCTCCTTGCAATATCCGAACGCTGAGCCCTTTTCGATTCAGTATGAGGGCGGCCTTCACCGCTGAAGCGTCCTTGGGGCAATCGCAGTACGTCACGATTTGGGTTTTTGCGCCTTGCGGCCAGTCGTCGAAAGAAAGGGTTGCGAGCGTGGTCAGGTCGATGCGGCGGGCCCCGGGGATCCCGCCATCCCTGGTCGTCTGCATCGTCTGCGCCCGTACATCGATGATCACCAGGGCTTGCTGCTGCTTGACAAGTTCAGCCAATTCGCCGGGCAGAATCCTGGGCAGTTTGAGTGACAACTGGATGTCTCGCCAGCGTCTCCAGGCACGCAGGGCAATATAAACAGCCAGCAAGGCTGCCAGCAGCACCCCTGCGATGCCGCCCAGGTCGCTCAACGACTTCAGCAAGCGACCAATCTGCTCGTGAAACAATGCACCCAAAGCGATGCCGCTGCCAGCCCACAACACAGCGCCAGCCAGGTTGAAAATTGCAAATGATTTGGCTTGCATCCCAAGAGCCCCAGCCAATGGCGGCGCCAGCGTGGATAAACCGGGAATGAACTTGGCGACGACCAAAGTCGCGTGTCCCCACCGGGCAAAGCTCAGTTCATTTTGACGGACGCAACTGTCTGGAGACAGGGACAGTCGGCAGACCAGCCCCAACACCCGTCGCCCGAATCTTTGGCCGGCAAAAAACCAAATGGAATCGGCCATCATGGAGGCGAAGGTCGCCACGATCAGCGCCTGAACAGCGAAGACGCCGTCTTTGGCGCCCATCACGCCGACAAGCAACAAGAATGGCAGGGCCGGAACAGGCGCTCCCATTTGCTTGACAAAAACACCAAGAAAAACAGCAAGGAGGGCGTGCTGGGCGAAGAAGGAAAAGATGTTTTCCATGAACTGGCCATAGCCGATCTAATTTATTAAAGTCGTGTGGCGTCACGGCCTTCTTACAGGCCGATGCGCTGATTGTGGCAACACCCTGATGAAATCCTGATACAAATAGTCAGTTTTAGTACCTTTACACCATCATTCGTATCGACCAGGCCATGGATAGACTGAGCACCCTGCTGACCCACTTTTCACTGCATGCCGGAGTCTTTTACACCGGGAACATTTGCGGCATTCATGATTTTGAAAAGGATGCGCTGCGCGGACACCTGCATCTGGTCAGGCGCGGACCGGTTCAAGTGATCGGCGCGGGTAAGGAAGTGATCCACATCACGGCGCCCAGCCTGCTGTTCCTGCCACGCCCGGACCGCCACCGTCTGCTGGCCGATGAGCGCGCGGGCGCCGAGGTAGTTTGCGCAACGGTCCAGTTTGGCGGCGGCGGCAAGAACCCCATCACCGATTCACTTCCAGAAGTGGTGCTGGTCGAACTGGCCCTGCTGCCAGGCGTTCAAGCCCTGCTGGGGCTGATGTTTGACGAAGCGTTTTCCGGGCACTGCGGCCGCCAGGCCGTGCTCGACCGATTGTGCGAGGTGCTGATGATTCGATTGCTGCGGCATTGCATGGCCCAGGGGCTGACGCAAGGCGGAACCTTGGCGGGACTGGCCGACGCTCGCTTGGCCAAAGCCCTGGTCGGCCTGCAGGAAGATCCGGCCCGACAGTGGGCGCTGTCGGACATGGCGGCCTTGGCCGGCATGTCGCGGGCGCGCTTCGCGGTCCGCTTCCGTGAGATCACGGGCGAGACGCCCGCCGGCTATCTGGCCTCCTGGCGCATCATGATGGCTCAGCGCCTGCTCAAGCAGGGCCTGGCGTTGAAACACGTCGCCTACGACGTCGGCTATGGCAGCGCCAGCGCCCTGACTCGGGCCTTTGTTCGCAAGCTGGGCGCTTCCCCAACGCATTGGCTCAAGGACGGGCCGCCTGACGAGTGGCATGCCGCAAAGCATGAAACGCCGGGTGAGCCAAACGAGACGCCCGGCGCCCCTTGACGGCGGCAGCGGACCTACTATTGCCTGAGCGATACGGAACCGGCCGAACTCTCGTTCGGTTGGAAGTTACCGCAATATTCACAGGAGAACCCCCTTTATGTCAGCAGCCCCCTACGTCAAGACTTTGCACCCGGTTGGCCATGCCAGCGCAAAGGGCCCTCAAAAAGAAATCCTGGACCTGGCGCTCAAGCAGGTCGGCTTCATCCCCAACATGTACGCCAACATGGCCAACGCTCCTGCCGTATTGAGCACCTATCTGCACGGTTACGGCTTATTCCGCAGCGAATCCGGACTGACGCCGGCCGAACAGGAAGTAGTGTTTCTTGCCGTCAGCCAAGTCAACGGCTGCGACTACTGTATGGCCGCGCACAGCATGATTGCCGACAAGATGTCCGGCGTGCCCAGGGAGGTGCTGCAGGCGATTCGCGACCACCAGCCGATTCCCGACGCCAAGCTGGCCGCCTTGCATGCCACCACCACCGAACTGGTACGAAGCCACGGCCTGCCCAGCGCTGAAACCGTCAAGGCGTTTCTGGATGCGGGCTATCAGGAGCGCGACCTGCTTTACATTGTGCTGGCCATTGCCGTCAAGACCTTGAGCAACTTCACCAACCACGCGTTTGCGACGCAAGTGGACGAACGCTTTGCCGCCTACAAAGTGGCCTGATCCGGTCGTTCCCTGCCACCGATTTTTCTTACAACAGGTCACTCACCATGAAGATTAAAGCGCTTACCTTTGATACGGGCGGCACCATCCTGGACTGGCACGGTGCGCTCTTCAAAAGATTTGAACAAGCCGGCGAACGCCATGGGGCAGCGCGCGATTGGCATGGCGTGACAAACGACTATCGGCGCCTGGCCATGAAGGGCATCGTCGGTCAGGTGCAGCCAGCGTTCAACATGGATGACGTGCATCGAACCGCACTGGATGAGGTGCTGGCGAAACACGGCTTGCAAGACTTTACACAGTCCGACCGGCAGCACATTTTTCAGGCCTGGCGCGAACTTTCGGCATGGCCCGATTTCCCGGCTGCCCTGGCACGCCTGCGAAAAACATTTCCCGTCATTTCGTTCACCATGCTGCCGCTGTCCATGGTGATTGATGTTTCCCGAAAAAACGGCCTGGACTGGGATGCGGTCATCTCGTGCGAAATGATAGGCGTGTACAAACCCAACGCCCAGGCCTATTTGAAAGTGGCGCAATGGCTGGGCCTGGAACCGTCCGAGATTCTGATGGTGGCCTGCCATAACTTTGATCTGAATGCCGCGCGATCCTGCGGCTTCAGTACCGCCTTCGTTCGCCGGCCCGAGGAGTGGGGGCCAGAAGGTCCGCCTGACCCCATCGCTCACCCGGCGAGCGACCTCGTGGTGGACGGCTTTTCCGCATTGGCTGACAGGCTGGCGGTATAACGGTCACGCCGCAACCGATGCCGCACCACACCGAAAACCGCAGGTAGCGACCCGCCGAACCCCAGCCCTTTATCATTGACCACAAGGAGACCTCCCATGAACCAAACCGCCCTGATTCCAAGACACCCCGTACCCGCCCTGAACGTTGCGTTGACCACCGGCGATCGCTTTGTGCTCGGCGCAAGCCCGGGCGAGCACTTTGACCTGCTGGTTTTTTACCGGGGTTTGCACTGCCCCATCTGCACCAAGTACCTGCTTGAACTGGAGCGTCTCGCGCCGGAGTTCGCCGCCAGGGGCGTGCAAGTCCTTGCCGTATCGAGCGACGATGAAGACCGGGCCAGGCAAATGGCCGGGAAAGTCAGTGCCAAGGGGGTCCGCTTCGGCTACGGCCTGAGCCTCAAGAGCGCGCGCCAGTGGGGCCTGTACATCAGCACCTCGCGCGGCAAGACGTCCATCGGTATCGACGAGCCGGCGCTTTTCAGTGAGCCGGGCGTTTTCCTCGTGCGCCCCGACGGCACGCTCTACTACGGCGCAGTCCAGACCATGCCGTTTGCCCGACCCCAGTTTCACGATCTGCTCGGTGCGATTGACTTTGCCATCGCAAAGGACTACCCGGCCCGCGGCGAGTACACGGGCGAGGTGTGAGGTCGCGATGGCCGTGATGGCGACACCCGAGACCCATCGGTATCCCTGGTGGGTCAGGCTGTTTTTCTGGAACCAGAAACGCCGCTACGGTGCCGTGCTGGAGCCGTCGCGCCTGTGGGGCCGTTCACCCCGGGTGTTCGTGGCTCTGGCGCTGCTGTATGGCGCGCTGGACCGGCGCGCATCGCCGATCGATGCGGCGCTGCGCACCTTGATCACCGTGCGCGTCTCGCAAATCAACCGTTGTTCCTTCTGCGTCGATGTCAATGCGGCGACGGCATTGAAACGCGGCATCAGCGAGGAAAAGCTGCTGGCTGTTGCAGGCTTTGCCGACAGCGCGCTGTTCCCGCCACGCGAGAAGGCGGCGCTGGCTTATGCCGAAGTGGTGACTCACACCGGCCAGCAGGCCGCCGCCGAACATTTTGCGGCGCTGCGCCAGCATTTCACTGACGACGCCATCATTGAACTGACGGCCTTGATTGCGTTCCAGAACCTGTCGAGCAAATTCAATGCCGCCTTGCAAGTGCCGCCGCAAGGATTTTGTCCGGTGATGCCAGCGCCTGCGCGAAACACTGAAGCGCAGAAGGATTGACGCTGCGATGTGCCCGCGGGCTGGCACCATCAGCAGCAGGAAAACGCCGGCGGCAAGCGCCGAGAGCCGACCGCGCCCACCCGATTTGATATTGATCACCGACTGGCCGATCATGGCGCAACCGGCCATGCCGCCGAGAAAACCCGAGGTGATATTGGCCAGCCCCTGACCGACGCATTCCCGATTCTTGTTGCTTGTCGAATCCGTCAGGTCATCAATGATGGAGGCGGTCATCATCGATTCCAGCAGCCCGACCGTCGCCAGCGTGGCCGATACCGGCAAGACGATCTGAAGCGTTTCGAGGTTCAACGGCACATCGGGCAGCAGGAAGATTGGCAGGCTGTCGGGCAGCGCGCCCATGTCGCCCACGCTGCGGATGTCCAGGCCCAGCGCCATGGCCACGCCGGTGAGCACCACGATACAGACCAGCGGCGAAGGAATGGCCTTGGTGACGTAGGGAAAGCCATAGATGATGGCCAGTCCCGCCGCGGTCATGGCATAAACCACCCAGGTGACGTTGGTCAGCTCAGGCAACTGGGCCATGAAGATCAGGATGGCCAGCGCGTTGACAAAGCCGGTGATCACCGAACGCGAGACAAAGCGCATCAGCAGGCCCAGCTTGAGCACGCCGGCAAGGATCTGCAGCACGCCGGTCATGATGGTGGCCGCCAGCAAGTACTGCAAGCCGTGGTCCTTGACCAGCGTGACCATCAGCAGCGCCATGGCACCGGTGGCCGCCGAGATCATGCCCGGGCGCGCGCCGGTAAACGCGATCACCACGGCGATGCTGAAGGCGGCGTAGAGGCCGACCTTGGGGTCGAGGCCGGCAATGATGGAAAAGGCAATGGCCTCGGGAATCAGCGCGAGCGCCACAACCAAGCCGGCGAGCAGATCGCCGCGGACGTTGGACAGCCAGTCTTGGTGGAGGCTTGAATACTTCATGGTCAATAGGTAAGGACGGCACCGGCTGTTGCCAGGTCGTCGTGATTCGATGGAAAAGAGGGTGGCGCGGAACGAAGCGCGCCAAGCGTTGGCAGTGACGAGCTAAGGCGGCGTCACGACGCAAAAAAGGCCGCGCCAAAGCGTGCTGCCCGGGTCAATCACCGGGAATATCGCCAGGCTGCGGGGAAATTGTGCATCGCAGCATTCTACCCATTGGCCTGAAACGACGCGCTGTAGGGGATAGGAATCACCGTCCAGGGGTGATAGGAGTAAAAAAAACGGATAAAAAAACCATCCCCATGGATGGTGCTAAGATGGTCTTATGCCACCAAGACCTGTCGCTGCCAGAAAACCGGCCGACGAAAAAATCACCATCAACCTGGGCTATGTCGATCTCGGCCAGATCGACCTGCTGGTGCAGGAAGGCTTCTATGCCAACCGGACTGACCTGATCCGCACGGCCATTCGCAACCAGTTGGCCGCGCATGCCGATGTGGTGAAACAGGCGGTGGCCCGCAAAACGCTGGTGCTTGGCATCCAGCATTTCACCGCCGATGAGCTGCGCGCCGTGCAGGCGTCGGGTGAAGCCTTGCAGATTCGTGTCCTCGGCCTGGCCAGCATCGCGCCCGATGTCACCCCGGAACTGGCGCTTGCCGCCATTGATTCGGTGGTGGTGCTGGGCGCGCTGCATGCCAGCCCGGCCGTGAAAGCGGCACTGGCCAGCCGAATCCGCTGACCCTAATCCCCCCAAAAAGGAAATACCATGAACCCAGTTTTTCAACGCCTGATGGCCAAGGCTGCCCGCCTGACGCAGGCCGGCAGCCTGCAAGCTGCCACGGCCGCCATTCAGGCCGCGCTCAGCGGCGCCGTCATTCCCTTGCCCGCCGCCGCTGACGCTGACGATGTGAATGTCATTGATGTGCAAGCGCATGAAGCCAGGCGCGAGGCGCCGGCAACCAAAGAGCCGGCGCAGCCGGCCCAACCGGTCGATCCCGGGCCGTCCGGCCAGTTCATCAGCGGCAGTCACACCGAAGCGGCGGGCACGCGTGCGTACAAGCTGTTCATTCCGCCGGCCAACAGCGGGCAGGCGCTGCCGCTGGTGGTGATGCTGCACGGCTGCACGCAGAACCCCGATGACTTTGCGGCGGGCACCGGCATGAACGAAGCGGCGCTCAAGCGCGGTTTTTACGTGCTTTATCCAGCGCAGACGCAACACGCCAATTCCTCGCGCTGCTGGAACTGGTTCAAGCACAACCATCAAAAGCGCGG
>MERZ01000026.1:0-2475 GCA_001770785.1 Burkholderiales bacterium RIFCSPHIGHO2_12_FULL_61_11
TCGTCACTGCGATTGCCGCGTCGCATCCGCTCCTCGCAATGACGGCCAGCGCGGCAGTCCATCGTCGAAAAAAGGCGGGTTTATGGATTGCCACACTACGTTCGCAATGACAGACGGTTCATGGAGAGGCCGCCACACACCCGTCATCGCGAGCGAAGCGTGGCGATCCATCGTCGAAAAAAGCGGGTTCATGGATTGCCACACTACGTTCGCAATGACAGACGGTTCATGGAGAGGCCAAAGGCCGTGGCGATCCATCGTGGATAAGGCACAAGCCATGGATTGCCGCGCTACGCTCGCAACGACGGGGCCCTTCAAATGACCTACCGTATCACCCTTGATTTCTTGCTGTACCCGTGGCTCGACGCCAAGTCGCTGAACCAGCACAGGCGCTTCGCCGTGCATTCGCGCGAAACCTCTGATGCTACAAAATCAACAGCTATAAGCCTTGGCTGGCTGGGCGCGGTTGAAACGCGTGACCCCACTTGCTCCGATTTTCCTGAAGAGGCGTTTTAATGGGCTTTTTCAAACCATCGCCCGGCACGGGTTCCAGTAAACCGATGGCGCTGCTGCATGGCTTGATCTGGATCCTGATTTACGGTGGCTTGCTGACGCTGGTGTTGGGTCTGTTTGTTGAAAATATCGACGACGCCACAGGCTGGCTCATGGTGGTTGCGGGCGGTGTCGTTGCCGCACTCGGCTTTGTCCTGATCTATGTGCGCTCAAAAATCAAGATGCATTCATGATGAAGCAGGACCTTGAACCTCCAGCCGTCATCGCGATTGCCACGTCGCATCCGCTCCTCGCAATGACGGCCAGCGCGGCGATCCATCGTCGAAAAAAGCGGGTTCATGGATTGCCGCGCTTCGCTCGCAATGACGCAGAGTTATATCGAATTTCATTTAAAAAAGGAGACTCCATGACCCGCACCATTCAGCAATTGTTTGACCTCAAAGGTAAAACCGCGCTCGTCACAGGCGGCTCGCGCGGCTTGGGCCTGCAAATGGCGCAGGCGCTGGGCGAGGCCGGTGCCCGCGTCATGCTCAACTCGCGCAAGGCCGAAGACCTGATGGAGTCAGCGGCCGAGCTGAAAGCCGCGGGCATCGACGTCGACTGGATCGCCGCCGACTGCTCCAAAGAGGCCGACATTCGCGCGCTGGCCGATGAAACCATTCAGCGCTTTGGCCAGGTCGATATTCTGGTCAACAACGCCGGTGCCGCCTGGGGCGCACCGGCTGAAGACCACCCGGTGGACGCCTGGGACAAGGTCATGAACCTCAACGTTCGAGGCTATTTCATCCTGTCGCAGCACATCGCCAAGCACAGCATGATCCCGCGCAAGGCGGGCCGCATCATCAACCTGGCCTCGATTGCCGGCCTGGGCGGCAACCCGCGCGAAATGACCACCATCGCCTACAACACCTCCAAGGGCGCGGTGATCAATTTCACCCGGGCGCTGGCTTGCGAATGGGGCGCCTACAACATCACCGTGAACGCCATCTGCCCGGGCTTTTTCCCGAGCAGGATGACCATGGGAACATTGCAAGCCCTGGGCGAGGAAAAACTCGCCGCGCATGCGCCGCTGGGCCGTCTGGGCGATGATGAAGACCTCAAGGGCCTGTGCGTGCTCTATGCATCGGACGCCGGCAAGCACATCACCGGGCAGTGGCTGGCCGTTGATGGTGGCGTTTCAGTCGTAACTGGAGGATGATATGGCCCCCACGCTTGTCACTTCGTGTACTACGCTGCCCCCCGAGGGGGTTGTGCTTGCTTGGGGCGGCCCGGCGCGGTGTATGTGGCCCCCGCGCTCGCTCACTGCGTGTAGCTCTCTGCCCCCCGAGGGGGCTGTGCTTGCTTGGGGCGGCCCGGCGCGGCGCACTTTCTTAAGGATGCTATGAACTTCGGCGCGGAAATCCCTTTCGTCACCCACCTCGGCTTCGTGCTGGAGCTGTTCGAGGGCGGCGAATCCGCCATTGGCTACACGCCTCGGCCCGAGCATTTGAACTCCTTTGCCGTCACGCACGGCGGCGCCATCATGACGCTGCTCGATGTAACGATGGCCGTGGCCGCGCGCAGTGTGCAAAAAGACATGGGCGTGGTCACCATCGAGATGAAAACCAGCTTCATGCAACCGGCCCCGGGCGACGGCAGCAAGCTAACCGCCAAAGGCCGGCTGATGCATCGCAGCATCACGCTGGCTTTTACGGAGGCCACGCTCTACGACGCGAAAGGCCGGGCTTGCGCTCACGCCACCGGAACGTTCAAATACGTCAGGGGCCTGGCCACCGGGCTCAAGACCGCCAATATGCTGAATCCGCCGGTCAGTCCCATTTCCACCGATTAACCTATTTCGTCATTGCGAGCGAAGCGCGGCAATCCATGACCCCGCCTTTTCGACGATGGATCGCCGCGCTGCGCTCTCCATGAACCGTCTGTCATTGCGAACGTAGTGTGGCAATCCATGAACCCGCTTTT
>MERZ01000026.1:2484-4082 GCA_001770785.1 Burkholderiales bacterium RIFCSPHIGHO2_12_FULL_61_11
AACCCGCTTTTTTCGACGATGGATCGCCACGCTTCGCTCGCGATGACGGCCGGAGGTTCAAGGTCCGTGTGCGGTTCCGGGCCGGAACTGGAAGCCTTCCATGAACCGTCTGTCATTGCGAACGTAGTGTGGCAATCCATGAACCCGCTTTTTTCGACGATGGATCGCCGCGCTTCGCTCGCGATGACGGCCGGAGGTTCAAGGTCCGTGTGCGGTTCCGGGCCGGAACTGGAACTCGCGATGACGAAAATAATAGCCCATAAACACGGGCAAAAGAAGCTCCTAAAATCATAGCAACAGGGAATCAACATGCCCATCAATCAACAAATCCTGCTCGACAATCGCCCCACCGGCGAAGCCGTCGCCAGCAACTTCAAGCTCGTGACCAGCCAGACACCCGACCTGCAGGATGGCCAGGTGCTGGTGCGCCACCACTTCTTGAGCCTGGACCCGTATATGCGCGGCCGCATGAATGACGCCAAGAGCTACGCCGCGCCGCAGCCGCTCGGCCAAGTCATGCAAGGCGGCACCGTCGGTGAAGTCGTGGAAAGCCGTTCGCCCAGGTTCCCGCCCGGCGACAAGGTGGTCGGCAGGGGCGGCTGGCAGCAATACAGCGTGGTCGACGCCGAACAGCCGGGCGCCCTGCGCAAGGTCGACACCACGCATGTGCCGCTTTCCCACTACCTGGGCGCGGTCGGCATGCCGGGCGTCACCGCCTGGTATGGCCTGGTGAAAATCATCGAGCCCCAGGCCGGTCAGACGCTGACGGTCAGCGCTGCCACCGGCGCCGTGGGCAGCGCTTTTGCGGCGCTGGCCAAAGCGCGCGGCTGCCGCGTCGTCGGCATTGCCGGCGGCCCCGAAAAGTGCAAGTACGCAGTCGAGGAACTGGGCTTTGACGCCTGCATCGACTACAAGCTGCACAAGGATGCAGCGTCGCTCTCCAAGGCGCTCAAGGACGCCTGCCCCGATGGCATCGACGGCCATTTTGAAAACGTCGGCGGCATGGTGCTCGACGCCGTGCTTTCCCGCATGAACGCCTTTGGCCGCATCGCGCTGTGCGGCATGATCGCCGGCTACGACGGCCAGCCGGTGCCAATGGCTTACCCGGCGCTGATTTTGACCAACCGGCTCAAAATCCAGGGCTTCATCGTCAGCGAGCACATGGAAGTCTGGCCCGAAGCGCTCAAGGAACTCGGCACGCTGGTGGCCACCGGCAAGCTCAAACCGCGTGAATCCGTGGTGCAGGGGCTGCAAGCCGCGCCCGAAGCCTTTTTGGGTCTGCTCAAGGGCAAAAACTTTGGCAAGCAACTGGTCAAGCTGATATAACTGGCGCCGTTGGGCACCAACAGGAGGTCGCCATGAACATCACGCACGAGGTCTTCAACCAGCCCGAGCCGCTGGTCGACTACAACCTGTTCGAAACCAACCGGCCGCTGCTCGCCGCGCTGAAGTTCAACGCGCCGCAACTCGACACGACCGAGCTCAGCGCGCTGGGTGCCACGCTGGGCCGTGCCGACATGCAAACCCATGCACGGCTGGCCAACACCCATCTGCCCGAATTGCACAGCCACGATGGCTTCGGTCACCGCATCGATCAG
>MERZ01000027.1 GCA_001770785.1 Burkholderiales bacterium RIFCSPHIGHO2_12_FULL_61_11
CGAAGGCAGTCCAAGGTCTTGCCACAAATGGTTTTCCCCCAGGCTGGCGCAAGCGATGGCCCAGGCAACCGTGTCCATTGCCGCGGCGGAACCTGCCGCCGGATCGGCATGGTCGCGCAGCAGGCTCATCAAATCGACAATTTCGTCGCGCCGGGCCTCCATCCGCCCGGACAGCGCATTCCAGTCAGGTGTCGGAACCATATGCGCATCCATGGTGGCTCACACCAGTGCGGCCGCGTGGCTGTAGCACTTTTTCGGGCAAATCCTGGAACAGGCGGTGCAGCCGATGCACAGCTCCTGGTGGGCAATCGTCATGACCTTCTTTTCGTATTCCTCGTCGTCATCGTCGTCCAGGTCCACACGAATGCGCTCGCCGTCCTCATTCAGGCCAACAAGTTCGAGCACGCCACGCGGGCAGACCTTGAAGCAGCGACCGCAACCGATGCATTTTTCTTCGTTCAGGGCCGCCACAAAGGTCGGTGTCCAGGTGGCGCCGCTGGGCAGGGTGACGTTAAAGGTGTTGATCATGGCTGGTTCTCCGTCGTAGGAGGCTTTCAAGATGCTGATGCGGCGGCGGCTTTGCGCGTTTCCATCAGCGCGGCATGGGCGTCGTGACAGTGTTGGGCGATTTCAAGAATCTTTTCCCAGTTGGTGGGCAGCTCCTCGGACAGGTCATGCAGGTCAATCTTGGCCTGCGTGGCTCGCGCATTGAGTTTCTTCAGGCGCGCCTTGAGTTCGTCGGCATCGGTACTCATGGTCAGGCTCCGTATTGCGCAACAGCCGGATAGGTTCTGATCATGCTCACCGCTTCGTCAAAGAACTTGCTCCCCGCATCGGCCAGCTTGGCCAACGACGGAAAGCCGAAGCGGTGCACGTCGCGCAGCTGCTTGTTGACCACCACCAGGCGGCCCGCGATCAAGACCATGCGGCCAAAACCTTCGTGGCTCATCTTCATCATGGGTGAGACCATCTGACCGGTTTCGCGCTCGACCGCCACGGCAATCGCGTTGTAGAAAATCTCCAGATGCCACAGCGTCTCGGGGTCCGGGTCGCCCAGGATCGGCAAGGCGCGCCGCTCCTCTGCGGTGTGGATGTAGGGCTTCAACAATTCCAGGTCGGTTTTACCTTCCCAGGTGCCGTGGATGTCCTGCGCCCGCAGCTGCTTGACCAACTGCTGCACAAAGGGCAATGCCATCAGGGTCTCGTCGCTGGCGGGGGCCTCAACAACGGTGGATTCTTCAGTCATGGTGTTACCTCATCTTCTTCAAAGTCGAAAGCGCGTTCCCCATCCTTGGCCAGCGCCTTGCGCAGCCAGGGCGGTGGCGTGCCCTGCAGCACGACTTGCAGTTTTTCCAGAATCTCGGCGATCGACTCGGGCTGAGGCACCTTGATGGGGTGAATCTTCATCGCCACCACGCGCGCCGCGCCGGAGCCACCAATGGCGGCCACGTAGAGAATGGCGACATCCTTGATCGCCTCCAGCTTGGGGGCAAGCTTGTCCTCGTCGCCGTCCTCCTCCAGCTTGTCGCCGAAGTCGAAGCTCTCGATAAAGCGGCGCCCCTCGGGCGACACGTCATAAACAACGATGCTCTTGGCCCAGCCGAAGTGCGCGTCAACGCGCTCTTTGTCCTGGGTAGCGAAGGCAATTTTCATAAGGCACTCCTGGGTTGAAGTTGAGTCAGGCACTGGCCGTGGCCAGGTTCGTGGGGGTGAGGGTTGAATCGGCGATTGGCACACCGGTCGCCGCGCGCCGGGCCTCGGGCGTCAGCGGCCAGTCGCCCGGATGGTGGTGTTCAATCCGGTCAATCATGAGGTTGGCAATCTCGAAGATCAGGTCCATGGTGCCGCGGTAGCCCACCATGCGGCGGTGCGCATTGCCAATGCGGTCAAACACCGGAAAGCCGATGCGCAGCAAGGGCTTGTTCAGACGCTCCGCGGCTTGACGGCCATGTGAATGCGTGATCAGCAGATCGCAATCGGCCGCGCCACGCTCCAGATCCTCCAGGTCACCCAGCACCACCTGCTCGGCCGGCAGCAGGGCGTGCGCAGAGGACTTGGTGGTGCTGACGCAGCAGCGCAGCTCGGCCCCCATCTCGTGCAGCAGACCGCCCACGGCCAGCAGCAAGTCGGGCTCGGCCCCGATCGCCACCTTGACGCCGCCGGTGTAGAAATGGCCGTCGAGCATGGCGTCGAGCAGCTGGCTGCGCTGGCGCCGGTATTTGGCCGGCACGGCATGGCCGGAGAGCTGCGCCAGGCGTTGCAGCAGGCGGTCGTTCACCTCCAGCCCGGTCAGGCGCTCGAAGATTTCCAAGGGCGTCCCGGCAATGGTCTGCAGCGCCTCCGCGCCTTCGCGCGTCTGCTCGCCAACACCGATGGTGAAGCTTGATGCGCCGGCGGCGCGAATCTGCTCCAGCGTGGTGCCGCCCAGCGTGG
>MERZ01000028.1 GCA_001770785.1 Burkholderiales bacterium RIFCSPHIGHO2_12_FULL_61_11
GTGGAAAACCTGGAACGCGACTTTGGGCGCATAACGGTGCAATGTGGGCGCATCGATGCCGTGGTCTTCGTCCCCGATCTCTGGCAGCTGTTGCACCACCAGCAGCGCGGCCGCCTGCGCAAGGTAGCCATCAAGCAACTCATCGAGCTCGTGACGCGCGTCGAACCAGGTCAACACCGCCGTAGCCAGCCAGACGCCCACCACCACGGCCAGCACCAGCGCCAGCAGCTGGCCCTGCAGCGAACGCGGCGGTTTGATCATGGCTTGGGTGCGTCACGCAGCAGCATGTAGCCGACGCCACGCACCGTCTGGATCAGCGCGGGGCCGAGCTTGCGCCGCAGATTGTGGATGTGCACCTCGACAGCGTTGCTTTCCACCTCTTTGCCCCAGCTATAGAGCTGCTGCTCAAGCTGTTCACGCGAGAGCACGCGGTCGGCATTCAGCATGAATGCCTGCAGCAGGTCAAACTCGCGGGTCGACAGCGTGACGGCTTCGCCCGACTGTTGCACCGAACGGGCTGCCGGATCGAGGACGACTTCCTGCGCGGTCAGGCTCTCCCGCGGCTGACCATGGGCGCGGCGAACCAGCGCGCGCAGGCGTGCGGCCAGCTCATGCAGGTCGACCGGCTTGACCACATAATCATCGGCGCCGATGTTGAGCCCGCAGATGCGGTCCGGCACGGCGTCGCGCGCGGTCAGCACCAGCACCGGTGTGGCGATGCGCGCCAGTCGGATGGCCGCCAGCACGGCCAGGCCGTCCTTGCGCGGCAGCCCCAGATCAAGCACGGCCACCGCATGGCTTGTGCGCGCAACTCGCGCTCGGCCGCCTCGCCGTCACGTACCCAGTCCACCTGAAAGCCGAGTTGTCGCAGGCCGGCTTGCAGGCCGTCACCTAACAGCGGATCGTCTTCAGCAAGCAAAATGCGCATGATCCGGATTGTCCCATGAGGGTGTCATCAGTCCTCATCCCGATCAGGGCCACCGGCTTTTGCCGATGCCACCGATCGATCGGCAAGGCCACCGGCCGATGGCGCATTCTGCCATTGCATCCACCAGAAACTCAGCACGGCCGCCAGCATCAGCACCGAAACGGTTCGCCACGCGCTGCGCACCGTCTCTTGCGGCAAACCCGGTTTGCGCCCGTGGATCATCGCGCCGACCAGGTTCTCCTTGTGCAGCCAACTGGCGACAACGACGCCCGCAACGTGAACACCGATAACGCCGAGCATGAAGCCGCTGGCCGCCTCGTGAACTTCTCCTGGCCAGCCACCCGCCAACTCGTTGTAGGACGCCCACCCGGTAGCGACAACGACCAGTGTCAGAACCAGCAAGAGGACGATTGCCACTGCACCCGCCGGGTTGTGGCCCAGGTGATGCTCGGGCTGGCCGCGCAGCAGGGTTCCGACGTAGCGAGACACCGCCTTGGGGCCACGGACAAAAGTCGAGAAGCGCGCGTAGCGAGTTCCCATCAAGCCCCAAACGATGCGAAAGCCCACCAGACCGGCCATGGTGTAGCCCAGCGTGATGTGCACCAGCTTCCAGGCTTCACCCTCGCAGGTCAGGTAAGCGCCCGCAAAACTCAGCACCATCAGCCAGTGAAAGACGCGAACCGGCGCGTCCCACACCAGAATTTTTCGAGTCGCGGGCTCGGTTGCGTTTGCCTTAGCGGGGGATGCGGACATTGTGTTCATTGAAGTCACCTTTTTTCGGCAGTAGAAGTGTGGCAAGCGATGCAGTTCGAAGCACTCTTGACTGCGGCAAGTTTCCATGCGGCGGCGGAGACTTCATCGTGTTTACGAATGAACCATGCCGTGCGCGTGATGCGGTCTTGCGGCGGTTCCTCGCTGACCCGCTTGTACGTCCCGGCATGCGAATTGATCCAGCCTGAGAGCTCTTTCACCGTTGCCGGGTCCAGCGAAGCATCGGTGCCGAAGTGATTTGGCAAGTTGCTCATGATCCGCCGCCAGGAAGCCGCTGGCATCAAGGTGGGCGAGTAAGCGATATGGCAGGCCGCGCATTCTTGGCTGTATTTAGGCAACAAGGGCACATAACGCCCATTGCTTTCCGCCATGGCCGGGTGGCTGATGCCGCTTGCCGCAATCAAACCGAAAGCGAGGCGGCCAACAAGGGAACTCAGTTGAAATGACATGAGAAATTCTTCTTAAAGCTAACCAAAGTAAAAAACCATCAAGGCTTGAGCGTTAGCAGCCAGCTCAGCACATCGGCCTTCTCGGCCGGGGTGCACTCGCGGCTCATCACGTCATTACAGTTGCGGCGGAACCATTTTTCGGTCTTGGCTGCATCGGTAAAACGCGTGGGGTTGAAGGCCGGCGCCATCGCGCTTATTGATTTGCCGGTGGAGGCGTGCCTGCCTGTCGGGATCGGCACGGCGCCGTGGCACGAGGCGCAACTCCATTCGCGGCCCTGGCGGGTGGTAAAAAGTTGCTGCCCGCGGGCCGGCACGGCAGGTGAGCCCGCCTGGGCGGTGTAGCCAGACAGCAGTTCGGCCGGAGTGGCCGCCTGGGCGGCAGGTGCAAGGGCGGCACCAGCCAGCCCGAGAGCGGCGATGATGGATCGAAATGAGGACGGATGCAGAGTTGACGGGTTCATGGTGACTCCCTGGTTTTGATGATCATGGTGACCCCCTTGGCCTTGATGATGCGACCGGGTTCTTAGAGCTTTCTTAAGCGGCGATACGCTTGTTCAGACCGGCTTAAGTTGCGGTGGTCAGGATTGCAGCCATCCATTCACCGCGAGAAAGGAACCCTGCCATGCATCCTGTCCTCCGCCTCTTCATCCGCCAATACCTGGGTGTCGTGTGCGCCGCACTGCTGCCAGTCATCTTCGCCGCCTTCCTGTCGATTCCGCTCAGCTTGGGGGGACACCCGGGTGAACCACGCGCCGTCGATGCACCGATCGGCATATGACCTGAAGCACAGCGCCGTTCGGCGCAAACTCTTGGGCGCAATGGCCAGTGACTTGCGCGCGCGGCTCGCTGACACGCCTGTCTTCTGTCGTATCCAGCCGGAACAAAAACTGCGTCTGGTGCGGGCATTTCGGGCCTGCGGGGAAGTCGTCGCGATGACCGGGGACGGCGTCAACGGCTGGATCAGCGTGGCCATTCTGACCTTGCTGGGTGCCGTGCTCGGCATTCCCGGAATCAGCCGGCTGTTCGCGTTCGGACCCTTGACGCCTGCCGCTTCTGAGCGGCGTGGGTGTGGCCCTGCTGAGTCTGCTGTGGTTTGAGGGCGTCAAACGGGGCTTGGCCTACGCAGGCCGTAACCCGCAGTAATCAACTTTTTGTTTTGCCCCGGAGGCGATCATTCAGGGCATGTGCGAGCGTGTCCAGCGCACGATGTCTGGAGCGCTCATGGCACCGGGCTGGCGCGCCACTTCACGGCCGCCTGCGAACAGCGCCAGCGTCGGAATGCTGCGAATATTGAAACGCGCACCCAGGCTCTGTGCCTCTTCGGTGTTGACCTTGGCCACGCGAACTTCGGGCTCCAGCTGCGCTGCAGCCTGCTCATAGGCGGGCGCCATCTGCATGCAGGGGCCACACCATGGTGCCCAGAAATCGACCAGAACCGGGATCTGGCTGTGCGAAATTTGACGGTAAAACGCGGCTTCATCCAGCCCTGCCGGATGGCCCGTAAACAACAGCTGATGGCAGCTGCCGCAACTGGGTGCCTTGACCAGATCGCCGCGTTTTACGCGGTTGGTGGTGTGGCAGTTCGGGCAGACAATGTGCAAAGAATCAGTCATGGTGTACCTTGCGTGAGGATTGAAAGCTCGACCAGCGCATGGGGTCTGGCCAGTTTCGAAGTAGAAAAACGAGTTTCGGTGGTGCTCTAAAACTGGGGATTTCTTCGAAAAATGCAAGCGCCTGACAAGCGGATCCGGACATTCTTGAAGTCATACCGGCTTAAGATGCTCCTTGTTTTATAGCAGCTATCCCATCATGGCGAGCGTCAAGCCCTGCGCTTAAACTTGGCGTCCGGGCGGCAGCGCATCTCCAGCACGATGTGCGCTTCGTTTTGATCGCACTTTTTATCAGTCATCCCATTTTTCAACACACTACCGCAAGTCTCCTCGAAAAATGCCTTGCGCCCGCCCTTCTCCTTTTCCTGAAGCCTTCTGCTCATGCCATTTTCTTCACTGGGCCTGTTGCCCACCCTTTTGCGTGCCCTTGCCGAAAAGGGCTACGTTGCGCCCACGGCCATCCAGACGGCGGCTATTCCGGCGATCTTGCAGGGTCGTGATGTAGTGGGCTCGGCTCAAACCGGCTCTGGCAAAACGGCCGCTTTTGCCCTGCCCCTGCTGCAGCAATTGGCCGAGGCACCTTTGCAAGCGCCGCGGCCCGTCCGCTGCTTGATCCTGGTGCCTACGCGAGAGCTGGCGGCACAGGTGGGTGAATCCATTGTCAGCCTGGCCAACTACCTGCCAAAAAAGGTGAAGGTTGCGGTGGTGTTTGGCGGCGTGTCCATCAATCCGCAAATGATGAACTTGCGTGGCGGCGCCGACATCGTGGTGGCCACGCCGGGGCGCCTGATTGACCTGATTGACCACAACGCGCTGACCCTGGCATCGGTGCATACGCTGGTGCTGGATGAAGCCGACCGCCTGCTGGACCTGGGCTTTGGCGAGGAGCTCGACCGCATTCTCGGGCTGCTGCCAGCGCAGCGGCAAAACCTGTTTTTCTCGGCAACGTTTCCGCCTGCCATCGAGGCGCTGGCCGCCAGCCTGCTGCATAAGCCTTTGCGCATTGAAGTGCCGATGGCAGAGCAGACTGCGCCCGACATTGCGCAGCGCGCCATTGAAGTGGATGCTCCGCGGCGAACCCAGCTGCTGCGCCATCTGGTGCAAAGCGAGGGCTGGAGTCGGGTGCTGGTGTTTGTGGCGACCAAGCACGCCGCCGAAATCGTGGCCGACAAGCTGCGCAAGGCAGGCATCGAGGCCGAACCCTTTCATGGCGAACTGAGCCAGGGCAAGCGCAGCCAGGTGCTGCTCGATTTCAAGATGAAAATCCTGCAGGTGGTGGTCGCCACCGATGTTGCCGCACGGGGCATCGACATTACCCAATTGCCGGTGGTGGTGAACTACGACCTGCCGCGCTCAGCCGTTGACTACACGCACCGCATTGGCCGCACCGGCCGCGCCGGCGAGAGCGGCATGGCCATCAGTTTTGTCAGTGCGGACACAGAAGCGCACTTCCGGCTTATCGAAAAACGCCAGCGCCTGAGCGTGGCGCGTGAGCAAGTTGCAGGCTTTGAGCCGGTTCAATCCGGAGCGACCAGCGCAAGCGCACCGTCATCGAACGGCGGCATCAAGGGCAAGCGCCCGAGCAAGAAAGACAAGCTGCGCGAGGCAGCAGCAGCGCGCGGGCAAGCAGCGCAAAAAGAGTAAGCCGCGAGTAGGCGGCATGCGAAGCTGCAGCCTAATCGGTATCCGCTTGGCTGTCAGCGTCCGCATCGCGCGGTTTGGCGTTTCGCAGTCCGTGTT